>NZ_CP149803.1:1840714-2147500 GCF_037943105.1 Pseudomonas sp. TMP9
TTTGCCACCGTCGACCAAGAGAATATCGGGCAGCTTACCTTCGCCGTCTTTGATTTTGCTAAAACGCCGCGTGAGGGCTTGGTACATAGCGGCGTAGTCATCGCCGGGGGTTATACCTTCAATATTGTAGCGGCGGTAATCAGACTTCAGCGGCCCTTCGGGGCCAAATACCACGCAGGAGGCAACGGTCGCTTCACCACTGGAGTGGCTGATGTCGAAGCATTCCAGTCGCTGCGGCACTTCATCCATATCCAGCGCTTGAGCTAAGGCCTCAAATCGCGCGGTTACGTGCTGCCGATTAGCCAAGCGCGCAGCCAGGGCTTGCTCGGCATTGGTCACTGCAAGCTGCTGCCAGCGCGCACGCGTACCACGCACACGGTAGCTGATACTCAGCTCGCGGCCGCGCAGCTCATCAATTGCAGCAATCAGCACGGGGAAGTCTTCGTGCTGAGCATTGACGATCAGCTCGGTGGGCAGGTCGCGTTCTTGGCTGCTCAAATAATACTGCGCGAGGAAGGCCAGCAATACGCCGCTCACATCCTCCTCGATGGCCACTTGCGGGAAGAAGTTCTTGCTGCCCAGCACCCGCCCGCCGCGCACGCTGATTAGATGCACACAGGCACCGCCTGGATTGACCATGACTGCGACCACGTCGACGTCACCGGTGCCGCCCTCCATGCTCTGCTGATCTTGCACTCGGCGTAGCAGCGAAATTTGATCACGCATTGCCGCCGCACGCTCGAAGTCGAGATTGCCAGCCGCAGCTTGCATGCCGGTGGACAGTTCATCAGTCAGGGCATTGCTGCGGCCTTCGAGGAACATCACCGAGTGGCGTACATCGTCGGCGTACTCGGCAGGCTCGACCAATCCAACACAAGGCGCCTTGCAGCGCTTGATCTGATATTGCAGGCAGGGTCGGGTACGATTTTTGTAAAAACTGTCCTCACACTGGCGCACAAAAAAGGTCTTCTGCAACAGGTTAAGGCTTTCGCGAATAGCGCCGGCGCTGGGGTACGGGCCAAAGTAACGGCCCTTCTGCTTTTTTGCGCCGCGGTGGATGCTCAACCGCGGAAAGTCTCCATCGGAAAGAAATACGTAGGGATAAGATTTATCGTCGCGCAACAGAATGTTGTAGGGCGGCCGCCACTCTTTGATCAGCGTCTGCTCAAGCAGCAACGCCTCAGTTTCGTTGGCGGTAATAGTGGTTTCGATCTGCGCAATCTTAGCCACCAAAGCGGCTGTCTTCGGCGCCAAACCATTTTGCCGAAAGTAACTGGCCAGGCGTTTTTTCAGGTGCTTGGCTTTGCCCACATAAAGCAGTTTGGCATCCGCGTCGAACATGCGGTAAACGCCAGGGCGACCGCTGCAGGTGGAGAGAAAGGCGCTTGAATCGAAGATCATGCTGTCACTGTCAGCTGCCGGCATCAATCATGCCGTGGCGAACGGCCAGCAAAGCCAGTTCAACATCGCTGGTGATCGATAGTTTTTCGAAGATGCGATAGCGGTAGGTGTTCACTGTTTTCGGTGACAGGCATAGCTTGTCGGAAATCACCTGAACCTTCTGGCAGCCAGCGATCATCAAAGCGATTTGAATTTCCCGCTCTGAAAGCAAATCAAAAGGTGAGTTGCTGCTTTGCGGCTGAAACGACTTAAGCGCCAATTGCTGAGCGATCTGCGGGCTGATGTACCGCTGGCCACCAAATACCATACGGATTGCTTGGACCATTTCTTCCAGGGCAGCACCCTTGGTCAGGTAGCCCGCAGCGCCGGCTTGCAATAAACGCGTGGGGAATGGGTCTTCTTCACAAGCGGTGACGGCAAGCACTTTAAGATCAGGGTGACTGCGCGTCAGTTTGCGCGTTGCCTCAAGACCCCCGATACCCGGCATCTTGATATCCATCAGCACAACGTCAGGCTTAAGCTCGCGGGCTTTTTTCAGCGACTCTTCGCCAGACTCAGCTTGACCCACGACGTGAAAACCGTCGATGTCAGCCAGCATGCGGGTGATGCCAGTGCGTACGAGGTCATGGTCATCAACAACGAGCACTTTAATCACGCGTCACCCCGTTTCGAATCAGTTGCTAACTGCGACTGGTTGGGTTGCACAGCTGAAGAATTTACTAAAAATCAGCTTGACGCATGGCCGTCAAAAAGCAAGCGCCAATTAAGTTTGGCACTGCCACTGACGGCATAAAGAATATGGCGGAAGCGGTGAGATTCGAACTCACGGAAGAGTCTCCCCTTCGACGGTTTTCAAGACCGTTGCATTCAACCGCTCTGCCACGCTTCCGGCGTTTGCGGGCGGCAATCTTACCCGAACGCAACACGCTGTCAAACACTGCGTATAGGTTCAATGCATCGCTCTGCTATTATCTGTCTGAATTTGGTTACGCAACCATCAGCCACCACAGGAGTGTCGCCATGAACGAACAGAATTATGCACTTGACCACAGTCAGGTCGAGCAGCAAGAAGTCAGCCGCGTGCTGCGCAACACTTACGGCCTGTTAGCCATCACGCTGGCCTTCAGCGGATTAGTGGCTTATATGGCGCAACGCGCCAACGTGCCTTACCCGAACATTTTTGTGGTACTGATCGGTTTTTACGGCCTGTTTTTCCTTACCGCAAAGTTGCGTAATTCGGCTTGGGGCCTGGTTTCAACCCTCGCACTCACCGGCTTCATGGGTTACACGCTAGGCCCAATCCTTAATCGCTACATGGGAATGGCTAATGGAGCTGAGGTCGTCAGCTCCGCATTCGCCATGACGGCGCTGGTGTTCTGCGGCCTGTCCGCTTACGTGTTGACCACTCGTAAAGACATGAGCTTTCTCAGTGGCTTTATCACAGCAGGATTTTTTGTCTTGCTGGGCGCGATGGTTGCTGGCTTCTTCTTCCAGATTAGCGGCCTGCAATTGGCGATCAGCGCAGGGTTTGTTCTGTTCTCGTCGGCCTGCATCCTGTTCCAAACCAGTGCCATCATTCATGGCGGCGAGCGCAACTACATCATGGCCACCATCAGCCTGTATGTATCGATCTACAACCTGTTTATCAGCCTGTTGCAGATTCTAGGCATCATGGGCAGCAGCGACTGATCACACAGCTGTGAAGGCCCGCCCCGGCGGGCTTTTTTACGTCTGCTTATCACGTGAATCACTCATTTCTTGTTCGGCGCAGGGTGTTGATAATCACTGCTGATGTTTTTATCAACCTGCTACGCGCATCTTGATGGCTCAAGCTTTATCATTCTGCAAAATCAGCCCACTAGGCTCGCCATGAAGTTCGCCATCGCCCTGTTCTCCCCTGCTCATGCGCCCTCCTCGCGGCGCGCCTTGCGTTTTGCTCAGGCGGCATTGGCGGGCGGGCATGAAATCGTGCGGTTGTTTTTCTATCAGGAGGGTGTTCACAGCGCCTCGAGTAATGTGGTCTTTGCTCAGGATGAACTAGACATAACCCGTGAGTGGCGTGAATGGGTGCACGCTCAGCAGTTAGATGCCGTGGTGTGTATCGCCGCGGCCTTACGCCGTGGCGTATTGAACGCTGAGGAAGCCCAGCGGTATTCACGCCCAGCCGCCAATTTGGATGCACCTTGGGCGCTTTCCGGGCTCGGCCAACTGCATGAAGCGACGCAATTAGCGGATCGCTTAGTCTGCTTTGGAGGCCCTTAAGATGAGTAAGTCGCTGCTAATCATCAGTCGGCAAGCGCCTTGGGCGGGGCCAAGTGCTCGGGAGGCACTGGATATTGCACTAGCCGGGGGTGCTTTTGATCTGCCCATTGGCATGTTGTTTCTGGATGATGGCGTACTGCAATTGAGCGCCTTGCAGTTGCCCGCTCGCTTGCAGCAAAAAGACCTCAGCGCCAATCTCCAAGCGTTGCCGATGTTTGGCGTAGAAGCGCTCTATGTCTCCCAGCGCAGCTTGGTAGAACGCGGTTTACCTGAGCAGCCCAGTATTATTGCCACACAACCTCTGGACGATGCTGAGATCAGCGCGTTGATTGACCGTTACGACCAGGTGATTACGCTCTAATGGCTACCTTGCACGTGCTCTCTCATTCCCCCTTTACCGACAGCCGCCTGAGCAGTTGCCTGCGTATTCTCGGCGGCCAGGATGCCCTGCTGTTATGCGGCGATGCGGTGTATGCCTTGCAGGCTGGCAGCGCACAATGGCTAGCGCTTGAGCTGATGCCTGAGCGCATTCGGCTGTACGCCTTAGATGAAGACGTTAGGGCCCGTGGGCTTGCGTCGCCACCCCGGCTGACCATGGTCGATTATTCAGGTTTTGTGGCACTCAGCTGTCAATACGACAAAGTGAACACGTGGCTATGAGCCTGCTGGATGTTGAAGGACGCAGCCTCGCGCTGGATAAAGATGGCTATCTGCTCACATTGACGGATTGGTCTGAGGCCACGGCCGGGGTGTTAGCGCAGCGCGAAGGGATTAGCCTAAGCCCCGAGCACTGGGAAATTCTAATTCTGGTGCGCAGCTTTTATGACCAATTTCAGCTGTCACCCGCTAATCGGCCCTTGATCAAATTTATTGCAAGCACACTCGGCCCTGAAAAAGGCAACAGCCTTCACCTCAATCGCCTGTTCAATGGCGCTCCTGCCAAACTCGCCGCCAAGCTGGCGGGCCTGCCTAAGCCGACCAATTGCCTATGAAGCCCATCAATCTCGTCACACCCGCAGAGCATCCATTTGCCCAATTTGTGCGCATCTTAGGTAAAGGTAAGCGCGGCGCACGCAACCTAACCCGCGAGGAAGCTCGCGCAGCGATGGGCATGTTGCTCGATGGTCAAACTGAGGAAAGCCAACTGGGTGCGTTTCTGATGCTGCTGCGGCACAAGGAAGAGAGCGCCGAAGAAATGGCCGGCTTTGCCGAAGCCGTGCGTGCGCGTTTAAAGGCGCCGCCTATCCCGGTGGATCTGGACTGGCCGAGCTATGCCGGTAAAAAACGCCACCTGCCCTGGTTTTTGCTGGCAGCCAAAGCGCTCGCCAATGGCGGTACTCGCATTCTGCTGCACGGCGGTGGTCCGCACACCGCCGGGCGCATGTACAGCGAGCAGCTGCTCGACACCCTGCGTATCCCGTTGTGCCGTAATTGGCAAAGCGTCGAGCACGCGCTGAATCAACAGCAGTTGGCGTTTATCCCGCTGGGCGATTGGATGCCGCAACTGCAGGGCATGATCGACCTGCGCAATATTCTCGGCCTGCGCTCACCGATCCATTCTCTGGCGCGCATCCTCAATCCGCTGGGTGCACGTTGCGGTTTGCAAAGCATCTTCCATCCCGGTTATCAGGCCGTGCACCGTGAGGCCAGCCAATTGCTAGGCGACAGCGCCATAGTAATTAAGGGTGACGGCGGCGAGATCGAGATCAACCCGGACGTTACCAGCCACCTGTACGGTACGGCCAATGGCGTTAATTGGGATGAAGAATGGCCGGCGCTTTCAGCCCTTCGCCACGTCAAGCCGCCGTCCTTGCAAGCCGCTCACCTAGCGGCGTTTTGGCGCGGTGAAGTGGCCGATGAATATGGGCAACTGGCTGTGATTAGCACAGTCGCCTTAGGGTTGCGCGCACTCGGTGAATCGCGTGAAAGCGCCCTGCAGCGAGCCGAGCAGCTTTGGGCTGGGCGTGATCAAAGCCTGGTTTGAGCATCCTCAAACCAGGCCAGTTTCTCACGTAGCTGTACCACTTCACCAACGATCACTAGGGTCGGTGCTCGTACTTCGTGCTGCGCAACTAATTCAGCCAAATTAGCTAGTGTGCCGGTAAACACCCGCTGATTCTGCGTGGTGCCCTGCTGTATCAAGGCGGCAGGTGTCGTCGCTGCTCGGCCATGAGCGATTAACTGCTGGCAAATCATGGGCAGCCCGACCAGGCCCATGTAAAACACTAAAGTCTGAGTCGGCGTCGTCAGCTCGCTCCACGGTAAATCACTGCTACCGTCTTTCAGGTGCCCAGTGACAAAGCGCACAGACTGCGCGTGATCGCGATGCGTCAGTGGAATGCCCGCATAGGCCGCGCAGCCTGAAGCAGCGGTAATACCCGGCACCACTTGGAACGGAATGCCATGGGCCGCCAGCTCTTCGATTTCCTCGCCGCCGCGGCCGAAAATAAACGGATCACCGCCCTTAAGGCGCAGCACGCGCTTGCCTTCTTTAGCCAATGTCACCAAGCGCTGATTGATTTGGTCCTGCGGCAGCGCATGTTCGGCCCGCTGTTTACCCACATAAATGCGCTCAGCATCGCGGCGGCATAACTCAATAATGGCTGGTGCTACCAACCGGTCATAGAGCACCACATCAGCTTGTTGCATCAATCGTAAGGCGCGAAAGGTCAACAAGTCAGGGTCGCCTGGGCCTGCACCCACGAGGTACACCTCACCCAGCGTACGCGGCGCGATACCGGCAATTTTTTCTTCCAAAAGGCGCTGACCTTCCTGCAGTTTGCCGGCAAAAACGCTTTCGGCCACTTGGCCTTGGAACACATCTTCCCAGAACACCCGGCGCCGCTGCACATCCGGGAATAGTCCTTTGACTTGAGCACGGAAGCGCTTGGCCAAACCGGCTAATTGCCCATAGGTTGCGGGTATCCAGGTTTCGATTTTGGCGCGAATCAGGCGTGCCAGCACCGGCGCATCGCCGCCACTGGTGATTGCCACGATCAGCGGTGAGCGATCGACAATAGCCGGAAAAATCACGCTACACAGCTTGGGCGAGTCGACCACATTGACGGGGATAAACAAGGCTTGGGCTTCAACTGAAATTCGCGCGTTCAACGGCTCATCATCGGTGGCGGCAATAATCAGCACCACGCCGTTGAGGTCAGTTGTCTGATAATCGCGCAGCACTATTTCGCCGTTGCCCGCCAAGGCCATTTCACGCAATTCATCACGAATCTCGGGCGCCACAACCCGCAGTCGCGCGCCGGCATCACGCAATAAACGCGACTTACGCACGGCGACTTCGCCGCCCCCAACCACTAATACCAGACGATCCTGCAGGTTGTGGAACAGGGGCAGAAAATCCATGACACACACTCTCGATCGGCTAAACAAAACGGGGCGGCTTTGGCCGCCCCGTCACAGGTAACTGAAATCCGGGTTAACCAATGACTTCAATACCACCCATATAGGGCTTCAATACGTCTGGTACACGGATACTGCCATCGGCTTGCTGGTAGTTTTCCAGCACCGCGACCAAGGTGCGACCCACCGCTAGGCCTGAACCATTGAGGGTGTGCAGCAGCTCTGGCTTGCCGGTTTCAGGGTTGCGGTAGCGCGCTTGCATGCGGCGCGCCTGGAAATCGCCGCAATTGGAGCAGGAAGAAATTTCGCGATATTTATCTTGGCTCGGCACCCACACTTCTAGGTCGTACGTCTTCACTGCACTGAACCCCATGTCGCCAGTGCACAGCGCCAGTTTGCGGTACGGCAGCTCGAGCAGTTGCAGCACACGCTCCGCATTGCCGGTCAGACTTTCCAATGCCTCCATGGACTGGCTAGGCTCGACAATCTGCACCATCTCAACCTTGTCGAACTGATGCTGACGGATCATGCCGCGCGTATCACGGCCCGAGGCACCGGCTTCACTGCGAAAGCACGGGGTGTGCGCCACCAGTTTCAGCGGCAAGTGTTTAGGGTCGAGAATTTCACCGGCGACAATATTGGTCAGCGACACTTCAGCAGTCGGGATCAGGTAAAGGTCGGCTTCGCCCTCGCGGCTGATTTTGAACAGGTCTTCTTCGAACTTCGGCAACTGGCCAGTGCCTTGCAGCGCTGGAGCCTGAACCAGGTAAGGCGTGTAGGCCTCTTCATAGCCGTGCTCGCTCGTGTGCAGGTTGAGCATAAATTGCGCTAAGGCGCGGTGCAGTCGGGCGATAGGGCCGCGCAGCACGGCAAAGCGTGCACCGGACAACTTAGCGGCGGTTTCAAAATCCAGCCAGCCGTGCTGCTCGCCCAAGGCGACATGGTCCTGAATTTTAAAATCAAAGTGGCGCGGCGTGCCCCAGCGCGAGACTTCAACGTTGCCGTCTTCATCAGCACCAACCGGCACCGACTCATGGGGCAGGTTGGGGATATTCAAGAGCAGATTATCGAGTTCGCTCTGGATGGTGTCGAGCTCAGCTTTATCCTGCTCAAGGTCGCTGCCCATCTGATCCACTTCCGCCAGCAGCGGCGCAATGTCTTCACCGCGCTGCTTGGCTTGACCAATGGATTTGGAGCGGCTGTTGCGCTCAGCTTGCAGCTGCTCGGTGCGGGTTTGCAGGGTTTTACGCTGAGCTTCGAGCGCTTCAAAACGCGCAACATCGAGGATAAAGCCACGGGCAGCGAGGCGCTCAGCCACGTCAAGGAGCTGGGTACGGACGAGTTTGGAATCAAGCATGTTCGGGTCTCAACACAACACAAGGGTTTGCATGGCCGTGGCCATGGCGCGCAATGCCGCGCAGTTTAAGGCTTTAACTGGGTCGCGTGCCACATTGCGCGCCATTGACATGGCTGCTGCTAAAGGCGCGCCAGGGCAAAACCGGCCCAAACGGCGAGCACGCCGCCGACCACGCTGCACAGTAGATAGACGAATGCTTCATTGTGACGGCCGCTTTCAAACAGCTTGAGCAACTCCAGGCTGAATGAGGAAAAAGTAGTGAAGCCGCCGAGCAGGCCAATGATCAAACCGCTGCGCAACTCGATGGGCAGATCACTGCGCAGCAGGAATAAGCCTGACAGTAAACCGATCAGCAGGCAGCCAATAATGTTGACGGTAAAGGTGCCCAAATAAAAATGCCGCGGCCACTGCCCGGCGACCCAACTGGCAGTGAGAAAACGCAACACAGAGCCCACCGCTCCGCCGAGGGCGACGGCTAACGCTACACGAATCATGGCTTTCTCCGCTGGCGAGGGCTATTGCGGTCCTGATTTTTCAAATGCTGCAGCTTGTCGCGAATCTTTAGCTCCAAGCCACGCGGCACTGGCTGGTAATACTCGCGTGGTTCAAAGGTGTCGGGGAAGTAATCCTCACCCGCCGCATAAGCCTCAGGCTCATCGTGGGCATAGCGGTATTCGTCGCCATAGCCCAGCTCCTTCATCAATTTGGTCGGGGCGTTGCGCAGATGCAGAGGGACTTCCTGCGAGCCGTGTTCGGCCGCGTCGCGCATAGCGGCGTTGAAGGCGTTGTACACCGCATTACTTTTCGGCGCGCAGGCCAAGTAGACAATTGCCTGAGCCACCGCCAATTCGCCTTCAGGACTGCCCAGGCGCTCCTGCACGTCCCAAGCATTTAGGCACAGGGTTAGGGCGCGAGGGTCAGCATTGCCAATATCTTCGCTGGCCATACGCACCACGCGTCGCGCGATGTACAGCGGGTCACAGCCGCCATCGAGCATGCGTGCAAACCAGTACAGCGCCCCGTCTGGGCTGGAGCCACGTACAGATTTATGCAACGCTGAGATTTGGTCGTAGAACGCTTCACCGCCCTTATCAAAACGCCGGCGGGTGTCGCCAAGTAGATTGAGCAGCAACTCGCTGCCAATCTCGCGGCCGTCTTCGACTAAGTCAGCGGCGTTTTCGAGAAAATTCAGCAAGCGACGGCCGTCGCCATCGGCAGCGGCCTGGAGGATTTTGAAGCTTTCCTCAGGCAAGCTGAGTTGGCGCTCGCCCAGGCCTTTCGGGTCGCTCAGCGCGCGCTCGACCAGCTTGCGCAGCGCGCTTTCGTCGAGACTTTTAAGCACATACACGCGGGCGCGCGAAAGCAAGGCGTTGTTCAGCTCAAACGAGGGGTTTTCTGTGGTGGCGCCGATAAAAATCAGCGTGCCGTCTTCCACGTAGGGCAGAAATGCATCTTGTTGGGACTTGTTGAAACGGTGCACTTCATCGACGAACAGAATGGTCTGGCGGCCATATTGCGCAGCATGCTGTTGGGCAATTTCCACGGCTTGCCGGATTTCTTTAACCCCGGACAGCACAGCAGAAATCGTCTCAAAATGCGCATCAGACACCTGCGCCAAGAGCCGCGCCAAGGTGGTTTTACCAACGCCAGGCGGGCCCCAAAAGATCATTGAGTGCAGCGCACCCTGCTCCAATGCTTCGCGTAACGGCTTGCCGCGAGCCAGCAGGTGCTCTTGGCCGACGTACTCATCCAGGCTGGCCGCACGTAAGCGTGCAGCCAAGGGTTGAGCGACGGGGGCCTTGCGAAATAGATCCATGACGGCGTTTTAAAATCTCGTGCTCTTAGGCTTTTTACTCTTGAATCACGTCCGTGCCGGCCGGGATCTCAAACGTGAACTGCGCATCGTCCTGCGGCTCATTCATTTTCACGCTGAGGAAAAGAATGTTGGTGCGTTGACCGATACTGTCGATCAGCTGCATATCGTTGAGCACCTTGTTACGAAACGACAGACGCAGGCTGTCGAACAGGGTGTCTTTAGATTTTGGTTTAAGAATGAAATCGACCACATTGCCGCCTTCTTTGTGGCTGATTTCGAAGTTCTCACGAATTTTTGAAACGTCACCAGAAAGCAACAACGCTGGGGTGTGGGTCAAGCGCTGATCCAACGTCTGGATGGTCACTTGCTGCAAGTCCGGGTCATACAGCCAGACTTTCTCACCGTTGGAGACCAGTAACTGCTCCATCGGAGCATCAGTGTGCCAGCGAAACAAGCCCGGGCGCTTGAGCGCAAGTTGGCCTGAAGTTTCCTGCAGCTGGGTGCCGCTGCCGTCTAAGGTCAGCTGGGAAAAACGCGCCGTAATGGTCTGCGCTTGGTTGAGCAGCTCGGTTAAGCGCTGCACCGCCACTTCGTCGTCAGCCATAGCGGCCACGCTGGTAAGACTTAATACGCTCAGCAACAACATGCGAATCAGGCGCATGGGACTCCTTATCAATTCAGGGCGAGGCTTTAATCGCGAACGGGGCTAGGTGCTATGACCTCGCGAGAGCCATTTGTGTTCATTGAGGTAACCACACCGGCCATTTCCATGGCTTCGATCATGCGTGCGGCGCGGTTATAGCCGATTTTCAGCTTGCGCTGCACCGCCGAAATAGAGGCCCGGCGGCTTTCCAAGACGAAATTGACCGCCTCATCGTACAGCGCATCTGTTTCGCTATCGTCACCACCCTCACCGCTGCCTTCGAAGCCACTACCGGCCTCCTCAGCACCGTTAAGAATTTCTTCAATATAGTCTGGCGTACCGCGCTGCTTCCAGGCTTCGACCACGCGGTGGACTTCTTCATCAGAAACAAACGCGCCGTGGACACGGATAGGCAAACTGGTGCCCGGCGGCATGTAAAGCATGTCACCGTGGCCCAACAACTGTTCAGCGCCGCCTTGATCAAGGATGGTTCGCGAGTCGATCTTGCTAGATACCTGGAAGGCCATGCGCGTTGGAATGTTGGCTTTGATCAAACCGGTGATCACATCCACTGAAGGTCGCTGGGTCGCGAGAATCAAGTGAATCCCCGCCGCACGGGCTTTCTGCGCGATGCGCGCAATCAGCTCTTCAACTTTTTTACCGACGATCATCATCATGTCGGCGAATTCGTCGACCACTACCACGATGGTAGGCAGAGGTTTCAGCAGCGGCGCTTCGTCGTGGATGCTTTCGCGCTTGTACAGCGGGTCGGGCAGTGGTTCACCAGCATCGATGGCATCCTTAACTTTGCGGTTGAAGCCCGCCAAGTTACGCACACCCATTTTCGACATCAGCTTATAACGACGCTCCATTTCGGCCACCGACCAGCGCAGCGCGTTGGCGGCTTCCTTCATGTCGGTCACTACCGGGCATAACAGGTGCGGAATACCCTCATAGATCGATAATTCGAGCATTTTCGGGTCGATCATGATTAAGCGCGCCTCTTCCGGCGTGGACTTAAACAAAATCGACAGGATCATGGCGTTGACCCCGACCGATTTACCCGAGCCGGTGGTGCCTGCGACCAACAAGTGCGGCATGCGTGCCAAGTCCGTGATGATCGGCTTGCCCGCAATGTCGTGACCCAAGGCCAAGGTTACCGGGGATTTGGCATCGTCATATTCGGGGGATGACAACACCTCTGAGAACCGCACGATTTGACGGTCTTCGTTGGGTATTTCGATGCCTACGGTGGTCTTGCCAGGGATGACTTCCACCACACGCACACTGGGCACGGCCAATGAACGGGCCAAGTCTTTGGCCAGGTTTGAAATGCGGCTGACTTTTACCCCGGCGGCTGGTTGAATTTCGTAGCGAGTGATCACCGGGCCCGGATGAATCGAGTCAACCGAGACCTCGACACCGAATTCCTTAAGCTTAATCTCCAGTAAATGGCCCACTCCCGCCAACGACTCAGGGGAGTAAGCAACCTTTTTGACTTCTGCGGGGTCAAGTATGGAAATCGGCGGCAGCGTGCCCTCGATGGCGCTGTCAACGAACAGCGGCGCCTGCTTCTCTTTCAGGACGCGCTTGCTAGGTTCTGCAGCTTTTGGTGCCGCCTGTGGTGTGATGACAGGGGCCGGGCGGTTGACCCGATCAGTCATATGTTTGTTTAGCGACTCCTCGCGCGCAATCAAGCGTTCTTTGACTTTGGCCTGCTCGCTGCGGTCCAGCACGATCGGTGCGGACACTTCACTGACGCGCTCGTCAACTTCACGCAGCTGCGCCGCCAATTCTTTGCGCTCAACTCGCGCACTCCACCAGCGGTTGGCCAAGTTTTGAATCAGCTCAAGTAAATCCAGGGTGATTTTGCCTGTGAGGTCCATCACTTTGAACCAGGACAGGTCAGTAAACACCGTCAGCCCAAACAGAAACAAAGCAATAAACAACAGCGTGCTGCCCTGGATGTTGAGTGCGGCCGTTGCTAACACCCCAATGCTTTCACCTAGAGCACCGCCAGCAGAAGCCGGCATGGAGGTGTTCACATCAAAATGGATAAAGGCCAGCGCCGCGCCTGATAAGACCAAGAACACCAAACCAATCAGCCGCCAAGAAAACAGCCAACCACTCCACTGCCATGGCTGATGACGGGCGCGGAATACTTGCAACGTTTTTACCGCCAGCAACAGCGGGAACAGGTACGCGAAGTAGCCCAATGCCATAAATAAAACATCAGCGAACCAAGCGCCAGCTCGACCGGCGGCGTTCTGTACTTGCTCGACATTGCTGGTATGAGTCCAGCCTGGGTCCACTGCGTCATAGGTAAGCAGCGCCATCCACAGGTAAAGGCAGAGTGCGCCTAAGCCAATCAGCGCGCCTTCTTTTAATCGATAAGGGAGCTGCTGACGCCAGAGAGGGAGTTGTGCGGTTGGGCTAGATTTCTTCAAAACGCATGTGTTCCTGCGTCAGAGACGCCGAATAGAGGATTAACAATTAAAATTGTGTGGCGATTGTACGGGTTTAACCGGGCCGTGGCATGTCCAGCCATTCGCTCAGGCCGGCTCTGGCGCTTGACTCTCGCTCTTTAGCCGCTTCGGTGTAGCATATCGACCGATATCTTCCGTGCAGCTCAATTGGAGCATGCATTCTCTTTTGTGACAAAGGCTTATGGGGTGTTTTTATGAGCGAAGTCAAGCATTCACGCTTGATCATTCTGGGTTCCGGTCCTGCCGGTTATAGCGCTGCCGTTTACGCTGCCCGCGCCAACCTCAAACCCGTGATCATTACCGGCATTCAGCCGGGTGGCCAACTGACCACTACCACTGAAGTCGACAATTGGCCGGGTGACGTTCAAGGTCTAACCGGCCCAGCACTCATGGAGCGCATGCAAAAACATGCCGAGCGCTTCGATACCGAGATTCTCCACGACCATATCCACACCGCCGAGTTGCAGTCACGTCCCTTCACCTTGAAAGGTGATAGCGGTACCTACACCTGCGATGCGCTGATCATTGCCACTGGTGCATCGGCGCAATACTTGGGCTTGCCCTCGGAAGAAGCATTTGCCGGCAAGGGCGTATCCGCTTGCGCCACCTGCGATGGCTTTTTCTACCGCAACCAAGTGGTTGCAGTGATTGGCGGTGGCAACACCGCCGTTGAGGAGGCCTTGTACCTGTCGAATATCGCCAAAGAAGTTCACTTGGTGCACCGCCGCGACAAGCTGCGTTCGGAGAAAATCCTCCAGGACAAGCTCTTCGACAAAGCCACCAACGGCAATGTGGTGCTGCACTGGAATCATTCGTTGGAAGAAGTGCTGGGCGATAACACCGGCGTTACCGGTGCGCGCCTCAAGGATGCACAAACAGGTATCACCACCGACCTGCCGTTATCAGGTGTATTCATCGCTATCGGTCATAAACCCAATACCGATTTATTCCAAGGGCAACTGGAGATGCGCGACGGCTATTTACTTATTAAAGGTGGCAATGAGGGCAATGCCACCGCCACCAGTATTGAAGGCGTGTTTGCTGCCGGCGACGTGGCCGATCACGTTTATCGCCAAGCCATCACCTCCGCTGGCGCAGGTTGCATGGCAGCGCTGGATGTCGAGAAATTCCTCGACGACAATTAATCACTTTTTAGGCGGGCCCAACGTCCGCCCTACCCTCCTCTTCGCTCAACCTCGGCTCTGCCCATGCTGACTTGGCTGCAACGCGACTCGCTGACATTCCCGCCGCTGAACAAAGCGCTGCGCGAGCCCAATGGCCTGCTGGCTGCCGGCGGTGATCTGCGGCCTGAGCGCTTGGTTCAGGCTTATCGCCACGGTTGCTTCCCTTGGTTTCAGGATGGGCAGCCGATTCTCTGGTGGTCGCCGGATCCGCGCACTGTTTTGCTGCCCGACGCGCTGCACATCTCACGCAGCTTAGCCAAAGTGCTGCGTCAAGGTCGTTACCAGGTGACCTTTGACCATGCGTTTGCCGAGGTGATTCGCGCCTGCGCAGCACCACGCAGTTATGCAGCTGAAACGTGGATCACCAGCCCCATGCAGAACGCCTACCTTGAATTGCATAAGCGCGGCGTAGCGCACTCAGTCGAAGTTTGGTGCGATGGCGAACTATCAGGCGGCCTATACGGCCTGGCCATGGGCCAGCTCTTTTTTGGTGAGTCGATGTTCAGCCGTGGGGATAACGCCTCTAAAGTTGGCTTTGTCAGCTTGGTTCAGCATTTGAAAGATTGGGGCTTTGTGTTGATTGATTGCCAGATGCAAACAGATCACCTGCTCAGCCTTGGCGCTCAGACGATTTCACGCGCGGATTTTTCCCGTTACCTGAGTCAGCATCTTGACCAACCTAATCAGGCTGACTGGGCTGCCTAGGCGAGCGCGCTAAGCTGCCTTACACTGAATGCAAGACCCGTCCTTGAGAGCCAATCATGACTGAGCTGGCCCGCCTGAAGTTTTACGCCACTCAACCACACCCCTGCAGCTACCTGCCTGACGAGGAAGCTACAACGTTATTCCTCGACCCCAGTCGGCCCATGGATGCGGATGTCTACGCTGAGCTGTCAGAAATGGGCTTTCGGCGCAGCGGTGACCACCTTTACCGCCCCCACTGCCAGCGCTGTTCAGCCTGTGTTCCGGCGCGCATTCCTGCTGCGCAGTTCAGCCCTAATCGCCAACAACGTCGTATATTCAAACGCAATCAAGACCTTGAAATACGCTTGGTTAAACCGGCATTTACCGAAGAATATTACGAGCTTTATGTACGCTACATCGAACAACGCCATGCTGATGGCGATATGTACCCGCCAAACCGCGAACAATTCGCGACATTTCTCGTACGTGATCTGGTCTTTACCCGCTTTTATGAATTCCGCGAGAATAACCGTCTCCTGGCTGTAGCCGTCACTGATGTGCTACCCAATGGGTTGTCTGCGGTGTACACCTTTTATGAGCCCAGCGAGGAACGACGCAGCCTCGGGCGCTTTGCCATCCTCTGGCAAATTGCCGAAGCAACCCGCTTAGAGCTGCGAGCGGTGTATCTGGGTTATTGGATCAAAAACTGTCGCAAGATGAGTTACAAGACCCAATACCGCCCTATCGAGCTGTTTATTAATCAGCGCTGGATCAGCGCTTAACCGAAGCCCTTGGCGCAAACTACAAATTTCGGGCACAATGCACGCCGCTTTTGCCTGGCGCCAGTTGCACCGGGCCATTCATTGGATACCGAGGGCTTTACTGCATGTCGAAAGAAGACAGCTTCGAAATGGAAGGCACTGTCGTCGACACCCTGCCCAACACCATGTTTCGTGTGGAGTTGGAAAATGGGCACGTCGTTACTGCGCACATCTCCGGAAAGATGCGCAAAAATTACATCCGCATTCTCACTGGTGACAAAGTTCGTGTTGAACTTACGCCTTATGACTTGAGCAAAGGGCGTATCACTTACCGCGCCCGTTAACAGGCCTGGGGAAATTTAGTTTTCCCGGCATCTGTTACACCAAGCTCCAGTAAAAACGCCCAGCAATGCTGGGCGTTTTTGTGGGTGCAAGAAAGCAAACTTTAGGTTTGCCTGTTAGGCAAGCTCAGCTGTGGTTTCGAAATCGAAGGTCAACTCACCGTTTTCGATATCGATATTCACGACGCCACCATGATCAGCCAGCTCACCAAATAGGATCTCTTCAGCAAGCGGCCGCTTGATCTTGTCCTGGATAAGCCGCGCCATCGGTCGAGCGCCCATCTGAACGTCATATCCACTTTCCGCCAACCAGCTTCGCGCGGCGTTGCTGACTTCCAGCGTGACGTGTTTGTCCTCAAGCTGCGCCTGCAGTTCGGTAAGGAACTTGTCGACGATACTTTTGATCACCTCATGGCTCAGACGGCCGAACTGAATAATGGTGTCCAGACGGTTGCGGAACTCCGGCGTAAAGCTTTTCTTGATCACTTCCATGGCATCAGACGTGTGATCCTGGTGAGTGAAGCCAATAGAGGCACGCGCGGCTGTTTCAGCACCGGCATTGGTGGTCATGATCACAATTACGTTACGGAAATCTGCTTTGCGCCCGTTGTTATCCGTCAGGGTGCCGTGATCCATGACCTGCAACAGCAGGTTAAAGACTTCCGGGTGAGCCTTCTCGATCTCATCAAGCAGCAGCACGCAGTGCGGCGTTTTAGTGATTGCCTCAGTCAGCAAACCGCCCTGATCAAAACCAACATAGCCCGGCGGCGCACCAATCAGCCGTGAAACAGTGTGACGCTCCATGTACTCGGACATGTCAAAGCGAATCAGCTCAACACCCAGCGCCTTGGACAATTGCCGCGCTGCCTCGGTTTTACCAACCCCGGTAGGGCCGGCAAAAAGGAAAGAACCCACTGGCTTGTCAGGCGCTTTCAGCCCTGCGCGTGACAGCTTGATTGCAGTTGAGAGTGAATCAATTGCGGCATCTTGACCAAACACCGTGAGCTTCAGATCACGCTCAAGGTTACGCAGCAGTTCTTTGTCCGAGCTGCTGACATGCTTTGGCGGAATACGCGCTATTTTCGCCACTATAGCTTCGACCTGCGCCACATCAATACGGGTCAACCGCTTATCGACTGGCTGCAGGCGCTGGTAGGCACCGGCTTCGTCAATCACATCGATGGCTTTGTCCGGCATGTGCCGGTCATTGATATAACGTGAGGCGAGCTCGGCGGCTGCACGCAGAGCCTCATCGCTGTACTCAATGCCGTGGTGTTGTTCGAAGCGGCCCTTGAGCCCTCGCAGGATGCCAATGGTGTCTTCGACCGAAGGCTCAACCACGTCAACTTTTTGGAAGCGCCGCGCCAGAGCACGGTCTTTCTCAAAGATGCCGCGAAACTCTTGGTAGGTCGTCGAACCGATGCAGCGAATTTCACCCGATGACAGCATAGGCTTGAGCAGATTGGACGCATCCATTACCCCACCCGACGCTGCACCGGCACCGATGATGGTGTGGATTTCATCAATAAACAGGATGGCGTGCGGACGCTTGCGCAGCTCATTGAGTAGCGCCTTGAGGCGCTTCTCGAAGTCACCACGGTATTTGGTGCCCGCTAGGAGCGCACCGAGGTCAAGTGAGTAGACCACGCTGTCGGCAAGCAGATCAGGTACTTGGTTGTCGACAATGCGTTTAGCCAAACCCTCGGCGATGGCTGTTTTACCCACTCCGGCTTCACCGACTAGTAGCGGATTATTTTTTCGCCGACGGGCGAGAATCTGCGCGACGCGCTCAACTTCAAGTTCACGACCCACCAAAGGGTCAATGCGACCTTGGCGAGCCAACTCATTCAGGTTACTGGCGTAAGCATCCAGAGGGTTGCTGGAGCTGGCGGATTCGCCACCCTCTTCGTCCGGCATTTCTTGTTCGCTTTCCGCATGACCGCTGTGACCAGGGACCTTGGAGATGCCGTGAGCAATAAAGTTGACCACATCGATGCGCGCGACGCTCTGCTGCTTAAGCAGAAATACCGCTTGGCTTTCCTGTTCGCTAAAAATAGCGACCAGTACGTTGGCTCCGGTCACTTCACGTTTGCCGGAGCTTTGTACGTGAAACACTGCGCGTTGCAGAACACGCTGAAAACCCAGCGTAGGCTGCGTCTCGCGCTCTTCATCATGCTGCGGAATCAGCGGTGTGGTGGAGTCAATAAATTCCTGCAGTTCTTGCCGCAGTTTATCTAGGCTGGCCCCGCACGCGCGCAAAACACCGGCGGCGGCCTCGTTATCTAGGAGGGCCAGTAGCAAGTGCTCAACCGTCATAAATTCATGACGCTTGGTACGAGCCTCCTTAAAAGCCAGATTGAGGGTGACTTCGAGCTCTCGATTTAACATAGCTTCACCTCATGCCCAAGTGGCCGGCGTTAACCGTCCTTCTCAATTTCACAGAGTAGCGGATGCTGGCTCTCTCTCGCATATTGATTCACCTGTGTTGCTTTGGTTTCAGCAATATCACGGGTGAACACTCCACACACTGCACGCCCCTCTGTATGGACGGTCAGCATGATTTTGGTCGCCTGCTCTCGGTTAAGGCTGAAAAACCCCTCGAGTATCTCGACCACAAAATCCATAGGGGTGTAGTCGTCGTTAAACAAAATCACTTTATACATGGGAGGAGCCTGCAGATCAGGCTTGGATTCCTGGACAGCTATGCCCACGGAATCGTCCTCATAATCTGCGGGGCGATCCTGATTGAATGTTAGTCGAATCTGGCTACGTGCATGCATGCTGAATTGCTTCGTTAATGGGCGAGTAGTCTGTACTGGACAGAGTTTGAACGGCTTCTCAGCCACTTGCAGCATTGCCTTGACTATCGGCAAAAGGGTGTTACAAACAATGAGTACCTTGAGTGGGTACAAAGGGGTTTCACAGGGTTTCCGGCTTGCGCCAATTAGCCTGTGGAATGAGTGGATGATACTCCAGCTATGGAGTCCTTTGCAGAGGGATATCAGCATGGTTAGCGGTAAGGTCAAGTGGTTCAACAACGCTAAAGGCTACGGATTCATCCTCGCTGATGGTCAAGATGACGACCTGTTCGCCCACTACTCGGCCATCCAAATGGACGGCTATAAAACGCTGAAGGCTGGCCAGCCGGTAAGCTTCGATATTATTCAAGGCCCCAAAGGGCTGCATGCGGTTAACATCGGCGGGCCTAGCGTCACCACTGACGCCCCTTCCCCAGTCAAGCAAGCCCAAGGCTTAACTGCAGAAGCCTGAGTCGTCCTCGGCAGTTAGACAGCCACAAAAAAGCCGGTCAGATGACCGGCCTTTTTATTTTCTGATTTGCTTACATGTGCGAAATCATGGCGTCACCGAATGCCGAGCAAGACAGCAGCTTGGCACCGTCCATCAGGCGCTCAAAGTCATAGGTCACAGTCTTGGCCGAGATAGCGCCATTGGTGCCCTTAATGATCAGATCAGCGGCTTCAGTCCAGCCCATATGGCGCAGCATCATTTCAGCGGAAAGGATCAGCGAACCTGGGTTCACTTGGTCCTTGCCGGCGTACTTCGGTGCAGTGCCGTGGGTGGCTTCGAACATCGCGATGGTGTCGGAGAGGTTGGCGCCAGGCGCAATACCAATACCGCCAACTTCAGCGGCCAACGCGTCAGACAGATAGTCGCCATTGAGATTCAGGGTGGCGATTACGTCGTACTCAGCGGGACGCAGTAGAATCTGTTGCAGCATGGCGTCAGCGATAGCGTCTTTGACGATGACGTTTCTGCCACTTTTCGGATTCTTGAACTGCATCCAAGGGCCACCGTCGAGCAAGGTGGCGCCGAACTCTTCAGCAGCAATTTCGTAGGCCCACTCTTTGAAGGCACCTTCGGTGAACTTCATGATATTGCCTTTATGCACGATGGTCAGCGATTCGCGATCATTATCAATCACGTACTGCAGTGCTTTGCGGGCAAGGCGCTTGGTGCCTTCTTTGGAAACCGGCTTAACGCCGATACCGCAGTCTTGGTCAAAGCGGATCTTGGTAACACCCATTTCCTCTTTGAGGAATTTGATGACTTTGATCGCTTCCGGCGAGCCGGCCTTCCACTCGATGCCGGCATAGATGTCTTCCGAGTTCTCACGGAAGATGGTCATGTCGACGTCTTGCGGTTTTTTCACTGGGCTAGGCACGCCTTCGAACCAACGTACTGGACGCAGGCAGACGTAGAGGTCCAACTGCTGACGCAGGGCCACGTTGAGTGAACGAATACCGCCGCCCACGGGCGTGGTCAACGGGCCTTTGATGGAAACGACGTAATCTTTGACCGCGTCCAGCGTTTCCTGGGGCAGCCAGGTGTCTTGGTCGTAAATCTGAGTGGCTTTTTCGCCGGCGTAGACTTCCATCCAGGAGATCTTGCGCTCGCCGCCGTAGGCTTTGTGCACGGCTGCATCAACGACTTTGATCATCACTGGACTGATATCAACACCTATGCCATCACCCTCGATAAACGGGATGATTGGATTGTTCGGTACGTTCAGAGAGGTATCGGCATTAACGGTGATTTTGTCACCGATTGCTGGCACTTGGATCTTTTGGTATCCCATGCTGGACTCCGTCTTGTGGTTAAACAGTCAGATTACCCGAGAGTAACCTACTTGAATCAGGTGGAACTATATGTCCGTTGGTCTTATGCGCCAAGGCATTCTGCGGCGCATGGCCTCGGTGATACACTGCGGCCACGACTGATAGGTCATAAGGCACAGGCGTGAAAACTAACGCTTAGGTCTTGAAACCTTTGATTGGCACATCGATTCAAAGGCTCGAACGCTCAACACTCTACTGGTGCATCCAACATCACAGCGCCTAGACCTCGATTTCAAGCCCGATTATTCCTTGGGCTCAAACGCTTATCAGCGCATGTCGAGTGCTTATGTACGCTCAGCAAAGAAGAGAGTTAACTCTAAATGCCTACCCCTTCGAAGATCATTTATACCTTCACTGACGAAGCCCCAGCCCTTGCGACCTATTCGCTCCTGCCTATTGTAGAAGCCTTCGCAGCCTCTGCTGGAATTGCCGTCGAAACACGCGACATCTCTCTTGCAGCGCGCATCCTCGCAAGTTTCGCTGACCAGCTAGGTGCCGATAAGCAGATCGACGATGATTTAGCCAAGCTGGCAGTTCTGGCAACCTCACCTGAAGCCAATATTATTAAATTGCCCAACATCAGTGCTTCAGTGCCACAGCTTAAAGATGCGATCACAGAGCTACAGGCTCAGGGCTATAGCATTCCGGACTTCCCCGAAGACCCGCAAACAGCAATTGAAAAAGAGGCCCATGCGCGTTATAGCAAAGTGCTCGGCAGCGCAGTCAATCCGGTGCTGCGTGAGGGTAATTCTGACCGCCGCGCGCCCGCGGCAGTGAAGGCATTTGTGCGCAAGCACCCGCATTCGATGGGTAAGTGGAGCATGGCCTCACAGTCCCACGCTGATTACATGCGCGGCGGTGATTTCTTCTCCAGCGAGCAATCGATCACCATGGCCAAGGCTGGTGATGTGCGGATTGAGTTTGTTGGCGAGGACGGCTCTGTCGAGGTCAAAAAACAACTCACCCTGCAAGACGGTGAAGTCTTCGACAGCATGTACATGAGCTGCCGCAAGCTGCGTGAATTCTTTGAAAAAACCCTGCAAGACTGCAAAGAGACCGGCGTCATGTGGTCCCTGCACGTCAAAGCAACCATGATGAAAGTCTCACACCCAATCGTCTTCGGTCACGCAGTTAGCGTGTACTACAAGGGTGTGTTCGATAAGTACGGCAAGCTGTTTGAGGAGTTGGGCGTTAACCCCAATAACGGCATCAGCAGCGTCTACGACAAAATCAAATCCCTACCCGCATCGCAGCAAGAAGAAATTCTCGATGATATTCACGCCTGTTACAGCGATCGTCCAGAAATGGCCATGGTGGATACGGTCAAGGGCATCACCAACCTTCACATCCCCAGTGACGTGATTGTTGACGCCTCAATGCCAGCGATGATCCGCAGCTCCGGGCAGATGTGGGGTAAAGACGGCAAGCTCAAAGACACAAAAGCAGTGATGCCGGAAAGCACCTATGCCCGCATCTACCAGGAGATGATCAACTTCTGCAAAACCAATGGCGCATTCGACCCCACCACCATGGGCAGCGTACCAAACGTCGGGTTGATGGCGCAGAAGGCTGAGGAATACGGTTCCCACGATAAAACATTCGAAATGACCGCCAATGGCAGCATGCGCGTGGTATTGGCCGACGGCACCGTGTTGATGCAGCACGAAGTAGAAGCTGGTGATATTTGGCGCGCGTGTCAGACCAAAGATGCGCCGATCCGTGATTGGGTCAAGCTGGCCGTTACCCGCGCCCGCCAGTCCGCTACCCCGGCGATTTTCTGGCTCGATCCTGAGCGTGCCCACGACCGCGAGTTGCAAAAGAAAGTTGAAACCTACCTGCAGGACCATGACTTAACCGGTTTGGACATCCGCATGATGGATTACAACCAAGCCATCCGTCTGAGCATGGAACGGCTGATTCGCGGTCTGGACACCATCTCGGTTACCGGCAACGTGCTGCGCGACTACCTCACCGACCTGTTCCCAATTATGGAGCTGGGCACCTCGGCAAAAATGCTCTCTATCGTGCCGCTAATGGCCGGCGGTGGCATGTATGAAACCGGCGCTGGCGGCTCGGCGCCCAAGCATGTGCAGCAATTGATCGAAGAAAATCACCTGCGCTGGGACTCTCTCGGTGAGTTCTTGGCCATCGCCGTTTCGCTGGAAGAAACGGGTATCAAGACCCACAACCCTAAAGCCAAGCTGCTGGGTACAACCCTTGACGCCGCCACTGGCACGTTGCTTGACAGCAACAAATCGCCATCGCGCAAAACCGGCGAACTGGACAATCGCGGCAGCCATTTTTACCTAGCCCTGTATTGGGCGCAGGAGCTGGCGGCGCAGCGTGAAGATTTAGAGTTGCAGGCGCAGTTCGCCCCTCTGGCCAAAGCCTTGAGTGACGGTGAAGCAAGCATTCTTGCGGAACTCGCGGCTGTGCAGGGAAAGCCTGTTGATATTGGCGGCTACTACCGTTCTAACCCGCAACTGACTAGTCAAGTGATGCGCCCGAGTGCGACGTTTAATGCAGCTTTAGCTACCCTGAATTAAAACCACACCGACGCTGAATACCCTGTAACACCCCAAACCCCAGCCTTGCGCTGGGGTTTGGGCGTTTTGGCAGCGGTATGTTCACGTTATGATCAATTTTTTCTTAACAGGTCAGATTTCAATGGATTGGCAACCCCACATCACCGTCGCCACCGTCATCGAGGACCAAGGTCGCTTCCTCTTAGTCGAGGAAATGGCCGAAGGGCGCGCTGTCTTTAACCAGCCCGCCGGGCATCTGGACCCCAATGAAAGCCTGTCGCAGGCAGCTATTCGTGAAACCCTCGAAGAAACGGGCTGGGATGTCGAACTAACCGGCGTGACCGGCATTTATCTGTACACAGCACCCAGCAACGGCGTGACGTACCAGCGCGTCTGCTTTGCCGCCAAGGCGCTGCGTCATCGCCCCGAGTACGTACTGGATGATGGCATTATTGGCCCACACTGGTTAACCCGCGACGAGCTAGTTGCGCAACCTGAGCGCTGGCGCAGCGAGTTAGTGCTGCGCTGCATTGATGACTACCTCAGTGGGCTGTGTTTTCCATTGTCACTGATCCGCGATTAACGGCCGAGCGCTGCAGCCTGCTAGAATCGCGCTCTTTTTCTCAGCCGTGTCGCGTATTCCCATGCCAGATCCTACTACCCAGCGCGTCATCGTCGGCATGTCCGGCGGCGTCGACTCTTCCGTCTCTGCTCTCCTGCTGCTAGAACAGGGCTATCGGGTCGAAGGCCTGTTTATGAAGAACTGGGACGAGGACGATGGCACTGACTACTGCACGGCCATGGACGATCTGGCCGATGCGCAGGCTGTGTGTGACAAAATTGGTATCAAACTGCACACCGCCAACTTTGCCGCCGAATACTGGGACAACGTATTCGAGCACTTCCTGGCCGAATACAAAGCCGGGCGCACACCCAACCCGGACATCCTGTGTAACCGCGAAATCAAGTTCAAAGCCTTCCTCGACTATGCCCTGATGCTCGGCGCCGACCTCATCGCCACCGGCCATTATGTGCGCCGCCGTGACGTTGATGAGCGCACCGAGCTGCTCAAAGGGCTAGACCCGAACAAAGACCAAAGCTACTTCCTTCATGCAGTGGGCGGCGAACAGATTGCTAAAACCCTGTTCCCAGTCGGTGAGTTAGAAAAGCCTGCGGTGCGCGCTATTGCCGAGAAATACCAACTGGCCACGGCGAAAAAGAAAGACTCCACCGGCATTTGCTTTATTGGTGAGCGGCGCTTCAGTGACTTTCTCAAGCAGTATCTGCCTGCTCAGCCCGGCGCCATCGAAACCACAGACGGTACAGTGATCGGTACTCACCATGGGCTGATGTATCACACCATGGGGCAGCGACAGGGCTTGGGTATTGGCGGCCTCAAAGACGCCGGTGACGAGCCTTGGTACGTCTTGCACAAGGATCTGACACGCAATGTACTGGTGGTTGGCCAAGGCAATGATCATCCATGGCTGTTTAGCCGTGCACTGCGGGTGTCGGATATTTACTGGGTTAACCCGGTTGATCTCAGCGCACCGCGAGTGCTCACGGCCAAAGTACGTTATCGCCAAAGTGATCAGGCCTGCACCTTGGAGCGCACCGCCACCGGCTATTGTGTAACCTTCGCTGAACCGCAACGCGCCGTGACGCCAGGGCAATCCGTGGTCTTTTACGACGGTGAAATCTGCCTAGGCGGCGGTGTAATCGAAACAGCCGAACCCTGGACCCGCCGAGAGCAACGCCCATGAATCCGATACAAGAACAGCTGGTCGCCCTCGGCGCGGTATTTGAATCTGCGGTTCTGGTCGATAAGCTGGCCCGCACCGGCCAAATCGGCGAACCCGCCGTAGCTTGCATGATCAACAGCCTGCTGGTGCGCGACCCAAAGCAGACGCTGGATGTTTATGGCGGTGATGACCTTAATTTGCAAGACGGTTACCGCGCGCTGATCAGCGCCCTTGAACGCGACCCAGCCAGTTTGCAGCGTGATCCACTGCGCTATGCGCTGGCCTTGATCTCACTGGAACGTCAGCTGAATAAGCGCGGTGATATGTTGCAAGTGATGGGCAGCCGTCTCGATCAGGTGCAGCAGCAGGTTGAGCACTTCGGTCCGACCCATGAAAATGTCATCGCCAACTGCGGCAGCCTTTATCAAGACACCATCAGCACTTTTCGCCAGCGTATTCAGGTACAAGGCGACATGCAGCACCTGCAGCAGGCCAACAATGCCGCAAAAATTCGCGCATTGCTCCTCGCCGGTATTCGCTCTGCACGGCTATGGCGGCAATTGGGCGGTCACCGCTGGCAGATGGTGTTTAGCCGCAGCAAATTGCTCAAGGAACTCCACCCGCTGCGGCGAACGTGAGCATGGGTATGCGCGCCGACAAAACGCTGCAGGGCGCCGCACTGCTGACGGTATCTGCCCTGCTGTTTAGCCTGATGGGTGTCGGTATTCGTGAGGTATCTGTCAGCGTCAACAACGAATCGGTGGTGTTTTTTCGCAACCTGGTTGGGGTGCTGTTCTTTCTGCCGTTGATTGTGTTTAAAGGCTTTCGCCCACTCAAAACCACGCGACTTAAATCCCACCTGTGGCGCACCACTTTTGGCCTGGCGGCGATGTATTGTTTTTTCTACGCCATTGCCCAACTGCCCCTGGCTGACGCCATGCTGTTTACCTACTCAGCGCCGCTGTTTACCCCACTGATTGCGTGGTGGTGGCTTAAAGAGCCGTTGACTAAGCGCATGTTGCTGACCACAGGCATTGGCCTGGTTGGAGTGCTTCTGGTGGCCAAGCCATCGGCTGCACTGCTGGACAGTCAAGCCTTGGTTGGTCTGGCTGCCAGCGTTCTTGCGGCGTTTGCGTTTGTCTCCATTCGCGAGATGAGCGACAGCGAACCGGCTTTTCGCATCGTCTTCTACTTCTCCTTGTTCAGTGCTTTGCTCTCGGCAGTTCCCTTGACCTGGGCTTGGCAGCCCATGAACCAACATGAATTGGGCTTGCTGCTGGTGATCGGGCTGCTGGCCACGGCCAGCCAGATCATTATGTCCAAAGCTTACGGCCTGGCATCCCCCGGCCTGATCGGCCCCTTTGCCTACTTGGCTATTGTGTTTGCTGGGCTGATCGCCTGGCTGCGTTGGGGTGAAACACCAGACGCAACCTCGCTGATCGGTGCTGCACTGATTTTCAGCGCCAGCTTGCTGTCGATAGCGCGCAGTGCGCGCCGCTGAACGGCAACAGTCAATCACGGCCAAGCGGCCGATTTCATGTATGATACGCGCCCTTTTCCACGCCCGATTGTCCGAGAACGCCTCCCCATGCAGCTTTCCTCGCTCACCGCGGTTTCCCCCGTTGATGGCCGTTACGCCGGCAAAACCAGCGCTCTGCGCCCGATTTTCAGCGAATACGGTTTGATCCGTTTTCGCGTATTGGTCGAGGTGCGTTGGTTGCAGCGCCTGGCCGGCCACGAAGACATTGCCGAAGTGGCGCCTTTCTCCGCTGAAGCTAACGCCGTGCTCAATGAGCTGGCCGAAAATTTCGCCGTCGAGCATGCCGAACGCGTCAAAGAAATTGAGCGCACTACTAACCACGACGTCAAAGCCGTGGAGTACCTGCTGAAGGAACAAGCAGCCAAGCTGCCTGAGCTGGACAAGGTCAGTGAATTTATCCACTTCGCTTGCACCAGCGAGGACATCAACAACCTGTCCCACGCCCTGATGCTTCGTGCTGGCCGTGATGATGTGCTACTGCCGTTGATGCGCCAAACCGCTGAAGCAATTCGTCAGCTGGCCATCAAGTTTGCCGACGTGCCAATGCTCTCGCGCACCCACGGCCAACCAGCCTCGCCGACCACCCTGGGTAAAGAACTGGCCAACGTGGTTTACCGCCTAGAGCGGCAAATCGCTCAAGTTGCAGCCGTTCCGCTGCTCGGCAAGATCAACGGCGCCGTGGGCAACTACAACGCCCACTTGTCGGCTTATCCGCAGATCGACTGGGAGGCCAACGCGCGCCAGTTTATCGAAGGTGACTTGGGCCTGCAGTTCAACCCCTACACCACGCAGATTGAGCCGCACGACTACATTGCTGAGCTGTTTGATGCTATAGCGCGCTTCAACACCATCCTGATCGACTTTGACCGTGATATCTGGGGCTATATCTCCCTCGGCTATTTCAAGCAGCGCACTATTGCTGGCGAAATCGGTTCTTCGACCATGCCGCACAAGGTCAACCCAATTGACTTCGAGAACTCCGAAGGCAACTTGGGCATCGCCAACGCACTGCTCCAGCATTTGGCCAGCAAATTACCGATTTCGCGCTGGCAGCGTGACCTGACTGACTCCACCGTGCTGCGTAACCTGGGTGTGGGTTTCGCCCACAGTGTAATTGCCTACGAGGCCAGCCTTAAGGGAATCAGCAAGTTGGAGCTTAATGCTCAACGAATTGCTGATGATCTAAATGCTTGCTGGGAAGTGCTCGCCGAGCCCATCCAAACTGTTATGCGTCGCTATGCCATCGAAAACCCCTACGAGAAGCTCAAAGAGCTGACCCGCGGCAAAGGCATCAGCCCTGAAGCGTTGCAAACCTTCATTGACGGCCTGGACATGCCTGCTGAAGCCAAAGCTGAGCTGAAGTTATTGACCCCAGCCAGCTATATCGGCAACGCAGCCGCTCAGGCCAAACGTATTTAAACAACACCTGCACCCAGACGCCCGGCTGCGCCGGGCGTTTTTATTTATGGGTATTCACTTACTTCAAAGGCTTAGCGATGAATGCTGATACTCCGCTACAACTGCTGGGTGGACTGACCGCACGCGAGTTCATGCGTGACTACTGGCAGAAAAAACCCTTGCTGGTGCGCCAAGCCATCCCCGGATTCGAGAGCCCTATTTCGCCAGACGAACTGGCTGGCCTAGCACTGGAAGAAGAAGTCGAATCACGCTTGGTCATCGAACACGGCGAGCGACCGTGGGAGCTGCGTCGCGGCCCCTTCGCTGAAGACGCGTTCGCCGAACTGCCGGAACGCGACTGGACGCTGCTGGTTCAAGCCGTCGATCAATTTGTCCCGGAAGTGGCCGAGTTGCTTGAAGAATTCAAATTTCTGCCCAAGTGGCGCATTGATGATGTGATGGTCAGCTTCGCCGTAGCCGGCGGTGGCGTAGGCCCGCATTTCGATAATTACGATGTGTTCCTGCTGCAGGGCTTAGGTCAGCGCCGCTGGCAAATTGGCCAAGTCTGTAACTCCGACAGCCCGATGCTGCCGCACGCGGATCTGAAGATCCTTGCTCAATTCGCTAAAACTGAAGAATGGGTTCTGGAGCCCGGCGACATGCTCTATCTGCCGCCGCTTCTGGCCCACTGTGGTACCGCTGAGGATGACTGTATGACGTATTCCGTAGGCTTCCGTGCGCCCAGCGCCGCTGAAGTGCTGACCCATTTCACTGATTTTCTCGGCCAGTTTCTGCCTGATGAAGAACGCTACAGCGACGCCGACGCGATGCCTACCAGCGACCCGACGCAGATTCAACGTGACGCCCTAGACCGGCTCAAAGCCCTGCTCACCGAACACATGAGTGATGAGCGCTTGCTGATGACTTGGTTCGGCCAATTTATGACCGAGCCCAAGTATCCGGAGCTGATTACTGGCATCGAGATTGACGAAGACGCCTTCCTGGCAAGCCTCGAAGACGGCGCGGTGATGATCCGCAACCCCAGCGCCCGCATGGCCTGGTCAGAAGTCGGCGACGACTTGGTGCTTTTCGCCAGCGGCAACAGCCGCCTGTTTTCAGCAGGCCTGCGCGAGTTACTGAAATTGGTGTGCGCAGCCGATGCGTTGCACATCGACAACCTCGGGCCGTGGCTCACCCATGACGAAGGGCGTAATCTGCTGGTTGAGTTGGTCAAGCAAGGCAGTTTGGAGTTTGCTGATGAGTGAGATACACGTTCGACTGGCCGACTGGCAGAAGGACAACGCTGATTTGCGGCGCATTCGCGAAACCGTATTTATCGCGGAACAAGCCGTGCCACCAGAGCTCGAATGGGATGCTGAAGATGCCGATGCTGTGCATTTTCTTGCCCTTGAAGGCGAATACCCAATCGGCACCGCACGCTTACTGGCCGACGGCCATATCGGCCGGGTGTCGGTGCTCAAGGACTGGCGCGGCTTGAATGTGGGCGTGGCGCTGATCAACGCGGTGATCGCGGAGGCGGAAAAACGTAACCTGACCGAGCAGATGCTCAGCGCCCAGGTGCAGGCCACCGCCTTCTATGAAAAGCTTGGGTTTGCCATCGTCAGTGGAGAGTATCTGGACGCCGGCATCCCCCATGTGGACATGGTGCGCAGCAGCACCTAGAGGCTGAGATGAACGACGAAAACGCCCCGAGTGAACCAACCGAATGCCGCGAGCCCACAGAGCTTCCTGCCATCGAGTTCCAGTCACCGGGGCGTTTTACTGTGCACAACCCCAGCAGCTCTTGCCCAGACAACCCACGCGCCGAGCCGGCACCTTTCACGCTTGGCGTACACACCACGTTGGAACGCTTCAGCCAGCCCGAACAAGCCCGCGCCCACGCCTTGGCGCTGCTGCAACAGGCGCAGCGTAGTCTGTGTATTTACAGCCACGATCTGGAGCCTTGGCTCTACCACCACAGCAGCGTGCAAGCTGCCTGTAGCCGCTTTCTTCTGGCCAGCCCGCGCAACCAACTGCGTATTCTGCTGCGCGATCCAGGCCGCGCCGTCAAAGAAGGTCACCGCTTGCTAAGCCTTTCGCGTCGGTTGTCGAGCAACCTGCAGATCCGCAAACTACACCCCGATTACCCTAATGAAAGTCTCGCGTTTCTGCTGGCCGATGACCGTGGCTTGCTGTTGTTGCCCGAAGTGGGCCAAGCCAGCGGTTACGCTCTGTACCAAGACCCGGGCCGCAATCGCCAGCGCCGCGCACAGTTTGATCAAGCCTGGGACACCAGCATTACCGACGCTGATTTACGGAGTTTTCTGCTATGAAAGTTCGTGCCTTGCTTATTACCGCCCTGCTCTTTTGTAGTCTGCTTGCTGGCGCCGCTACCGAGGTGATCCCGCTCAATTTCCGCACCGCTGATGAAGTACTCAGCGTGGTGCAATCAGTGCTTGGCCATGAAGGCAAAGTTAACGCCTATGGCAATCAGCTAATCGTCAATGCTGCGCCTGAGAAAATTGCTGAAATACGCACCCTGCTGCTGCAACTTGACACCGAACCCCGTCGTTTACTGATTAGCGTTGACAGCAATGAATCAGGTTTTCAGTCAGACCGTGGTTACCGCGCAGACGGCAGCATCAGTGCGGGTAATGCTGACATTCAAATTGGTCAGGGCGAAATTAATGGCCGCGACCAAGTGCGCATCATTCGCCGCAGCACCGACAGCCGCAGCGGTGGCACTCAGCAAGTCCAAGCGACTGAAGGCTATCCGGCGCTGATTCAAGTCGGTCAGAGCGTGCCGCTGACTACCCGAGGCCGTGATGCGTATGGCCAGCCCTACAGCAACACCCAATATCGCACTTTCACCCGCGGTTTCTACGTGACCGTCAGCCTCAGCGGCGAGCGCGTGCACATCGCTATTAGCAGCAACCGTGATCGCCTTAGCCAGTCGCAACCTGGCGTTATCGATGTGCAAAGCACCGACACGCGAGTGAGTGGGCGGTTGGGCGAATGGATTAGCATTGGCGGCGTCAGCGAGCAACGTCAGGGTGAGAAAAGTGACGTTCTGCAGCAGCGTGCAACCCAAGGCCGTGAAGACATGAGCCTGCGCGTCAAGGTCGACGTAGTGAACTAAACACGTCATACGCAATGTGTTGCAGCACCCAATGCCAGCGCACACGACCGCTCATCACCTCGCCTCACCAGATAAACGTGCAGCCGCTGCAAAGGCTTTCCATCACGGGCAAAACCTCATGCCGCGAACCGCCGTCTAGAGCCACCCCAGCGAATGACGCGTAGGTTTTCAGGGTTATGTAGTAGTCATTCAAAAAGCACTACAAAATAATTGACGAACACTTTGAGCGGAGGCATCATGGCCGCGCTCCCGCTAATCAGAGGTGCTGAAAAGCCCTCCGAATCGCGCTCCAACTTACCGTCAGAGCCGATTTGCGTTGTAAAGCTCACAAGGCCGTTCAATGAGATCGCGACTGGAACGAAGTTGTCCTGAGGGACGGGGAAGCGTTTAGCAACAGCACGTATTACGCACAGCCAGTTGAGTCGTATAACGGCCATCACCCGCCGGAAACGCCAAACGACCTAGTCATTTGCAACAGCTGAAGCAAGCGTTCTGTTAGCACGTCACCCTCCTCCCGGATCAATTCCGTCTCACGTCGATGTCTCGGCGATCTGCAGTTGGCTGCAACAACCTCCAGCAACATTGGTGATCAAACACTGATGCTCAGCGGGGAAGTCGGTGCTTAACCACACACATACTTTGAAGGATTGACCATGTCAGCTTATCAAAACGACATCAAAGCCGTTGCCGCCCTTAAAGCCGCTGCTGGCAGCAGCTGGAGCGCCATTGACCCTGAGTCTGTGGCCCGTATGCGCGCACAGAACCGCTTCAAAACCGGCCTGGAAATCGCTCAGTACACTGCTGACATCATGCGCAAAGACATGGTCGAGTACGACGCTGACTCCTCCGTTTACACGCAGTCGCTGGGTTGCTGGCACGGCTTCATCGGTCAGCAGAAGCTGATTTCGATCAAGAAGCACCTGAAGACCACCAACAAACGCTACCTCTACCTGTCGGGTTGGATGGTTGCTGCTCTGCGTTCGGATTTCGGTCCGCTGCCAGACCAGTCCATGCACGAGAAAACCTCGGTTTCCGGCCTGATCGAAGAGCTGTACACCTTCCTGCGCCAGGCTGATGCCCGCGAACTGGACCTGCTGTTCTCCGCTCTGGATGCTGCCCGCGCTGCTGGCGACAACGCCAAAGCCGCTGACCTGCAGAATCAGATCGACAACTACGAAACCCACGTCGTGCCAATCATCGCCGACATCGACGCTGGTTTCGGTAACCCAGAAGCCACCTATCTGCTGGCCAAGCGCATGATCGAAGCAGGCGCTTGCTGCATCCAGATCGAAAACCAGGTGTCTGACGAGAAGCAGTGCGGTCACCAGGACGGTAAAGTAACTGTTCCTCACGCCGACTTTATCGCCAAGATCAACGCTGTTCGTTACGCGTTCCTCGAGCTGGGCATCGACAACGGCGTGATCGTTGCACGTACCGACTCCCTGGGTGCTGGCCTGACCAAGCAAATCGCCGTGACCAAAGAGCCGGGCGACTTGGGCGACCAGTACAACTCCTTCCTCGATTGCGAAGAAGTCTCTGCTGCTGACATGCAGAACGGCGACGTTGTGATCAACCGTGGCGGTAAGCTGCTGCGTCCTAAGCGTCTGCCTTCCAACCTGTTCCAGTTCCGTGCTGGCACCGGTGAAGCACGCTGCGTACTGGACAGCATCACTTCGCTGCAGAACGGCGCTGATATGCTGTGGATCGAAACCGAGAAGCCACACGTCGGCCAGATCGCAGAAATGGTTAACGAAATCCGTAAAACCATCCCGAACGCCAAGCTGGTTTACAACAACAGCCCATCGTTCAACTGGACCCTGAACTTCCGTCAGCAGGCTTACGACAACCTCGTTGCCGCCGGTAAAGACGTTTCCGCCTACGACCGTGCCAAGCTGATGAGCGTTGATTACGACGCCACTGAACTGGCTCAGACCGCAGACGAAAGCATCCGCACATTCCAGCGCGACGCTTCTGCTCAGGCTGGTATCTTCCACCACCTGATCACCCTGCCGACTTACCACACCGCCGCGCTGTCCACCGACAACCTGGCCAAAGGGTACTTCGCAGACCAAGGCATGCTGGCCTACGTGAAAGGCGTTCAGCGCGAGGAGATCCGTCAAGGTATCGCCTGCGTTAAGCACCAGAACATGTCCGGTTCCGACCTGGGCGATGCGCACAAAGAGTACTTCGCTGGCGAAGCCGCTCTGAAGGCCGGCGGCAAAGACAACACCATGAACCAGTTCAGCTAAGAATCGGTTTACTCAACCCCGATTACGATCGAGGTTGATGTGTTGATAAAAACCTCAGCAGAAATGCTGGGGTTTTTTTCTGCGCGGTCAAAGACGGCGGCGTAAGAGTTGCCCGTATCAATTAGGCACCTGAGTTCACCTGCGCAGTGCGGAGTGTTGAGTTATCAAAGTGACGCCGCGCGCGAAAAACTCGGGGCTTGAGTTGAGATAATCACCTTTTACTCAAATTGCGAGTGTGGCAAAAGAATTGTACCCGGTGAGCCTTGCGCCCAGTCAGCATTAAAGAACAAAGCCGCCCTGAGGCGGCTTTGTTCTTTCTACCTTTCGGGATTATCCAGATCCCTATGTATCTTCTTGAGTTCAGCTTCAAACCACTGCGCGGTCTGCACCGCTTCTTTGGCCTTACGCTGCTTCTGCGGTAAAGCACATAGCTGCTTCAACTTATTTATCAGGTTCATCATGTTAGTTCTCTAACTGACCGGAGTTGGCCAACACCAGTCTATGAGTCGCTTCCGTAGTCAATTGGCTGCGGTTTCCGATATTCAGAACAAACCAGCAGGCTCAGCTTGAACGTCCCAGCTGAAGATCAGCACCTCCTTCGCATCACTCCCCTTACCACCGCCCACCGTGTACTTAATGTCAGTCGTCTCCATGTGGAAGTCGGCGAAGCATTCGCGGATGGCTGGGTGGTCGTTGAGGCTAATGATCGCCTTACCCTTGATCTCCTTCAGCAACCTGGCCATCTCCAGGTACTGCTCGAACCCGAAGGGCACGCCATAACCCTCGGTCTCCCAGTACGGTGGGTCGCAATAGAACAGCGTGTGCTCGCGGTCGTACTTCTTCATGACCTCCTGCCAGCTCAGGTGCTCGATGTAGGTGTTGCTGAGCCGCAGGTGAGCTGCTGAAAGCGCCTCCTCGATCCGCAGTAGGTTGAGCCCAGGTGGCTGTGTGGTGGCTGTGCCGTAGCTCTGGCCATCCACGCGGCCACCGAAGGCGGACTGCTGCAGGTAATAGAAGCGGGCTGCGCGCTGGATGTCGGTAAGGGTTTCAACTCGGGTCATCTGCAGCCACTTGAACACCTGGCGGCTACTGAGCGCCCACTTGAACTGCCTGACGAACTCTTCCAGGTGGTTCTGCACCACCCGATAGAGGTTGATCAGGTCGCCATTAACATCATTGAGCACTTCGACTTCGGCCGGTACCGGCCGGAGGAAGAACAGCGCTGCGCCGCCCGCGAACGGTTCGACGTAGCAACTGTGCTGAGGGAACAAGGGGAAGATCCGGTCTGCAAGGCGGCGCTTGCCACCTATCCAGGGGATGATCGGTTGTGCGTGCATGGTGCCTCCTGATGGCTGGTTGCGCTCGATGGCGTTAGCAGGAGGCTCTCGGCCTTCAGGTGATTAAGCGTCCGACAACGTGGACACTTGATCTGTAGTTCGGTAAAACCACTGGCGCTGGCCAGCTTTCGGCCACACTGGCCACAACGAATGTCTTTCATCATCTGCAAACCTTTTGCACTTCTGGTAGGCTCCCCGCCGCTCACGCGTGAGCAGGGGGCCTTGGCTGGCTTGCAGGCCTGATCTGCAGGTTGGCGGTCAGCTTGGGTGTTAGCGCACCCAGGCTGGCAGCCCTCTCTTATCCTTCTATTGCGCAAAGCCCTCGCTCAGGCGACAGCATCCACAGGTGCTGAGGCGTTATCCGACGCAGCGCCTCGAGCCGGAACCATGGCTCTCCCGCCTGATCAGCCGCCCAGGCCACCAACTCTGAGCAAAACCACGAATCATCTTCCTGCCATTCACGGTGTAAGCCGAGACCGGCAACGGCCGTCCAGTCGTAAGGCTTGCCGAGCTGGCTACGCGCTGCGTCGATGATTGCCTGCGGATTACGGGCTGGCAGATCGACCAGGCTAAAAGCCGAGGCGCGCTGGATGGCGTAGTCCTTGGAAACTTGACGCACACCCTCTAGGGCAACGGCTTCAATTACATGCCCCCCAGCAACCAGAGAAACGTGGCTCCAGCGTGACCAGGTTGCTGCGCGGATTAGCCCGCTGAATGGGTGATGTGTTGTGCTGAACAACAGCTGAATGCTACCCATGCCTACACCCCTGCGTTGTTGCCGATGCCAGCCACTGCGGCCTCGATGCTGGCGATGGTTTCAGCTGCAATGTCTTCGGCTTGCTCGGTGTTGCCGGCGGCCATGGCGTTGCGAATCAGTTCTTTGGCATTCAGGCGCACGGTGCGTAGGTACACCAGAGCGGTGTTGTACTGCGCGGCTTCTTCCAAGATGTTCTCTGCAGCCTGCTGCGCGGTGCGCCCGCCAATGGCCCAGGCGGCGACCATGGGCGGTACTTCACCCAGGTAGTCGGCAGCGGCAAAGGCCTGGGCCTGCTCAGCGGCCTTGTCATATTCCACTGCGCGCAATGGGTCACCGGCAACGGCACGGCGGGCGGCGTCAGCGGCAGTGTCCACGGCTGCACAGAGGCTTACCGATAACGCCAGCCGGTTGGCTGCCTGTTTGGCTGCGTCGAAGGCCCACGCACCGCGTGACCAGAGGTGATCCGCAGACGGGCGTGGTGTTGAAGTGAGGCCTTCGGGCAGCTCGCCCAGTTCGGCGTGGTGTTCGGCGGCACCTGTAGCGGTGCTGTAAACCGCGCCGCGATGGTCAGCCAGCTGCTGCGGCTGGCCATTGACCAGCGCCCAAACGCGGCCCGCTGGTGGCTCATCAAGTAGCGCTTCAACTTGAATAGCGTTGCTCGGAATCTGGATGCCGACGCCCGGAGTAACTGGCAGCTCGACCGGGCCGGTGAGGACGCGCGCGCTGTCTTCGATGTATGTGTGCATATTGGGCTCCTCAGATTAGTTTGATGCGACCGGGGGGCGCGAGGTTGCGGGAGCGTGATACGCCCGAAACGGCCTCGGCACCGCCAGATAGTGGGTAGATAACGTCAGGGTTTGAACCTGATATGGAAGCGCCTGTGTAATCAGATAAAGTGGCGGCATCGACGCCAAGCCGCATCCTTGATGCGGCAGCATCCGCAATGTTGGAACCAGGCGAGAAAGGGGCAGGAGCGTTTACATCTACAGCGACAAGCGACCCCTTCTGATAGCTGCCCGCAATGCGAGACGCGTCAATCCCTCGACCCTCGTCTAATGCACGCAAGAACTCAGCGCGCACATCTGGCGACCGCACAGTCGTAGCACCATCCCCGCGCGTCCAGCAGCCCTCAAAACCTGCGCGCCCAGCATCATCAACAAGCATGCCGCTGGCCTGGGCGTGGTCCCACACCCAGGGCCATTCCGCGCGAACAAGAAGCACGCCGTGCGGCAACGCATAGCCGCCCGGCTGGATTGCGGTTGATGTTTCAAAGCTCAGGCGTCCAAGTGGCGTGCTGTCATGCCGGCCAATTAGCCACCAGCCACCAGCTCCGTCGCTACGCAGGTGCCACCAGTCGCCCGCACCCATCAGGTACAAAAAGCTGTACCCGGCTGCATTAAGGTGGGTGTGAAACTTGATTTTGTCCGCACCACTGGCCTGCACCTTGGCCCGGTTGCCGCTGTTGTCCGTTCGGCGGATGAGCAGGTCACGCACGCCAAACGCGGCATCGTTGACCGGCAGCGTTAGCGTGCGATCGCCTGCCGTTGCATCCAGCACGATCACGCCTTCATGGGCGGCGGTAAGCGTGGTGTTGGAACTGAGGCTGGTGAATACCCCACGCAAGCGGTACTGCTTGTGTGGATCGGGGGCTGACGCATGAACGATCATCCCTGCTTGCGCGGACTCCACCTGCTGTTTTAGCCAGGCCGTGCGATTGGCCAGCTGTTTAGCCTGTAAATTGTCGATCCCTTCCGGGCCAGCGAGCACAGGGTCGCTGGTTTCAAGCTGATAGATGCCCGGTGCCCACTGTGTCGTTTCGGTGAGGTCTGTCATTAGCTGCTCCCGTAGTTGTATTGGCCGTCCCGGCTTGCCACGCTGTTATGGCGGATCGCGACGGCCTGATAGTCGAGCGATGCCAGGCGGCAACGCGCTGGCGCGATAGTGAGTAACAGGCTACGCAGCAGCACGGCCTGGTCGTTGGTGATGGCACGCTGAAGGAACACTCGGTAAATGGGCCAGGAGCCTGGGTCACCGTGCACTTGGTTGCCGTCGTGGCTGATGGAGCCGTTGCGGGTGTGGCCGGCTAGGCCCTCTTGCAGGGTTACTTCACCGAAGCCCAAAAGCCGAATCACCTCACGAATCGCCCAGGGCGTGCCCTTATAGCGGTGCAAGGTGACGGCGTTTTTGATCAAGTTGCGGCTGGTATATTCGGACTCGGCAAGCAGCCAGGCCGCTTCATCGAGCAAGGAGAACTGCTCTGCCAAAGTCGGCAGCAGTGATGCCTTTACGTGGTCGACCAGGTAAACCGCTATCGCCCCGATATCGAGGTCGGCGTAAGTCTCTGCGAGTAGCTCGCACAGCTGAGCGAAGCGCTCATCACCAGCCAGCGCCGGTGGCAGTTGCTGCTCAGCCATCGACCACCCCGGCGTCCGTCAGCACGATGCCAGTACAGTTGGCCCACTGGTGCGACTGCACGTCAGTCAGCACCGGCAGGGCCACAGCGGCGCGGTACACCCCGGCCACCTGCAGCACGGCCGTTAGCTGCTCGGGAACAATGTCTCGGCCCAGGCCAGCACGTCGATCAGCAGCCCAAGCATCGGCGGCTATTTGAGCCTGCTTCATAGCTCCTGCTCGGTCTGCAGTTGCATAAAAAGTCAGGCTGGCCTGAATGACGAACGCAACCTCGGGAGGTGCCAAGGCATGCACGGTGTCGCACAACGGTCGGCGCTTCTCGCCGCTCAGGTCGTTTAGCACAAGGGCGAGCATCTCTGCAGACGGCAAGCCACTAGCGGTCAGCGGGTAGACGGCGACATGGCCATCCAGTTGACCATCGTCCGGGCCATGCACGGCCACGTCGATGATCGACTGGTGAACCGACAGCGCGTGGTAACGGTAGGAGCCCCGACTGCCGGCGTTGGTGTAAGCCTCAGGGGCCAGGATGATGCGCTCACGGTAGCGGTCATCCTGCTCTTTGTCGGCACCATCGACCGGCACGGTCACATTGCTGGCCACCAGTCCGTCGAAGGGAGAGTTTGGTAATACACTGATCTGCCCCGCAGCCCAGCCGTTTCCTTCGAAGCCTGCCGTCTCGCAAGATGCCGAGACATGCACTTGGATCTGCCCAGCTTGGATGGTGGCATCCGCGTCGGTAGTGAAAACCAGACGACCATCCTGGTTGGTCACCTGGGTGCCGGCAGGGATGAGCAGCGGCAGTGTCGCGACCTCGCTGACGCTGAACTGCAGAGTGCAGCGTGCAGATTTCGCGAGCAAACGCGGCGTTCCAACCAGCTCGCCCAGGTAATCGAGGATCGGGGCTGAGCTGAAACGTACCAGGAGCTGCTCGCCGGCATGCTGGATAGCCATCAGCGCCAGGGACTGCGAGTAGGCCACCTGATCGATAAACAGACGCTCTATCTGTGCCGGATACAAGGTCTTACCGGACTTAGCTTCGTACCGAGAGATCAGAGAAGCCTCAATGGCGGCAGGGTCGATCTTGACGAATTCAGGCGGCGGCAGAGCGCGCATAGGGCACCTCGGTTTGCTGGATAACCCCATCAGCCAACTTCCACTGCACGCGCAGAGTGATGCGCTCCTCCACGATCTCGACCAGTACCGTCACCACCGTGACGCGGGGTTCCCAACGGCGAATGGCTTCCACAGCCTCGCGGACCAGGTGCGGCACTACGCGGTTGGTGGGCCAGTCGATATAGAGGTGGATGTCGCTGCCGAACTCAGGACGGTGGGGGTCGCTGCCACGCGGCGTGATCAGGATGATGCGAATGGCCTGGTCGATATCACGCAGGCCCTCGACCACTTCACCGGGCGTACCGAGAGCCGGCTGCCAGTGGGCGGAGGTAATGCTGGTATAGGGGGTGGGCGTGGTCATGTGCCCATGGTGATGAAACTAACCCGCTCGGCCTTTTAATCAGGTTTAAAGATGGGCAAGATCACTCCAGTAAACAAACAAGGAATCATCATGGACATCTGGGAAGTCGACAAACTGGTGATTTTTATAGCCTTCGTGGTGCCGGGCTTTATCAGTCTGAAAACCTATTCGCTGTTACAACCAGCCGACAATAAAGACACATCGCAGCAGTTGGTCGATGCCGTCGCATATAGCTCTGTTAACTACGCGCTGCTGCTAGGTCCCATTTACGCTGTCGAGTACAGCGGCCTTCAAACCATCAGCCCAACACTTTACGTACTGTTCTATGTGATGGTGCTGCTGGTCGCTCCTGTCCTTTGGGCTTGGGCCTTTCTGCGACTGCGCAAAACCCAGCTTCTTCAACGATCAGTAGCCCATCCGACAGGTAGGCCATGGGACTTTGTTTTCAGTCAGCGTATGCACTACTGGGTGATTGCTACGCTGATTGACGGACGTCAGATTTCAGGAAGGTTTGGGGGGAAATCGTTTGCCTCAAGCAGCCCATCGCCGGAGCAAATATATCTAGAAGAAGCATGGATCATGAGTGAAGGCGGAGGGTTTGAGCGCGCCCGAACTGATTCAGCAGGGATCATTATTCTCGCCAAAGAAATAGCAACCCTTGAGCTGTTCCACGTCAGAGATGCACAACAAGGAGAGGAAGCATGAGCGATAAACGTCAAGGCAACCGTACTGAAGAGCGTGGTTACCAGCCATCCCGGAATGATCGAAGCCCCGCGCAAGGCGGATACACCCCACCGGCGAGCGAAAGAGCACCCGCACCGCCACCCAAAAATCCATGACCCTAGATTTAGTAGAGACTCTCTAATGGCAGACGATCCCAAAAAAGGCTCAACCCGAGTGGTCTTTAAGGATGGGTGGCAACCAACACTGCAGCAAAAGCCTCAACCTGTTAGTGCAAGTAAACCTGTCGCACCACCGCCGAAAAAGCCTTAAAGAAAGCCCCGCATGCGGGGCTTTTTAATGGCTGTGATGGTTCGAATTTCCGCCCTGATCCAGCACCTTGCCCTGAGTCTGGATATCCCCAACAGCCTGCAGGCCTGCGGCCAGAGTGACCGCCCCAGCAACCTGCAGGCTACCGGTCAAGATTGTTTCAGGCGTATCCAAGGTAACCCTGGGCGCTACTACCAGCACTGGCTGACCGGCCTCAACAGTAACCGTGGTGGCGGTCTTGATCAGTGCGCTCCCTGCGCAGTCAGCTACCAGCGCATGGCTGGCTCGGTCATAGGTTAGGGTCGTACCGTCGTTGAAGCGCAGGTAGTGGGTGTTCTCGTCCGTTACGGGTGGCGGTTCGGCGGTCGAATAGATCCCGCCCAGCACCACCCCGTTGACGCCGTCGCGCTGAAGCAGCACAGCCACCTGCTCGCCGATCTCCGGCATCAGTGGGCGGCTCTTGGTGGCCTTGGTGTGCCGTTGTGGCACCTTTAGCCACCAGCTCTCTAAGCCCTCGAACTCCTCCAGCCGCACCTTCACCCTGCAGCTGATGTAGTCCACCGAGCTGACCAATCCGAACTGCAGGCCGTCCAGCGTTTCACTGCTCATGCGGTTGCCTCGGCGTTGGTCTGGCTGGATTCACCGGTCAGATATGGCATCGCCGGTACCGGCGCGGCCGTGACTCGGCGGATCTCGATATCGGCCGTGGTGCCGCTGCTGCGGCGTTTGTTGTGGCGCGCTTGGTTGATCAGATAGTCACCGGCCATACGCCCCCAAGTGGCATCCAGTGTCACCACTGCGCCAGCCACCAGGCGACGGTCTGCAGGCAGGGTCAGGCTGCCACCGGCACGCTCGTCATTGGCCTCACCGAGGGCCGCATCAGCCTGGGCTTGGGCGCTGGCGGCGTCCGGGGCGCGCTGGTTAATGCGCAGTTCGTCGGCGCTGGTCTCCATGCCCACCTGGCTATCCGGGGCGCGGGTGTCCTGCGCCTGGCTGCTGATAGTTTTCTGGGTGTCCGGGTCGTGGTGGGTGTTCTTGGCTGTGCGGAACACATCCTTGATCTTGTCTTTAATGTCGTAACGGCTGCACTCCTTGCGGCTGATGGTGCGTACCGGTGCCCCATCGCGTAGGCCAGCCATGGCCGTGAAGATCAGCTTGTTCTCACGCAGTTTGACGGCATAGCCATACTGCCGGCCCACGCGGGTGATAAAAGCCAAGTCACGCTCCTGGAACTGGGTGATGCGGTCGATCCGCAGAGGCTTGATCTCGCCAACCAGCTCGAATTTATTGCGCTTGGCCAACTGTGCAGCGATCTCGGCAAGCGTGGTGCTCTCATAGGCATAGCCCTTGCGGGTGCGCACGCCCTTGCTGATACCCGCCGCCAAACCGCGCATGACCACCGTCGAGGGCGGCCCACTGACGTTGATCTCATCCACCTCAAAGCTGCCGCAGTTCAATGGGGCCTGCCCTGGATAGGTCATGCTCAAGGTCAGCGCGTCACCCTTGATTGGGTACCAACTGGTGAGCCACTTGTCGTCGGTGTCTTCCAGCTCGATGCTGATCTCGTCAGACTGGCCGCTGAGGTAATCCGTCCAAGTCACGCCCAGCACGTAGGGGGCCAGATCGGCTGTCAGGTCGCGGCCCTGATAGCCAATACGCCACACGGTAGGCTCGGCCGTGTCACGACCAGGGATATCGATCACTTGAACCACGGCGGCAGATCCTCGCTGCTGGTAACGACATCGAGCACGGGAATGCGCAAGGTCAGCCCAGAGGTAAGTGAGCGGGTTATTGGCACCTGCGGGTTGGCACGGACAATCGGCTCATAGCGCATGGCATCGCCGTAATAGATGAAGGCCAGCTGATCCCAACGCTCCCCCTCAACGGTGGTGTGGGTTAGATATTCGGCAGGCACGTCAGGCTCTCCTGGTAATCACATTGACGGCCAGACTGGCCAAGCGAGTAGAGCTGGCATCCAAACGGCTCACGGCTAACTGCATTTGACTGGACGCGTAGTCAACTTTGCCCACCACGCTCTCAACGGACACAGGACTAAAGGCAGCGACCGCGCGCTGCACGTCACCAGCTGCATCAACGCCCAGCTTCAACAAGTCGCTACCACCCGCCAGCAAACTGACCGCTGAGCTTTGCAGGCCATCCAAGGGCATCCCCTGGCTGATCCGACCGAGTAGCTGCGGAGCCTGATCGAGCAGCGCCAGTGGGTTATTGCGAAGGCTCTGAACCACTTCCACCGCCTGGCGCACATCACTGGCCACATTGTTGCCCATGGTCACAAGGTCAGCGCCACTGGCTAGCATCTCGGCTGCCGCACTCTGCAACCCCTGGAATGGAGCCAACGCTTGCCCAGCCAGCCCAAGCAAACGCGGAGCCTGGCTCAGCATGGCAAGTGGGTTATCACGAAGGTTTTTTACAAAACTCAAGGCCTCCACCCCGGCCTGCAGGTAGTTGGCAGCGGTTTTAGCAAGGCCCAACACTTTTTGCGTGGGTGTAACCAGCGCAGGCGTTGCCCCGTCAATGCGGGCCAGCGGGTTGGCGGCTAGGTTGGACACCAGCGCCCGAGGCTTGGGCAACGGCTTGGTGTATTTACCGGAGTACTCCAGCAGGTTGATGCTCACCGTTGCGGAAACCAGCCGCCCTTCGGCATCGGTCTTGCGGGTGGTCACCGACACCTCAGTCAGCAGGTAGATCCCGCGATAGTCACCCGAGCCCAGCACATACGGCAGCGGCTCATGGGCACTCTTCGCCGCCTTGAGGCGACGGATCTGCAGCTCGGGGTCGACCAGCATCGAGTGCAGGGTCAGCTCCAGCGTCAGTTCGTCCAGGCTGTCGCCCACCCATTCCGCACGTGGCTTGCCCTGAATCAGCGCATGCTGGGCATAGTCCGCGGCTGAACGCTCATCTTGCCGGCCAGGGTGATACTTCACTTCAAATTCGATATCGCCGAGTACTGCCCACATCAGAAGGCCCTCCGCTGTTGATCCGCCAAGACTTCACGCATCAATTTCTCCAGGTCATTACGCGAAAGCTGCAGGGCTTGCTGCACTGCCTCCTGGGTACCAGGGCCACCGCCCTGGACGGTGATTTGTGGGGAGTAGTGGATGGTGACGCCACCACCGGATTGACCTGCCAATGCGGCCGAGCCTGCACTGCGCGCCAAGTTCGCCACGCGGCTTGCCGTTGCTGCTGGCCCATCAGCTGCAGCAAGTTGCGGGGTGGCAAAGGTGATGGCCGTCGCTGCAGCCATGCCCAAGGCGGCACGCTTGACCAGACCCTGCTTGGCAGTGATGCCAATCGCTGCGCCTTCCGAGACGTTGGCCCCAGCTGCCATGAAGACGCGGCTTGGACTTTTGATCCCCAACTTGTCTTTGAACCACCCGGTAACATCATCACCTAGGCCAACAACGGCATCCTTGGCGGCCCCGGCCATGCTCTTGATACCGTTGACCAAACCAGTAACCAGCATGCTGCCAAAGTCGGTGAACTTGCCCGGTAGCTCGATCCCGAAGTAGTTCATCACGCCGCTGAATGCCCGGTAGAACATGCCCAGCGGACTGAAGTTAACCAGCAGCCCGAGAATGCCCGTAAGACCACCGCTGAAACCGGCTTTTATCTCCGTCCACAACCCACCGAAGAAGCTCTTGATCGGCTCCCAGTAGCGGTAAATCAGGTAAGCACCGAGCGCGATACCAGTGATCATCAGGCCGATGGGGTTCATCAAAAGTGCGCGGCCCAGCCAGAGTACCGCCGTGCGTGCCATGCCAAGGGCAGGCGCAAGCCGCATCGCCCCACCACGCAACAGACTAAGCCCGGTGATGAACGGCCCCAGCCGGCCACCCAGCAATAGCATCGCGCGCATCATGGTGAACTTGCCGGATAGCAGCGAGATCGCGATGCCCACGCCGTTCAGGCCAGAAGCCCCGAGACTCAGCCCATACGACAGGCCGACGACGCCCAGCTTCAGCGCAACGGCTCCGGCCACCAGCTTGATCACGCCGCTGACCAGTTCCGGGTTCTCTTTGGCCCAAGTGGCAAAGCCAGACACTACCGGACGTAGTGAACTGACTAGATCATTCAATCCCGGCAGCACAGCGGAGCCGAGATTGATCCCCAGCTCAGTCATGCCGTTTTTCAGCAGCTGCAAGTTGTTTGCAGTGGTAGATGCTCGCGCCTGGAATTCCTTCTCCATCGAGCCATCGTAGTCCGAGGCCTTGTTTACCAAGGCCAGGGACTTGGCATAGGTCTCCATCGAACCCGCCAGTACCGCTACATCATCGGCGTACTCCAAGCCAAACAGGTCGACCAGAACGCCCATTTGATCGGCTTTCGGGACTTTGCTGATGGTGTTGAGGAAGCTGGTCAGTGTCCCCTGAGCGTCTTTGCCGATAGAGGCTTTCAAGCCTTCAGCCGTCATGCCCATTTCCTGCAGGGCACGCTGGAATTTCTTCGGTTGCTTGTCGGCGGTGGCCAGCTTCGCCAGCATGCCGTTGATGGCGGTGCCGGCTACTTCTGGCGGCTTGCCAAGGCTGACAAAAGCGGTGACCAGAGCTGCTGCCTGGGTCTCGACCAGACCAAACTGCTTGGCCACACCACCCACCCGGTTCAAGCCTTGAACGATGTCGCGCGCCTTGGCCGGTGAGGAGTTGGACAGGTGGTTGATCGCATCGCCGATACGGCCGATCTGCGCGATAGGGATCTTGTACACGTTGGCCAGCTTGGCCATCGAGTCACCGGCTTCCTCGGCCGACATGTCGAAGGCCGTGGACATCTTCGCCACAGTCTCGGTGAACTTGGGAATATCAGCTGCAGCCACACCCAGTTGGCCACCACTGGCGGCAATGGCAGCCAGATCCGAAGCGGCCAAAGGCAGTGTTCGGGTCATGCGCAGCAACTCGTCACCGAGCTTGACGATGCCATCCGGCGTATCGAAGTCGACCACCTTCTTCACATCGGCCATGGCCGACTCATAGTCGATGGCCAGCTTCACTGGCAGCGCCGCACTGGCACCGATTGCCACGGTTTCTAACAAGCCAGAGCGCAGCTCGGCGCGCTGACTGCGCAACTGGTCGCGGCGCGCCAGGCGAGCGGTCAGTTGTTCCTGCTTGCGCCGCACCGTGTCGAGGGTCTGCCCAAGGCGCACGTAGTCTCGGTTGAGCGCGGCGACGGTACTGGGTGCCAACGTGCCAAGGTTGCGCTTGATGGAAGCGCCCAGCTCGGCATGCTGCCGGGTCAGCTTGCCGGCCGTATCACCCAGGCCCATCAGGGTACGGCGCACACCACCCAACAGGGGCATAACCCCACGGGCGGATGCGCCGATCTCAAGACCTACTCTAAGGCTACGGTTGCTCACGGCTGACTTCGCTTTGCTGGCGGATTTGTTGCTCGGCCTGTTCGCACCAGGTCAGGAAGCGTTCTACTGTCAGCGCCTCGATCTCCGAGGGCTGAAAGCGGAACCACCTGGCGAGCAAGGCTTCGCATTCGTCGAGGTGGCTGGTATCAATCCGACAGTTTTTGAAATCGCTCCTGGGCAGCCTTGTAGTCCGCAATGTCCATGGCATCCAGATCTTCAGTAACGAGACCAACGGAGCGCGACATCAGTACCAGCTCCTCGACTGCAGCATTGCCAGAGGCTTGCTCATTGGCTGCGCGCAAGTCTTTAACGGTCAGGCGGCGGAACTCCAATCGCTCTACTTTCTGGCCGGCAGCAGTGGTGAAGGGATACTTGAGAGTGACGTTGGTTTTATCGGCCATGCTTTATGCTCCAGGTTGATCAATGAGATCGGTTGCTCTGTACAAGAGTCCTGAGCATCGCGCCTAAGCGTGGCGCTGCCTTTTAATCTGATTTAAAGAGATGTACCCATCACCCAGCGCGGAGGCTGCAATGGAAGAAGACGTAACCCTGGAGCATGAAGGCGAGACCTATACGGCCAGCTATATCGAGATCGATGACGAGCTGCTGACCTACCTGCCTGATGGCAGCGAGCGGCGCACTGAGCTGCGCGGGCTCAACCCTGAGCATGCCGCACTGACCCACTTGCGCGGCTATATCAGCACCCTGAAGCGCAAGGCTTAAAAGAAGAAGCCCCGCACTTGGCGGGGCTTCTGACTTCCGTGTCCTGGGCATCCATGCCCATCCGTTACAGCTATGCCTGCCCGATGTTGCGCCGGTACTTGGCCAACTGATCCTCGCCATTGACGCGGAAGATGTTCGCCAGGTAATCGAGCAGCAGTACTTCCTCACCGTTCAGCAGCTGGCGCACGTAGATGGCCGAGAACGGGGTCTCGAACTTCGAGGGGTCGCGCGGTTTGAAGCTGCCCAGGTTGTACTCCTTGGGCATGATGGTCATCAGGGTGACCAGCGGAATCTCGTCCACCAGGCCACTGTTGTTAAACACCTGGACGTTGCTGCGGCACTGCAACTGCACTGTCTTGAAGGGGCTGGCCAATTTGCTGCCAGCTTCCTTGTACAGGCTGTTCCAGACGATCTTGCCTTCCAGCTTGTCGAGGCCATCCGGCAGCTCGATCAAACCAACCATACCCAGCCCCTGGAAGTCGGACATGACCGCCTTGACGCTGCCCAGCTCGATCTCCTCGGACTTGGCGAAAAAATCCTGACCATCCAGGTACAGGTTGGCGTTGGTGATGCGATGTGCGTTTACGCCTGCCATTTATGCAGTCCCCTTCAGGTTGGCCAGGTATTCCCCGGTGATCTCAGTCTCGAAGGTGCCGCGCTCGAATGGCAACGGTACCGTCAGTTTGTAGTTGAACAACACATGCCCCAGCTCCAGCTCCGTTTGTGGGTTGCGTGCCGGGTCATACCAGCACTCGCCACCCAGCAACGCGCCGTCACCGATCAGCTTGCGGAAGAACAGGTTGACGCTCTCCGTCACGCTATCGAGCAGCGCCTGGGTAACCGGCATGTCAACGAACTGCAGCGAGCTGTAGCGGATCGACTCATCGACAATGTCCTTGGTGCGGCGCACGTTCTCGAAGTTGCGCATGTGAGTCACGGTCGGCCAAGCGGCCGTGCGGTTACCCCACAGGCGCAAACCAGTACCGAAACTGTTGAACACCGTGGTCACGCCCGCTTCGTTGAGCAGGTTGACCTCGCTGTCCGGGTCATCCACCCGAGCAGTCAGCGGACGTTCCAGGCCGACCACGCCGATCAGCTCCTGGTTTGAGCTGCTCCACCAGTAGCCCTTGTCATAGTCGATCTTGGCGCGCAGGCCTGCCGCGCGGATCGACAGCGGCTCTAGGCGTTCGCCATCGGTAGCAGCGTCGTACACCTTGACGTGCGGATAGCACAAACGCACCCGGTCGCTGCTGGTGTTGAAGTTGATGCTACCGGCCGGGCCACGACCAGCCAGAACCTGCTGCGGCGTGGTGCCGATAGGTGCATCGATGTAGGCCACGCCGCCCATCATCTCTGCTGCAGCAATCAGATCAACGCTAACCGCACTAAGCGTGGAGAAACCTGGTGCGATGAACAGCTTGGGGAAGAAGCCAAACAGGTTGTAGCTATCCGGGAATGCCTTGAGGCCGGTGCGTAGGCCGGCAATCGTCACCGCGCCGATGATATCGGCCGAGGTCACTTTGCTTGGGTCGGCGTAGGTGTAATCGGCCTTCACCTGGGCATTGGCTGGAATGCTGCCACCTGCCTTGCGCACCACCACACCGCTCAACAGGTCGCGGGTGTAATCGGTGTCGAGCTGATAGGTGGTGGCACCGTCACTCGACTTAAGCGCCAACACCTGCAGTGCGCCATGGGCCAGCTGGAGGCGGTCGTTATTGCCGAATTGACTTGCCTCAGCCACAACGTCCGTGCGGTGGATAAGCGGGTCGAGAACGTTGACCACAATGACGGTGCCCGCACCGAAGTCATAGATCCCGCCCAGCGCTTGCGGAATGCTGAAACCAGCTAACTCAGGGCCAAACTGCGCGCCATCGCGATCATTCAGCGACAGCGTAAGGCTGTTCACCGGGCCAGCCGGGGCGGTGCCAATCAGGGCGATCACCGCAGACTTGACCACGCGGATGGCACGCGGGCCGCGCTCGACTTCCAGGGTTTCAATACCGTGTAGATAGTTGGCAGCCATTACGCTTTATCTCCTTTCTTCTCGGTCGGTGCGGGTTCATCCGCCAGCGGCTCAAGGTGTTTCAACGCCAGCAGTACCAGGGTGTATTCATGGTCTGCCGGAAGGTCGACGGGCTGGCCAGGCTGTAGCTGTACATCCAGCAACTCACCAGACTTACCGACGCGCAGCGATGCGGCGCTCTGTGGGCCGGAGTAGCGGTAACGTTTGAGTTTCATAGGGTTCCCTCAAAGGTGGGCGGCAACAGCGGTGCGCCCGCCGTTGGTGCCATGGATTGCAATTGGGTTGCACGGGTTGCGATGTCCAGGCCGTACTGCCACACGCCCTGCAGATGACCAATGAAACGCTCGGAGACCGGGCGGCATGCCTGGTCGCAATGCGGTGGCCACCACCCCGTCAACGTGCCGCGGATGCTATCCAGGTAACTGACTGCACCGTCCTTGCCGTTGAGCTGGCGAAACACCAGGGTCAGGCTGATGACCAGGTTGCGTTCCTGGAACATTGCATCGGTGGCTTGAGAACCACCGAAGGTGGACTTGCCGAACGCCACCAGCACAGCGCCGCGCGGATGGTTGAGGCGGTACTGCGCCGGGTTCTCCGGGAACAGCTCCACCATCAGGTCGCGGCCCATTGCGGTTTTCAGCCGCTCGACAATCGCATCCAGGAGCTGCTCGGTCTGGCTCATCAGTAACGCTCCAGGAGGTCACTGCCGAACTGCTGACGGCGAGCACGGGCGCGAATCTTGCCCGGCTCCGGGGCCGCCTCACCCGTAGGCATGCCCAGGGTGACCACACCATCACGGATGCTCTCCAGCAGCTTGAGGGTGTCCTTACGGCTGTCCTTCACCGCCTCGGGGAGCGCTCCCTCGGGGCGGCGTTGATACAACCAATGGCGAGCCAGATACACCACGGCATCGCGCAGCACGCTCGGTACCGGATCGAGCGGCAGGTCGTAGCGGCCTCGCAGGTAACCGTCCACCAGCTCTTCAGCCTGGCGGACGCCGTCCTCGATCACGCTCTCATCGGGCAGCTCGGCGGTAGGGTCATCGTTGGAGAGCTGAATCAGCGTCAACTCCGGGATGGCCTTGCCGATATCGGTGCGGGTGCAGTAGTGCATGGCTAACCTCAGATACCGCGAACGATGCGGATCACATCGCCAGCCGTCGTAGCGGCGTCCCAGGCGATGCCGTTGCTGACACCAGCCGCCTTGGTGATGGCCTTGCCACTGGCATCAGACTGCACCTCGGCACCGGCCGAGATGGCTGCAGCGGCTTCGACCAGGATCACGCCGAGCACATTGGCCGGAGCCACATTTCCAGCAGCGGTATCAGCCTCAGCCACACCCAGCGCTTTAACACCATTGGCGCAGACGTTGCCGTCAAAGCCAACGAAGCGACGGCGAATCAGGTCGGCTGCAGCGACCACCGAAGTGGTCAGAATCACTTGTTGCGACTTCATGCTTTGTTCTCCTCAGCGTTGTCGGCGGCCTTCTTGTCGTCGCCTTCGTTGCCCTGGTTATCACCCGTGGCCGATGCATCAGCAGCCGGCTTCTCGGCCTTGGCCGGAGCCGCAGGTTTAGTCGGCTTCTCGGCCTTGGCCGGAGCCTCAGGCTTGGTGGGCTTCTCGGCCTTGGCCGGAGCCTCAGGCTTGGTGGGCTTTTCTGGGTTGGAGGGTTCTACGGTGCCCAGCAGCTCCAAGTAGCGAGCGAGCTTGGGTGACGGCTCGGCCACCAGTTCGATCTCGCTGCCCTCGGGCACGCGCTCGCCGTCGATGTCCAGATCGATGCCTACAACGCGGTAGGCCTTGGTTTTATCAGTCATGGCTCACCTCAGGTGATGATGCCGGAGATCAGGTAACCGGCGTCAGCGCCGACCACCACGGGCTTGTACATGTCGGTGTGGCGCACGTAGCGCACCTTGCCGCCGTTGGTGTCGTACTTGTCGGTTTCCGGCATGCCCTTCTTGCGCAGGGTGTAACCGAAGGACGGCGTCTCGTAGTCCGACTTCTCGCCTGCACCTTGCTGAGCCACATAGGCCAGTACCAGGTTGTCACCCCAGATATCCGCCGTGGCGGTATCGCCGGCCAGCGCTTCACCGATCACAATGTTCTGGATGCCGAACAAGGCGCGTAAATGCTCAATAGTGAGGAGTTTCTTGTCGCCCGCACTGAGTGCGTTCTGCAGCTTGGTGTGGAACTTCAACGCGGCGTATACCGAGGCACCCATCAAGATGGTGTTGGGCCGCATACCAATGCGCGAACGCATCACTTCCTTACCGGTTTCGATCACCTGGATCGGATCACCGCCATTGGCACTCCATTGGCTGGCTCCAGCCAGTGCAACCTTCCCACCAGCAAGGTAGGTGTTGGTGTTCTGCGCCAAGCTGGCACAGGCCACCTCGCGGCGTAGGTCGATGCTCTCCTTAACGCGCTTGGCGGCACGGGATTCGGCGTCGAACATCGACTCGGCCTGCTCGCGATAGTCCACCGGGTAGGCCAGGTCATGCTCACGCAGCACCACGTCCAGGGTGTTCACATCGTCCGGGGTCATCACGTTGGACTGGGCGCGAATGGCGCGCTCGGTATCCCACAGGCGGAATGCTTCCTTGCCGAACAGCGGCACGATGCCCGCTTCCTTGTCCATGTCAGCGAGCGGAAACAGCGCCTCGCCGACAAGTTGTGCGTTGCGGTAACCGCGCGCGATGTTGGTCAGTACCGGATCGACGATCCGCAGTTGCTTGAGACGGTCAGCCATGGCTGGTCAACTCCTTAGTGGTTGATGAGCTGGCGCACGGCCGACTCGTAGGGGATGTTCTTATCCACGGCCAGTTGCTGTGCACGGGCATGCAGGGCAAGGCGGTCGGGGTCGGTGTTCTTCTCGGCGAACTCCAGATCAGCGGCCGGCACAGCGCCACCACGGCGAGCACCACTGGCCTGCTCGGCGAAGTCGATCTGTTGCGGCAGGTCACCGAAGATGGCCTTGAGGCCGGCAGACACCGGCTGACGGTCATCACCTTCACCAAACTCCAGCGGTGCATCACCGTCTTCGGCGAAGTCCAGAGCGGCGATCAGTGCGGCGGTGTGTTTAGGCAGCAACTTGCCCGTGCCCACCAGTTCCTCCGCGAACGCCACGTTGGCGGCATGGGTGGTGTCCTTGCGGGACTTGAGCTGTTGATCCTGGTGCAGTTGCACCTGGTTCTGCAGACGCAGGTTTTCAGCCTGGATAGCGGCGATTTCTTCGGGCGTCACAGTGCTTTCCTCTTGGGTGGATGGCTCGGTGGTTGCGGCCGTGGTGGTGGTTGGTTCGGAAAAGGAGGGACGCGGCTCGTCTTCACGGCGTGCGACTTCGTCCAGGGATTTGATTTGCCAGTCGGGGATGACCTGGTCAGCGACCTCCAAGCCACGGTCGGAGATCAGCCAGTCGCGCATGCGCCGCCAAAGGCTGGCACCCACTTCGTGGCCGTAGTCTGAGAACTCGACGACACCTTCCTCGCCCTCTGCAAGATCGACAGAGCGCAGACCTTTCACTGCAGGTGGCTGAGCACCGAGAAAGCCGACATGGCGCAGGTAGTAAACGCCTGGCACTGGGTTGCTCGGCGAGTCAGGGTGATAGAAGGAAGCGGAGATCTTCTTGTAGCGCTTGCTGGCCACCAGCTCGGCGAAGGCCGGATCAATTTCGTGCGGCACGGCCTCCAGACCGTCAGCACAACTGGCCAGTGACTTGACCCAGCCACCGGCCGGGGCGTCGTGCTTGGGGTGACCAAACACCAGTGGCGCTTCGTGCAAGGCTGGGTCGTAGACGCGCACCGTTGCGGCCAGGTCGGATTCACTGAAATTGAGGCTCGCACCGCTCATAGCGACGTGCTTACCGGGCTTGAAGATATGGATTGGCTTCATGGGCTGTGCGCTTGGGTGGTAGTACATGCGCACAGCCTGGCCTGTGACCCGGCCACAGACTTTTAATCGGGTTTAAAGAGTTTTCTGGGGGATTCGCGATGCGCTGCTGGATTTGCATCCGAGAGCTAGGGTGGGGACGGGGCAATACGGCTTTATAAAGCCTTTACAGCGATTCTATGAGGTGTGGGGCGATGAACCGGAGCGCATACCCCCGCAGAACGCAGCAGAAGGCCTTACAGGCCGGCGGCTCTTTTCAGGTGATCCATGGCCAGGTCGAGGATGGCTTCCTCGGCCTCGGGCTGCAGTTGGCCATCGGCACCCATGGGCAAGTACTCACGGCCAGGAATGTCACCCCACAAGTGCGGGAAGTCGGACTTGCTACCGCCGAACTGCATCATGGCCGCGTAGGGCTTGTTGCTGCCGACCAGGGCGGAGCTGTCGTCTGACTGGCTGGAGATGGATGCAGCCAACCCGGCAGCACTTACCTGCAGCATCTGACCCGGCCAGTTGCCGGAATTCTTCCGGCGCTCGGTGGTGACATCCGACAGCGGCGTCCAGTCGGGCCGACCTTCCTCCTCGAAGTTCTCCTCCGTCTGGCTGGCCAGCTCGGCGGCGATGCCACGCATCAACGGAGTCAGGTCACCTATGGCCCACTCGATAGTGCGCAGGGTTTCCTGCAGACGTTGGTGTTCCAGCTGGACGGTGAACACTTCAAACCTCCTGCAGGCCAGCGCTGGCCTGCTTGCGTTTCAATGCCTCAGCCAGCCCGGTACCTGGTGCATGGTTGAAGCCTGGGTCGGTACGGAACATCACTGGCTTACCGGCTGCATTGGTGGTGCGCACACCAGTCACCTGCGCTGTGCGGATCTCACCTGTGCGCTTGTCCACGCCGATCTCCACTGTTTCGGTTTGCATGCGGCCGGAACTGCTCTCCGCCTGGAGTCCCTTGCGCTGGAGCGCAGCACCGGACAAAGCAGTTACCCGGCAACGGCAGTTGAAGCCGTTGGGCGGGTAGATCGCCGACCACACCGGATCGTCGTGGCGGTACACCTTGCCACTCAGGGCGCTGTGGCTGGGCCGGGTGCGGCCGTCGAGGATGGCCACGTAGCGCCAGTACGGGTGGCTGTCGCTGCTGTCTTCCATGCTGGCTTTGCGCCCGGCCATGTAGGCGCTCTGCAGATTAGTCTGGTAGATGGTCTTGAGCCGGCGTGGGCTGCCCAACTGCACCAGTTCGGCGTTGCCCGCACCGTCGACGATCACCTGTTTGCCCCACCAGCCCTGAGTTTCCAGCACAGGCTGCAGCTGCTCGATGAACTGCGCGAGGGTTTGCCCATCCTGCAAGGCGGTTTCCAGGGCGGCGCGGATGTCCGAGAGCAGATCGAGGCGCATCGCTTTGGCCACAGTGAACGCTTGGTCATGCGCTTGATCGAGCATCTCTTGCCAGTTCCAGGTGATGGCGTAGTCCTTGGCCTTCAGGTAGGCGATGGCGTTCTCTGGCTCTAGGCCAAAGATCGCCTGCAGGTCGGCTGGTGTCGGTGCCTTGGCCATCAGTCCTCCCGATCCGCGCTGGCAGTCAACTGGCCCCAGGTACCGGCGATGAACAGCAGGCGGGTCAGGGTCTGCTGCAGGGCCTGGTCATCCATCAATGGGTAGGCCTCGGCCAGCAGGCCCAGAGCCTCGGTCTCCGAGCGACCGCGCAGCAGCGCCTCGATCACCGGAGCGATGGCCTGCTGAGCCTGCTCCTGGAGCAGCTCGGCCGGCAGGTTGTCGATTACCTGGTCGACCGCGACCTGATCCAAGATCGGCCGCAGGGTCGGCTCAGCAAAGGCCGGATCGGGTTCGACAGCAGGCGCCTCAACGATGTCACCCTCTTCCAGGTTGTACATGCGCTTCCAGTAGGCCGGGGTGAACATCACGCCGGCATCGGTGAGGTTCTTGTCGCGCTCGGCCAGCGTCTTGTCGATCTCCTCTTGTTCCCACAGCTCATACACGGGGGCAGCGACGTTCTCCCCGAAGTTGAGGTCGACCACCAGGCGGATGGCGGCATTGAGGGTGGCGGCAACTATGCTCTTGTCGCCATCGCGGATGTCCTTGGTAACTTCCAGACCAGCCGTGGCGCTGGCGCGGTTGCTCTCGGCCTCTGTGGTTTGATTCTGGCCAAGCAGGCCCACGTTGATCTCGCTACGGCAGTACACCAGCAACTCGCGAAATACATCGGCACTGGCGCTCTTGCCTGCCGCTTCGAGTATCTCGACACTGGAGTCATCCGGGATCGCTGCCACGGCGTCCTGCACCATGGTCTCCAGGCTGTCGAGCAGCAGGTCGGTCTCGTAGGTGGCCGCGCCACGCGGGTGCTTGCCAATCACCCAGGGCGTGCCGTACTTCTCGGTGAACTGCACCCAAAACTTGAGCCCGCCTTTCATGAACACCACAGGCCAGAAGCACATGGACAGGTCAGCGAAGCCGTAGGGGTTGTTGTAGGTCGCATCCTGGCGCGCCACCACAAAGCGCTGCGGATCGCACAGTTCGCCCTGCAGGCCGGCATCACGCGCACGGAAGCGCAGATGGTTGTCCTGGTCGTAGAGGAACCACTCGGCCGGTTTGCCCAGCAGATCCTCGGGCACCAGGTGCAAGCCCAGCGGACGCCACATCAGCTCGATTGGCTGGAAGCCGAACAACGGCGCATCGAGCATCTCGCGGATGATGCGGTCGAGATCGAGGTCGGCCAGCCAGTCGCTGATGAAGCGCTCGACCCGCACCGGGGCATTGCCGCGCTTAAGGTCGCGCTCCAGAGCGAGCACTGCAGACTTGCGACGACGGATATTCCCACCTACCAGGGCCTGACTGCGCAGATCGCGGTAGACGGTGATGTCCTTGCCCTGGGCCTTGAGGATCGGGTCAGGGTTGGGCAGGTACATACCCAAGGCCTGGGAGTCAAAGCTGCGACTGCGGCTGGCGATATGGTCGGTGAGCCCTTTGCCTGATGCAGGCTCACTGAAACGGACGAACTCGGTGGGGCTAACCCACAGACCTTTGCTGCTCATGCGTACCCCTGGGTAATACGTACGCCCTGACGTGGGCGACGGGATTTGACGGTGACTGGGCCATTAGGGCCGTCGCTGGCGTTGAGGGCGAGGAAGCACGCCCAGGTGCGGTCGGCGTGGCCCGCTGAGTCGGACTCGGCAATGAAGCGCGGGGCTCCAGTTGGGCCAGCGACTTTCTGTAATTTGTGCAGGTCGTTGCGCAGTTCGGTGTCGCCCAAGGGAATGCGGATCTGCATGTCCTGGAACACTTCTTTGCCACGTGTGGCCATGGTCAGTTTGCTGGCGGTACCGAAGATCACACCCTCGACACGCGTGGAGCCGTGACTGCGTTTGGCGTCTTCCACCGGCTTCTCGCCCATGCCGGTCTGATCCATGCAGCAGCGCAGTACGCGGTAGCGGGCGAACACGTCATCGAGCAGTGCGTCCTGTTCGTGGAACGAAGCCCGCTTGCGGGTGATGATCTCCCGCGTCCAGTACACGTCACCGATCTGCTCAAGTACCCAGATAACGAACAGGTCATTGCGCGCGCCGATATCGACGCCGACAAAGCACGGCCCACCGGTATACAGCTCGGGGCGTCCGGCCTGGTCATGCTCGACATCGTTGATCAGCTCGTAGCTCAGCCAGGAGCTGGCTTCGTCCAGCCACTTCAGCTCGAACTCCTGGGCCCAGGCATCCTCATCATTGAGAGCCGCGCGCATCTCGGCGATGTTGCGTGGCAGGCCATCGGCCACTGCTCGGTGGATATCGACCACATGACGCGACCAGATATCGGCGAGTTTCTTGTCGGTCATCAGCTCGTAGAACTTGTTGCCCTTGCCGTTGGGCGTGCTGGTGATGCGCAGCTTCCAGCCGTTGGAGATCACCGGGAACAGCGCCGTCCAGATCTTGCGGCTGTCCTGGTGAAAGGCGAATTCATCCAGGAACACGTTGGCACTGAAACCACGGGCCGTGTCGGGGTTGGCTGGAAGCGCGGTGATGCGTGAACCACCCGGCAGCACCACATCCAACATGGTGAAACGCTCACCGTTGCTACCTTTGAACTCGCCCTCGATCTCCTGCACCGCCATGTTGTAGGCGCGACAGTGCTTCTTCACGCCTTCCTCCATGGCCTCCTTGGCCTGGCGCTCGCCTCGGGACAGGATCACCCAGCGAGTGCGGCCACCGCGCGACTCGACATCGAAACAGTCATCGACGATCTCCAGCGTGCTGGTGAAGGTTTTGCCGGTTTGGCGGGCGAACATGGCGATCTTGAAGCGCTCACGATCCAGCAGCCATTGCTTCTGGTAGTTGAATAACTGGATAGCAGGCTGCTTATCGCTCATAGCCCGTAGACCTCCTGACGGATGCGCTTGAGTGTTTCTGGGCTCAAGGCTCCGGTCTTGCCCAGGTCGTCGAGCTTGCTTTGCTGTTCGCGTATCAGCCGCTCTTCTGTGGCCTTCTCGACAGCCAGGCGCTCCTTCACGCTCATGGTGCGGGCTTCCATGGTGGCCTTGGCGGCGCGGGCCAGGGCCGAGACTTCGGCGATGGTCACCTCGTCCTTTTCGTGGGCACCCATGGCAGCCTGGTAGGTCAGGGTCGAGATGGCCTCGACCAGCAGCACACCGGTCTTGTCGGAAGCGTCCTCGCCAAAGGCACCGACAAACGCTTCAGCCATCTCACGCTGGGTGCGGACTTTTTCTGTCAGCTCGTCGAAACCCATCTTGAAGCGGCCCAGCGCACTGCGGCTTGGGGCTTTCTCATTGGGGAAGCGAGATTGGATATCGGACAGCATGTCATCCAGCGTCATGCGGTCTTCGCGCAACAGCTTCTGGATGTACGCCTTGACCATCGGTGGCAGGCGGGTGATGGATGACTTGCCAGCCATGGTCAGGCCCCCGGACGCTTGATGCCAGGCACGCGGGCGCGGCCGGCTGCAATGTCCTGGCCGCGCTCAGTGAGGGTGGCCACCAACACCGGGCCAACATCCTCAAGCGTCAAGGCACTTTGCTCAGCCAGCCAGCTCAACTCGGTTTTGACCTGGTCGCGGCTGAGTGTATGACCGTAGCTGTCTAGGGCCATGGTCAGTACCGAGCTGTTGGCGCGGTACGCGGTCATTTCAACCAGCAGGCGCAGGATCACCAGGCGGATATCCTGGCGCAGGTATTCGGCATATTGGCTCATGCTCGCGACTTCTCCTGAAGCAGGTAGGCATTGATGTTCTCGACGGAGCGCTGCACGCCACCAATCGTATTTTTCATTCCGCCCAGGTCACTCCGCACAGCCTCTAAGCTAACCAGCAACCCTGTGATTGAGGTTTGGCTTGGCAGATGGCGCGCCTGTTCTTCCAGGGCGACGATGCGCGTGCGCAGTTCCAGCAGCTCTTGGGTACTGGCTGCCTGTCGGCTCATAAACCAGGAGTACACACCGATGGCAGCGGTGATCAGCCACTGCATGGCACCGAAGCCGAAGTTGAGTTGTTCAAAGTTCATCGCAAACCTCGCTTCTGCAGCTGTTCCAATGTGCTTTTGCATTCGATGCAATGTTCGGTACCGGGCTCGGCCTGGCGTCGATTTTCGGGAATGGCATCGCCGCATTCCTCACAGCGGTAAGCGGATACACCCGAGCGACGCTGCAGGCCGGACTGGTGAGCAAGCAGCGCGGCTTCGGTGAAGTCGTTGTCTTGCGCGAGGTCAGCTACATCCATGTGGTGTCAGTCCTTTTCCTGGAGATCGAGCAGAGCATTGAGCTGGGCGTGTAGAGCGCGGGCCCATATTCCATAGTCTTTGGCGTGGGCCAGGATGTCGGCTGGGGTGACGCCGCTTTCCAATAGTTCGGCGTCAGTGCCGGGGGCAGCCCAGGCCGTTTGCGCAGAGTGGATGGCAGTGGTGCCTGTTCCTGGGGCGGGCACACCGAGGGCGAGGTTGTAGTCGCGCAACCAACCAGCAGTGAAAACGCAATGAGGGATAGCAACAGGCTCGGCAGCAGGTGCCGGCCGGTAGAGGGTGGTGACATGCGGGATGCGCTCCTCGATCTGTTTGGCATTACCTGCGATCAGATCCTGCGTGGCCAGCAGCAGGGTCTCGGTTTCGTTGGCACGGGTTACCTGCTGCTGATAGCGCAGCAGGTTGTCCTCAGCGGCCTGTCTGGCCTGGTCGGAAAAACGGCGCTCTAGGCGCTCTAAATTTGCGGTGCCCTGCGCATCGGCGTAGCGGTAGCCGAAGCCATAGGCGATGCCAGCACCTGCTGCGCCGCTCACAAGGCAGGCCAGCAGGGCTAGGGTTAAACCGGACGGCAGCGGCGTGCTCAGGCGCTCAAGCATGGCGGCGTGCTCGGCGCTTGTTACGGGCTTTCCGGGCATGGCGGCGCGCGGCGGCAATGCCTGTCTTACCAGGGCGACCCATGGGGATCACACGCGGCGATATCCAGCTACCCGCCGAGCTACCCGCAGAGCAGGTGTCGACCCAACGGCATGCATCCACCAAGAGGCCAAGCACCGACAGTGCCAACCCGCCGAGGCGACGGCCAAGCATGCGTGCGCTCATGGCGACACCTCTGTCTTTGGCCCCTGCTTGATCAGGCGGGCGACAAACAACAAGCTGGCCAGTAGGCTGTTGAGTACGGCGTAAGCCGTGGGCGACAGCTGTACCTGCCAGATCGGCAACAGCGTGACCTGCAGGAAACCAAACAAGGCGATCAACGCCGCCAGTTGCACGCTGTAGAAGGTATGGCAACGACGCCACTCGGCGATCAGCTTCATACCTCCACCTGCAGCTGGCCGTGCTGCGCACCCGCCACGATGCCGGCCAAAGCCAAGCCATCAGCGATAATGGGCTCGCCATACCAAGCGCCACCAGGCAGTGGGCCGAGGCCGTTTTCGTGGCGGATGATGGCCAGTACCAGGGCGCGCATGGTGTCGTAGCGGTAAACGTCTACGGCCTCATCATTCGGACCAATGCTCAGGGCACTGGCAACGGCCTTGGCGTAGGCGTCGGTGTTGTTCTCGCTGGCTGGTGCCCAGCGCTCAATGAACTCGCGCACGCTGTCGATGCGGCTGCCATCTTTGGCGCGGCGTTTGTCTTGATAAGTGATCAGCACCCGCGCAATAGCACGGACGCCCCAGCGCGGGCCGTTGAACACGACAAAGCGCGCGTCGCCACTCTGGTCAGTGGCCTGGCCCTGCCAACGCACGCCGGCTACGCGGTCGATATTGCCAGGGTTAAAGTTGCGGATACCGCGTGGGGTTTCAGGTCGCATAGCGCTTCCTGCTGCTGGGCGCTCAGGAAGACTGAGCGCCAGAAACGAACACGCCGCCATAATCGGCGGCGTGCTGCAGGAGAGCTTTTAATTGGGTTTAAAGAGATAACTTACAGACCAACCAAAGTAGCATCAGCGGCTCGGTCGGCGATCAAGATCACTCAGAATAGTGTCCAGCGAACTCCGATAGCCTGGAAGAGGCCACCTATTCACTAAGTCATCGGTATCGTGGTTGAGTGCCAACCAGTACACGAACAATACTGCTGCTTGGTTGAACAATGGCACAGAGGCTGCCCGCTTAGTGATCTGTAAAGGGATGTACTTCTTGCACTCTAGGAGCGCACGGATATCGCTCGCCAATCCATCACTAAGTCGCTCACGGAATTCGTCTATCAGTACGATGGCGCTCTTGTCATCAGCAGCCAAATACTGGCCGCCAACTTTATCGCGATAGATTGCGGTGATGTCTTTCAGCAGCTCTACGCGCGGGGCATTTGCTTCTTTCAAACACCCCATTGTTTGGCTGAATAGCTCATCTGTCGTTTCCATCAGAGCCATGCTTCGAGCGACATATCTTTCGGCCTTAACGGGCACTAAACCGCTAGGCTTGTAGATGTTGTCGTGAACCATTTCTGCATAGGCATGCTGCAACAAGGTTCTAACTTGAACTTCACAACACATATCAGTGGAGATGGTCTCTCCGTCCAAAACCATCGGCTCCCGTGGCCGTACTTCAAAGTGTTGCGACTGATAGTCAAAAATTTTGGTGTTTTTTTTGATTTCTTCTTCGACATCTCGGGATACGTTGGCATCCCATGACGTTTCTCTTTGAATTGCATCGCAGACAAGATCCACTTCTTCCGCGAGCAACACAACAAAGCGGACACCCACCAAATCAGTCATCTGCCGGAGTGGGTCGGTGTAACCCTTGCGGCCCAGCTTGCCAAGGGCCGACTCAGGCGCCTTCACTCGTGGCGTTACAGGTATCTTGATGAAGCTTACCGGCAGACCATCAGCCCTAAGTAGCGCCTCTATTTTTTGGGCAACATGCAGCCCCCACTGCTTATAAGACAAATGAGTTTTCTGGAGATATTGTTGGAACGCTTCAATGTCCACTATTGCTGCCGTTCAAGGCCACCCTTAATTGTGACGACTGTTTCGCCATCGTTGGTCGTATCTATTTCGACCATATCTTTGGCTTCTCCTGGTGGAGTGACCAACCAAACACCGTTAGTAAACACATACTTCCTGCGGCGTTTGAGCTTGGCTTGAATATAGCCTGTGTCTTTGTTGATCGCGTTTTCAGGAAACCCTTTGGCACTCATGAAGCCGGAGTACTCAGCCCGTATAGGGTCCGGCATGTGCTTGGTTGCAAAAGCCGAAACGCTAATGGTGGCATCCTGGCTTTTCAACTCTGTCCGTAGCGCTTCGTGTAGATCCAGTTTGTCGTCCTGCGGGATCGGTGCAGTATCGATAAATGCCCTAGTGAACTCGAAGAAATCTTGGGTCAGTTTCTTGGATGACGCCTGAATACTCATTCCAAGGAAACCGCTGTAAAAATAAGCAGCAGCGCTTCTAGTCTCTGTTGCTGTCATCAGATGGTCGAACAAGAAGGCCCGATAGCCTCCTGCCGAGCGCCCGTCCTTGCCAGCAGGTGTGCTAGCAACTTCAACGAGAAAACCAATTTTGTAGAGTCGCTGAGTCTCCGTCAGCAGAATTTCCGAGAGGTACTCAGCATCTACTTGGCCGTCATGTTCTTTGGCACGGAAACCATCTTGAGGTTCCGCCTTGATTACGGCGACAAACGGCAGTGTTTGTTCACCTACTCGACCGCGAATCACTACAAGCATCCCGCCTGGAGCGTTTGTACTTAGTTGTGCCTTACTGAGTGATTTGGCCAGCCCCTTAGATTCTTCGATGAAGTCTTCTTTGAGCGCGTGAACCATCCCCGAAGCCACTTGGAAAAAGCTATCAGCCTCTGTGCTTGCAATAGACATTTCTATGCCATGAGACTTGTTTCCGAGGGCATGCTGAATTCTTTTCTGAAGGGTATCCAATGCCGGCTGTGAGAGCGTAATCACCTTATTGCTGGTGGTCGGATCGGTCAGTTCTTTCTCGGGAGATTTCGGATGAATACGGTGCATGATGACATGCTCGATCATCACGCCATCAAATTTGAACTGAGTCTCTACTAGCTTTTCAGCAGCGGTCATTCTCATACCCCTAGTATTGTTGTGCGTCGATGCACAGTTATCCGCTTATCCCTGACAGTCTCTGACTTAGGGTATGCGAATTTTTTGAATAAGCAGCCATGCCTTGCAGGCTCTCCTTCAAGTATCAAAAAAATCTAAAAGTAGCTCAGCAAAAGTGTCGTCTGGCAATTTCCGAGCGCCCACTATGCGGCAACGGCAGTTCTCATGTATCGGCGGTAGACAGTCTTTCCACGCAGAGTCCATGACACTGAAGTGCTTACCGTGCAGAAGCCGGCATTCTGTGCATGAAGATAAATCTTCGACTGCAATCCAACGGATGTAAGGATGAGTTTCTTTCACGGCCTTTGCCGCCTTCAGCCTTCCCAGCATCAGTTTCCGATGCTGTTTGCCGTGGGCGGTTTGGGGTTTGTGTTTAACACTCCGTAGCAGCATTTCTAGCTTCCTTGCTCTCAGCGGCGTTTACGTATTTCAGTTCGAATAGCGTCTATCGTCGCCCGACTTTCTGCCATGACGCGCCCTTCAATGCGGCGAATATGCGTCAGCCAGAAGCTGAGGCCGAGCATGGCTAGTACTGTTGGCGCTAGCACCAGCCACATGTGCTGCGGTTCGCGGATAGGTAGGACACCCGCAAATAGGCTGCCAGCAACACCAAATAACAGTGCCAACATGAGCACGCACGGGATGTTCAGCCAGTAGCCGCGAAAGCCGCTCCACCACTGGGCGCGATAGTGGGCCAACGTAGCTTTCAGCTCTGCTACCGACCACTGGTGGAGCTGGCGAGCATGTACATTTCCACTACATCCGTCGCCACTACCTCTGCCCCCTCCAACGGAAAGCGTACCGATGTTGTACTGGTTGCCGAAATTGATGTTGCCACTGTTGGCTTTTATTTTGATTCCGGCTTGGGGTGCCGGTTGCTCATCAAGGGGCTGACTGCTCATCCCCTCGACTACTTTGTCGGCCAGCCTGGCCAACCTTTCTTCTTCGCTATGCATCTCAGCTCCTGCTACTTCAGCGATTGACTACCAACTTTAAAATCCTTTCCACCTTGGGCTCGTCCAGGGCCGGCTCATCGGCCAGGACGTTGTAGACCTCAGCCGCAACGGCTACCAGCTTTTTGATCTGCCACTTACGTCCCGCCAGCCGAGCGGTTGTCTCCAGCATTTCCACGATGCGCGAGAGGCGTTCAGGGTCGATTACGCTGGATGGCTGGGCTGGCAAATGGTGCGACGTCGCACCATTTGATTCAGCGCGATGCCCAGTCAACACGTAGAGCACATCAACACCGACTGATGAAAGTGCAGCAATCTGCACTGCGTTAGGAGAGGTGCTGCCTTTCTCCCACTCAATGAGTGTTCGCTTTGCCGCCCCAGCAGCGGCTGCAAAATCAGGCTGCGTGAAACCAAGGCGCTCACGCTCTTCTTTTAGTCGCACATTAATCATGCAGATTTCAGCACCAAATATATTGACAGGTGCCGAAATCAGCACCATCATTGCCCACACACCACAGCGCAACACCTCGTCTAGCCACGAAGAGAAACGCCATGAACCCTTTAACTGAACGCCCGCACTCAGTCATAGCTCAAGCGTTAGTGCTTGAGTCCACCCGCAGCGATGGTCGGCAACTGTTAACCATTCGATCCGCTAACGCTTTGCTCGGCTTACTTGCTCTACCGACTCGTGAGCTGCTTGCTGCGGGTCAACCCCTGGCCACACACCCTGCACGCCAAACAGGCGGTTCAGAATTTTGCCCGGCTCATACAGACCAGGCCCTTGTGACGTTTCAGGGTGGGCACTCAGCTCCTCATAGCGACGGTCTGCCTGCTGCAACAGTTGCTGCACCTTCTCAACCTCGGGGTGCCCTCGCAGCAGAAACGGCAACACATCAGCCAGCACTCGATGTACGCCAGCCGCCCAGTCATCCACTGCTTCGATCTTGGCGCGTAGTTCGGCAATTTCTTGCCGCAATGCTTGCTCGCTCATAAGCCTGCCTCATCTGATAACCGCAATTTACCACAGGGAATAGCCCCCCATGAAAAGCCAATACACGCTCGACACGGCACCGCTGCCGTACCCACAAACCCCGGAAAGCGCCAATGCCTGGTTTCTCCGCCATGGCATCTGCAAAACCCACTGGGCCCAGGCCCAGGGCATCGACCGCATGATCATGGTTGACCTACTGCGAGGTCGCCTCAAAGGCCTACGCGGCGAAGCACACCGTGGTGCCGTTGCACTTGGCCTGAAAGCCAACCCGAACACTGCCAGCCAGGCTGCGTGAGGTTCGTCATGAACTCCGTCATATCTATTGTGCAGATCGCAACGCGATTGCCAATTCGCAAACCCAGTCTTTGTTTGGAAGGCGTTCCAGCCCATCAGCGGAGGACCTTCCAATGACCCCAGCACAATGGAAACGCGCCCAGCCCATCGCACTGCGTGACGCCCTCAAGCTTTGCCAGCAGCACGCCAAGGAGCGCTTTAACTTCGGCATCGAACGCATTGCTGCGCTGATGGGGCTGGATGATCACTGGACGCTCTACAAGTGGATCGCCAACGGCCGCATGCCGGCTGTGCTAATCCCGGCTTATGAGCAGGCTTGTGGCATCAACCTGGTCACCCGCTGGCTGGCTGGCAGCGGTGGCAAGCTGCTGATCGACGTGCCCACCGGGCGCACCAGCAGCGCCCACGACATCCAGACCTTGCAGACCACCCTGCATGAGGCTGCTGGCCAGTTGATGGGCTTCTACTCGGACAACGTCGAGGCCAGCGCCACTCTCGCCGCCATTCAGGCTGGCCTTGAAGAGCTGGCTTGGCACCGGGGCAATGTGCAACAGCACGCCCAACCACAACTCGAACTGGGAGAACGGCCATGAGCCGCACCTTTACCTCCGCCACCCGTGTGTTGCGGGCGCTTAAGGCGCTGAAGGGCAATGCCCTGCATGGCCTTTCTAACACCGAGCTTGCCCAGCTTACCGGCGACAGCCCAAGCAACATCACCCGAGCGATGCAGACGCTGATTGATGAGGGCTTAGCGGTAAAGCTGGACACCGGCCGCTTTGCCCCTGGTATGGCCCTGCTGCAGATCGCCCAGGCGCATGCCGAGGAGATGTCGCGTATGCAGGGCCGCATCAACGAAATCAACCAACGGGTGCTGGCAGGCACCCGCCACTAATAAAAGAAGGAACCGACCATGGGACGTACCGCAAATAAGGGTGTGGCACCTATTGAACTGCAAGCGCTGGATGGCGATACGCTGCTGGCCACGCATAACCGCATGGCTGTGCTGCACAGCGAGCAGGACGCCGCAGTGCGGACACTGGCTGTGCAACTGGGCTACCAATTGCCTGCCGACTGCACCGATCCAGACTTAATTCAGCGCGATATCGCCGCCAATATGCGCCGCAGCGTAGAGGCTTGTTTGGAGGTGGGGCGCGGCCTGTCGGTACTCAAGGCTGCCTGCGAGCACGGGCAATTCATTCCGCGCTTAGAGGTGCTCGGAATTGACCATAGTGTAGCCAAACGCTTTATGCAGACCGCAGCCAAGTTTGCCAGCCGTTCTACGCCGATGCTTAAGGCCATCGGCAGCCAGAGCAAGCTGTTCGAGTTGTTGCTCCTTGATGACGAACAAATCGACGAACTGGAGTTGAGTGGCCAGACCGGTGAGCTGAGCCTTGATGACGTCGCCAGCATGTCGGTTAAAGAACTGCGCGCCGCCTTACGCGAGACCCGCGAAAGCTACAGCGCCCAGGGCGAGGTGATGGCACGCAAGAATAGTGAGCTGGATGAAACCCGCCAGACCCTGGAGAAAACCAGGCGTCAGGTGGCGGCAATGACCCCAGACGAACGCGCCAAAGCGCTGCGCCAAGAGGTTGCAGCGCTGGCCTATGAGGCCGAAACGGACATCACTGGCAAGCTGCGTGAAGGCTTCAGCAAACTCGCCGAGCATGCCGAGGCGCACGGGGTGGACCACCGCAGCTTCAAGGCCACCCTGGTGCGCCAGCTGGAAACTCTGCTGGCGGGCATTCGCAGTGAATTCCACCTGCCAGAGGATATGGAAGGCGCACCGGACTGGCTGACTGCCGATGTTGATTCGCTTCTTGGCGAGCAGCAGGGAGCCTAAGCCATGAGCGCCGTGATCACTCAACGCCTCGTCGATCTGGACCGTCAGCTGCAATCCGCAGCCCACGGCCAGGGCACGACGCTGTGCAAAAGCACGGCGCAGGAGCTGGGCATGTCTATGGCCACGCTCTATCGCAAATTAAAGGAGGTGCGTGTGAGTGCTCCCCGTAAGCGCCGTGCGGATGCCGGCCAGAGCGCACTCCGCCGTGAGGAGGCACTGACTATCAGCGCCGCCATCATGGAGTCGGCCAGACGCAATGAGAAGCGCCTGTATGCCTTGGGCGATGCCGTAGAAGCACTGCGTGCCAGCGGCATGATTCGCGCTGAAGCGCTGGATAAGAAAACGGGCGAACTGCGGCCACTGTCGCTTAGCGCCATCGCTCGCGGGCTATACAGCTACCGCTTACACCCGGACCAGCTGTTGGCTCCTGCACCGGTCACCGAGCTGGCCAGCTTGCATCCAAACCATGTTTGGCAGATCGATGCCTCCATTTGCGTCCTTTATTACCTAAAGCCCGGTGCTGATACCCGCGCCAATGGCCTGCGGGTAATGAACCAGGACGAGTTCTACAAGAACAAGCCGAAGAACCTGGCGCGCATTGCGGCCGACCGGGTGTGGTCGTATGAAATCACCGATCACACCAGCGGCTGGATCTACCTGGAATATGTGATGGGGGCTGAGTCTGGCGAGAACATGACCAGCGTGCTGATCAATGCCATGCAGGAACGTGGCGGCGCTGATGTGCTGCACGGCAAGCCGTCTGCTTTGATGATGGACCCAGGCTCTGCCAACACCGGTGGGCTGGCCAAGAACCTGTGCCGCTCGCTGGGCATTCAGATGATTGTGCATGCACCAGGTGCTGCTCGGGTAACTGGCCAGGTGGAGAACGCGCGAAACATCATCGAGCGCAAGTTTGAGGCGGGCCTGCGCTTTCAGCCGGTGGCCGACCTTGCAGAACTGAATGCCATGGCCAAGAAGTGGCGCAGCCATTTCAACGCTACAGCGGTGCATTCGCGGTATGGCAAAAGTCGCACCGCCATGTGGTTGAGCATCCGCCAGGATCAACTGATCAAGGTGCCAAGTGTTGAGGTGTGCCGCCAGTTGGCGGTAGCCGAGCCGGAGAGCCGTAAGGTCAACAGCAAGCTGCGCGTCAGCTTCCTGGGCACTGAGTACGATGTGTCCTCGGTACCGGGCGTGATGGTTGGCGAGAAGGTACTGGTCACTCGCAACCCGTGGCGCGACGACGCCGCCCAGGTGGTGAGCGTGGATGCCCTAGGGCACGAGGTGTACTACGTGGTGCCGGTGATTGCACGCAACGAGTATGGCTTCGATGTTTTGGCTCCGGTGGTTGGCGAAGCATTCAAACGCCACGCGGAAACCCCGGCCCAGATCGCCCGCAAGGAAGCCGCCAAGTTGGCCATGGGCGTCGACACCCAGGAAGAGTTAGATGCCGCGCGCAAGGCCAAGGCCATCCCTTTCGGCGGGAAGCTCAAGCCATATCAGCATATCGAAGACGCCCAGCTACCAACCTACCTGCCCAAGCGTGGCACGGCGCTGGACGTCAATCTGCCGACCATCGAACTGCAACCAATGACCCATGTCGCCGCCGCCAAGCTGCTGCGCGCCCGTGTACCCGCTTGGTCGGCAGAGTCGATGGCTTGGCTGAAATCCAACTACCCGAACGGCGTGCCTGAGGCTGATCTGGATGGCGTCGCCGCAACCCTTAACAAACCCACGCGCCCAGGCCTGCGCGTGGTTGGAGGTGAATGATGCTGAAGCTAAAAAATGCACTAGCCGATCTCGATCAGCGGCAAATCACGCTGGCCAAACATTTGGGGGTGAGTTCAGCCACGGTTTCCCTGCTGATCAACCACAAGCAGTGGCCGCGCACCATCGATCCAGTAGATCTGCGCACTCGCGTTGAGGGCTTCCTCAAGCAGAGCGGCGCTAACGATATTGCGGTGAATACCGCATTTGAAGAGGTGGAGCCTGAGCGCGCCAACGCCCAGGCCCCTGCAAACCCAACCAAAAAATCCAAATCCGACCAGGAGTGCGAACCTATGTTGCTACGTAAACAGGTGTTACTGCCAGACACTAAACGTGCTTTCGGCATTTTCCGAGACCCGTTTGAGGATCTGCAGTGCGCTGAAGACATGTACGTGAGCCCGGATATTCGCTACATCCGGGAGTCCATGTATCAAGCAGCCAGACACGATGGCTTCTTGGCCATCATCGGCGAGTCCGGTGCAGGCAAAAGTACTTTGCGCCGGGATTTGATCAACCGCCTGCGTACTGAAGATGCGCCGGTCATTGTGATTGAGCCCTACGTACTGGCGATGGAAGACCGGGGGGACAAGGGCAAGGCCCTGAAAACGCCGCACATTGCTGAGGCCATCGTAGACACCATCACGCCTCTGGAGCGGCCAAAGTCCAACCCTGAGGCCCGCTTCCGGCAAATGCACCGGGCACTTAAAAACAGCTATGAGAGTGGCTATCGGCACGTGCTGATCATTGAGGAGGCGCACAGCCTGCCTATCGCGACCCTTAAGCACCTCAAGCGTCTGCGTGAACTGGAATCTGGTTTTACCAAGCTACTCAGCATCATCCTGATCGGCCAGCCTGAGTTGAAAGTGAAACTGAGCGAGCGCAATGCCGAGGTGCGCGAGGTGGTGCAACGCATTGAAGTGGCTGAACTGCAGCCTGTTACTGCCGCCAGACTCGACGAGTTCCTGACATTCCGTCTCGGCCGCGCCGGAAAAAAACTGGATGACGTCATTAGCGCTAAGGGGATTGAGGCCCTGGCCGAGCGTTTGACTGCCACCAGCCGTGATCGCCTGCAGAGCCTGCTGTACCCGCTTGCCATCGGCAACATGATGGTTGCTGCAATGAACCTGGCCGCTCGCGTCGGCGAGTCCCTTGTCACTGACGAAATCGTTCGGGAGGTGTGACATGGCTATCAATATCGCGATGCTTATGGAACAGGCCGGTGTGTGGGCCTCGGCTTGGAGCCTGGTAGGCGGCCGGTTCGACCAGGGTGATCAGCTGCAGGCAGCCAACGAGGAGAAGGCTCGCCTGGAAGACATGCTCGAATTGTTCGAGGAACAGATCGATGCAAGTGCTGCACCCGGCAATCTGCAGGAGATCGCCGAAGGGCTGATCAAGTGGCATAAGAACAAACTGCGCAACTTCGACACAGTTCTCGACGCACCTAAGGATACCGAGGTACGCCTCGGCTCTGGGGATGATCCGTTAATCCTAGCGGGCGAGCAGCTCAAGGGCTTTCGCATCGGTTTGAACATCGCGCGGGAGTGGATTCAGAAGTTCCCCCTGAGCATCGACCCCACTATGTCCAGCGACGAGGAGGTGTGACATGGCCAGTCTTCAGCTTGTAGCACCACCTGTTCAGCGGCCAATGAGCATCACTGCGCCTGAGTTCCTGCCGAAGCTGGCTGAGTTCAACGAACTGACCCGCGCCGTGCGTGATGCCGGTCTGCAGATCACGGCGATGTCCTTCCTGGACAACACCATCATCATCAGCATCGACAGTGTTGAGCTGCTGGCCCGCCGCTTCGGCCACGAAGTACGCGGCCAGCGTCACCGCACCGAAGGCCGCTTCACCCGCAACGCGGTGACCATTCGTGGTGTCGACGTTGCGTGGTTCTCCCTGGTGAAGGAGCAGAACCGATGAGTACTCCTGCCAAGCGTTACGACACGCTGGTTATCTGTGGCGCCAACAGCAATGAAGTGCCTCGCGAGGCCGCTGGTGGCGAGGTTATCGCCTGGTCGGCCGGTCACGCCATTGCTGAGTATGGACCGCTCGAAGAGTTCGTCAGTGGTCTGGCTGACGGTGAGTGGTATAGCGACGTGGAAGCCATCGCTACTGAGGCGCAACGGGTACTGGAGTTGTCGCGCCGCCAGCGTGACCACGGCTGGCTTAATAATGAGGAGAAGAACAATGGCTGATACTCACCAAACGCCGGTACCGGCCGGCTATGTGCGCAACGGTGCTGGCCACCTGGTGCCTGAACACCAGGTGCGCGAGCACGACAAGCTGCGCGACCAGGTCGCCCGAGATCTGGCCCGCATTGCGCTGGAGATCAACAAGGCCCTGATCGAGTTCAAGGCCAAAGCCCTGGCCGATATCGACGATCTCATTGCACTTTCAAACGAGCGCTACGGCGTGACCATCGGCGGCAAGAAGGGCAATGCCTCCATCACCACCTATGATGGACAGTTCAAAGTCGAACGCCAAATGGCCGAGCGCCTGACCTTCACCGAGGAAATTCTCGCGGCAAAGGAGCTGATCGACCGCTGCATCCGCAAGTGGAGCGAAGGTGCCGACCAGCACCTGCGCGTGCTGGTTGATCGCGCATTCCGAGCAAACAAGCAGGGCCAGATCAAAACCGGAGACGTGCTCAGCCTGTTGCGTATCGAGATCGATGACGTGGACTGGAAGCTCGCCATGGAAGCCCTTAAGGATTCCATCCAGGTAAACGGTACCGCCGTCTACATCCGCGTCTATCAGCGTGTAGGTGATACCGACCGCTACGACCCTATCAACCTCAGTATTGCGGCGGTGTGACGATGAAAGCTGCGCCTCCCAATCCTAACCGTCTCCGCTTTATCAAGCTGATCCACGTTGCTCGTCGTGAGCTGCGTATGGATGACGATACCTACCGCCTGATGCTGGCTGGGATGAAGGGCTTGGACGGCGCAACATCTACTGCTGACTTGAGTGTTCCAAACCTGCTGAGGGTTTTGGAACAGCTTAAGCAGCGAGGCTTCATCGTTCGTCCAAACAAAAAGACCAAGCGGCCACTGGCCCAGGATGAGCAGTCAAAAAAGATTCGTTCTCTCTGGCTAACACTCCATGGCTTGGGCGCTGTACGCGATTCATCCGAGGAAGCCCTGGCTAAGTTTGCCCTGGGCATGACGAAGGTGGCCGCGCTTCAGTGGCTATCGGCAGACCAGGCTAGCCAAGTCATCGAGAACTTGAAGAAGTGGCACCAGCGCGTTCTTCGCGCCGCTAAATCTGACAAGGGGGATGCATGACCGACTTCCGAAGCAAAGGCCCTGAGCTGCTGATAGACCTGACTGAGCACATCGCCATTGCTCTGGCCGAACTTGTCTCAATGGAAAGCGCAAAGGCTCAGCACGTTGCGAAGGAAGTGTCAGACCGTATGGCGGCGCACTGGGGTGGCCAAAACATCTACTTCCCGATGGGCCAGTCGATCAAGCTGAGTCGCCGTGATCGGCAGATCTACGATGACTTCAACGGTTCCAACCACAGCGACCTCGCCCGCAAGTACGGAGTGTCGCTGCAGTGGATTTATAAGATTGTGAAAGCGGCGCGTAAGGAGGCGATCGCACACCGACAAGGTGATATGTTCAGCCCGGCCAGCGACGCCTGACCGGGCCTCCCGCCCATTGCAGTATCTGCAACTCTATTTAAAATTCCTCTCGTTAGAATCCCAGGCCGTGCCAGCTTGTCCCGGCTTATCTCACGTTTCTCCCTGGGAATATCTCGGTCTAACTCATCAAAGCGTTATCTCGGGCCTATCTCGAAGCTATCTCGAAGCTGGAGCGTTGTGGAGCGTGCCTGCTATTGCGCTTAACGTCGATCTGCAACAGATAAAAAGGACCTGGCGCAGGCCAGCCAACGGCAAGCCCAGGCATGAGCACTGCTTAGGCGACGCCAATAAAAACGGGGCTACCGATTTCTCAGTAGCCCCGCTTACGCGCTCACTGTCTAGTGCTAGTACTTGGTAAATAAACGATGCACGTTTAAAGCACCATGGCCGCTACCCAACCGAATACCAACAGGGGCAAGTTGTAGTGCAGGAAGGTCGGTACAACGCTGTCCCAAATATGGTTGTGCTGGCCATCGACGTTAAGGCCAGCCGTTGGCCCCAAGGTCGAATCAGAAGCAGGCGAGCCGGCATCACCCAGCGCGCCGGCGGTGCCCACGATGCACAAAATAGCCAGCGGGCTAAAGCCCAGTTGCAACCCCAGCGGCACAAAAATCGCTGCAATGATCGGCACGGTCGAAAACGATGAACCAATGCCCATGGTCACCAGCAAGCCGACCAGCAGCATCAGCAGCGCGCCCAGTGCTTTGTCATTGCCAATCAGTGCGGCTGAGCTTTCAACCAAGCTTTTCACTTCGCCGGTAGCCTTCATCACTTCGGCAAAACCTGCGGCGGCAATCATGATAAAGCCGATCATCGCCATCATCTTCATGCCTTCGGTAAACAACCCGTCAGCTTCTTTCCAGCGCACCACGCCGGACACCGAGAAGATGATAAAGCCCGCCAGCGCACCGATAATCATCGAGTCCAGCCACAGCTGAACGATAAAGGCGGCAGCAATAGCGACCCCGGCCACCAGCAGGCTTAGCGTGTTGTAGGCGACATCAACACGCTCGACCTGCTCGATTTTGCTGAGGTCATACACACGCTTTTTGCGGTAGCTAAACAGCACTGCAATCAGTAACCCGCACAGCATACCCAGCGCGGGAATAGCCATGGCATGAGTCACTTTTAGCCCGGTGACATCCACTCCGCCACTGGCCACATTGGCTAGCAAAATGTCATTAAGGAAAATTCCGCCAAAGCCCACTGGCAGGAACATATACGGGGTGATCAAACCAAACGTCAGCACACAGGCGATCAAACGGCGGTCAAGTTGCAGCTTGCTCAGTACATACAGCAGCGGCGGCACCAGCAGCGGAATAAAGGCAATGTGAATCGGTAGAATATTCTGCGAAGAAATCGCCACCGCCAGCAAAAGAGCGATTAATAACCACTTGAGCAACCCCGCACTTTTAGCGTCTTGTTTGCCGACCATCGACAAGGCTTTATCCGCCAACGCATGGGCCAAACCGGATTTGGCAATCGCCACCGCAAAGGCACCCAGCAAGGCGTAAGACAGCGCCACGGTAGCTCCGCCGCCCAAGCCTTTGTTAAAGGCCGCCAGTGAGCCCTCAATACCTAAGCCGCCGAGTAAACCTCCGGCCAATGCGCCAATAATCAAGGCCACCACCACATGCACACGGCATAAGCTGAGAATCAGCATGATTCCCACGGCCGCAACAACTGCGTTCATCCAATTACTCCCACTCTTGACTTAGTCTGCAAGGCCTTGGCCTTGCGTGTATGCACCGCCGGTTTGGCGAAGGGCGCGTACTCTGCACAATGCTGACCAACCTGTCAAAACAGCCGTAAATTATTTACTACAACGCGTAATTAATTTCTCTTACTCTCGTGCTTGCGGTTCTGCTGGTCTGTAATTTGCTGCTTTAATCCGCGTGAACTTAAAGAAAAGCGCTCAAGCGCCGATAGTCGCCGTAAGCCTCCTCCATAAAAGGTCCTGAAAATGCTGTTCAGCCGGCTCTCCATCCAGTTAAAAATTACCCTATTGGCAGGTCTATGCCTGCTGGCCATCGTTGCTGTGCTCGTTTCGGCTTCGGTCATTCAAGCCTCACGCAATGCCGAGCTGGTTAAAAAGACCAGCACTAAAATGCTTGAAGAGTCAGCGCAGCTGCGCATGACGGCGCGCAGTGAGTCCCAAGCGCTGCAGATACAACGCTATTTTATGGATGCTTACCAATACGGTCGCGGCGCGGCCACACAAGTACTGTTTATCCGCGAGCAGGCAGAAAAACGCTTTCTTGACGCATTTGATCTGCGTGAGGACTTAACCCGTCATGTGCGCAGTGCGCTGGAAGGCAACCGTAGCTTATTGGGCGTCTATGTCGCCTTTGAGCCCAACGCGCTGGATGGCAAAGATGAGCTCTTCCCCGACCAGGCCAACCTCGGCAGTAATGATAAGGGTCGTTTCTCGGTGTACTGGTCGCAGGGCGATAACGGCGAACTTAGCTCAGAAACCATGCCAGAAAAGGATCTAACCAACACCACACCAGGCCTCAGCGGTGCGCCCTACAACGCGTGGTACAGCTGCCCATTGCAGAAAAAACAGGTGTGCCTACTTGACCCCTATATTGATGAGGCGGATGGGGTGAAAATCTTAATGACCAGCATCGCCTTCCCACTGGAACAAGACGGTAAAGTCATTGGCGTTTTGGGTGTGGACATCAGCCTCGCCAGCTTGCAAGCGCTCAGCATCGAAGCTCACCAGGGCCTGTTTGATGGTGCCGGACACGTCAGCATCATCAGCCCAGCCGGCTTGCTGGCAGGTTATAGCCGTGACAGCAGCCTGCTGGGCGGTAAACTGGATAAAGCATTCAGCACACGGCACAGCGAGATACTCAGCCGGCTCGCCAGCAATCGCCCGGATGCCTCGCACTATGACGGCGCGCTGCAGGTGCTGCAGCCGCTGCTACCCATTCCTACTTCACCGCCTTGGGGCGTTTTAATTGAAGTCCCTGAGCAGGTTTTGCTTGCCCCAGCCGCTCGTCTCGAAGCCGAAATGGATGCAGTTGGCACGCGCAACACGGCTGTTTCCCTTGGCCTGGGTTTGGTTGTGGGGGTTATTGGCATTCTACTTATTTGGCTGATGGCATTGGGCGTTACCCGCCCGATACTTGGCGTAGCAGCCATGTTGGAAAATATTGCCAGCGGCGAAGGTGACCTCACTCGCCGCTTGGACTATGCCAAGCAAGATGAACTGGGCCAATTGGCCAGTTGGTTCAACCGTTTTCTCGACAAGTTGCAACCGATAATCGCTGACGTGAAACGCAGCGTGCAGGATGCCCGCAACACAGCCGACCAATCCGCCCTGATCGCCAACCAAACCAGCGACGGTATGCAACAGCAATACCGCGAGGTTGATCAAGTGGCCACGGCCTTCCAAGAAATGAGCGCCACGGCGCAAGACGTCGCGCACAACGCGGCCCAAGCAGCGGAAGCCGCGCGCACCGCCGACCAAGCCAGCCGCGAAGGGATTGATGTTATCGCCCAGACCACTTCAAGCATTGAGTTGCTCTCCAAAGAAATGAGCGTAGCCATGCAGGAAGTTGAAGGCTTGGCTGACAGCAGCGAGAAAATCGGCTCAGTGCTCGAAGTCATTCGTTCAATCGCTGAGCAAACCAACTTACTGGCCCTGAATGCTGCGATTGAAGCCGCTCGCGCGGGTGAAGCCGGACGTGGCTTCGCAGTCGTGGCCGATGAGGTGCGCAACTTGGCCAAACGCACTCAGGATTCGGTTGAGGAAATCCGTCAGGTGATTGAAGGCCTGCAAAGCGGCACCAAAGAGGTGGTCAGCACCATGCACAGCAGCCATCGCCAAGCCCAAGGCAGTGTTAGCCAAGTTGAACAAGCGGTGGCTGTGCTGCAACGCATCAGTCAGGCGGTCAGTGTCATTACCGACATGAACCTGCAGATTGCCAGCGCAGCTGAGGAACAAAGCTCGGTGGCCGAGGAAATCAACCGTAACGTGGCGTCTATCCGTGATGTTACTGAGTCAATTTCATCTCAGGCTGATGAATCAGCAAAAATCAGCCAGGGTTTGAATAAACTGGCTAACCACCAACAAAGCTTGATGGACCAGTTCCGCGTCTAATGACCAACACATGACACCACTGGACTGTTGTTCGGGTGGTTGTTTACGTGTGACGCAGGCTTGCAATCGTTAGCCTGCGTTTTTAATTTTTTGACGCGCTTATTTAGAGGTACACGATGCTCAAAATCGCTTTGGTGGCTGGGTCCAGCCGTAACAACAGCCAATCGGGGAAGGTCGCCCGCTTCCTTCGCCAGCGGCTTATTCAATTAGGTTATACCGACGATGCGCACAGCCGAGTCATTGACCTTGGCCTTGCGCCTTTGCCACTTTGGCCAGCTGAGGACAGTGGCCCTTGGGGGCTCTACAGCAAGCAATTGATTGCCGCAGACGCCGTGGTCATTATCTCGCCGGAGTGGAATGGCATGGCCTGCCCGGCCATCAAGAACTTTTTCATTTACGCTGGCAAAGCGGAACTGGCGCACAAGCCAGGGTTACTGGTGGGGGTCTCGTCAGGTGTGGGTGGGGCTTATCCGATCAGTGAACTTCGCGCCTCCAGCTACAAGAACTGCAGGCTCTGCTACCTGCCTGAACACCTGATTGTGCGTAATGTTGAGAAGGTCTTGAACACCCCCGCGCCGAGTAATGAAGATGATCAGCGCCTGCATGCACGCATCGATTATGAGCTGGATATTCTGGTTAAGTACGCGCACGCCCTCGTTCCGGTTCGCGCCGCTATCGACATGACGAACCCTGAGTTTGCCAACGGCATGTGAGCCTTGGGTTAAGCGTGCCTGAGTTCTCAGGTGCGCTTGAGCGGCAGCGTTACTCTAACGCGTAGACCGCCCAGTGGGTTTTCTGTTAGCTGCAATTGCCCGGCCCACGCATCGACAATGTCGCGCACGATGCCTAACCCTAAGCCATGCCCGGCCACCGCTTCATCCAAACGGTTGCCGCGACTGATGACCTCTTCGCGCTGAGTCGCGTCGATACCCGGGCCATCATCATCGATCAGCAATTGATAGCCTTCTGCTTGTCGGCTGATGTGTAACTGCACATCGCTGTCAGCCCACTTACAGGCGTTATCCAGCAAATTACCCAGCAGCTCCAACAGGTCTTCGCGATCCCAAGGCAAACGCAGCCCGGCTTCAGCCTGCCAGTTGAGTTCTAGGTGGTTGCCATGGATCATCGTCAGGGTCGAGAACAGTTCCGGCAGCTCATGCGCGCAATCGAAGTGCGCGCCCGGCAGTGCTTCCCCAGCCAGCCGCGCGCGGCCCAGCTCGCGGGCGATACGTTGTTCGATCTGTTGCAATTGCACGTTGAGGCTCTCGCGTAACTGTGGAAATTGCTTGAGCTCATCGCGGGTGGCTAAGTTGAATAACACCGCCAGTGGCGTTTTTAGGGCATGGCCGAGGTTACCCAAGCCATTGCGTGAACGTTTAAGAATGTCCTCGGTGTGCGCCAGCAGATGATTGATCTGCGCCACCAGCGGCTCAAGCTCCAGCGGTACGTGCTGGTCTAACTGACTGCGCTGGCCTTGTTGCAGCTGCATAAGCTGCAAACGCGCTTTTTCCAACGGGCGCAGAGCGCGGCTAACCGTCAGGCGCTGCAGCAACAGAATCAGCACCAGAGCCGCTATTCCAAGCGCTAGGATAATTTTCTGCACCTGGCTGAAACTGTTAAGGATGGGCGTGTAATCACGCGCCACGTGAATGACGATTTGCTCGCCATAACGCTGATAATCAGCGCGGTAAACCAACCAAAGCTGGCCTTGCGGGCCATCACTAAGAGCCTCCTGCAGCCCTGAGGTTGCAGCAGGCGTCAGCTCACGGTCCCACAACGATCGCGAACGCCAGTTTTGCCCGGCAAGGTCAATACGAAAATACAGACCTGAATAAGGCCGCTTAAACGCGGCGCTAAGGCGGCGTTCATCCAGCTGCAAGCCATTGGGGCCGCGCACAATCGCCCCCAAAAGGGTTTGTGTTTCATCTTGCAAGGTTGCTTGCAAATAGTTGCGCAGGCTGCGGTCAAACAACCACAAGCTACTTTGCCCAAGCAGCAGACCCACAATCAGCAGCACGCTGATTAGCCCTAGGCTCAACCGTCGCTGGATCGACCTCAAGCCCCATCCCCATTAAAGCGATAACCTTGGCCACGGCGTGTTTCAATGATCTCGCGACCCAATTTGCGCCGCAGGTGATTAACGTGGACTTCAATTACGTTGGAGTCGCGCTCGTTCTCGCCGTCATACAAGTGCTCGGCTAGGTGGCTCTTGGACAGTAATTGTCCGGCATGCAGCATGAAGTAACGCAGCAAGCGGAACTCAGCAGCCGTCAACTGAACGTCTTCATGGTTACGCTTGACGGTTTGCCGACTTTCATCCAACTGCAACCCCGCCGCTTCCAGCTGAGGCTGGTTAGCCAGACCACGAGCGCGCCGCAGCAGCGATTGAATGCGCAGTTGCAGTTCTTCTGGGTGGAACGGCTTGCTCAGGTAGTCATCAGCGCCGGCTTTAAGCCCTTCAATACGTTCCGCCCAGGAGCCACGCGCGGTGAGGATCAACACTGGCGTGCTTAAGCCGCCCGCCCGCCAGTCCTGCAACACCTCAAGCCCCGGTTTGCCGGGCAGACCGAGGTCAAGAATAATCAAATCATAGGGTTCGGTTGCGCCCTGATGGCTGGCGTCGCGGCCATCGGCGAGCCAGTCAACGGCATATCCTTGGCGATTTAGGCTGGCCAGCAGTTCATCAGCCAAGGGGACGTGATCTTCAACCAGTAATAATCGCATTCAGTCTTCCGCCTCGTCCTTGAGCACTTCACCTGTGCCCGCCTGTAACTCGAGCTCACGCACGACGCCTTGTTTGGTCACTAACTCAACCTCATAAACCAGCACGCCGTCTTCCTCCTCCAGCTCAACTTCGAGTAAAACGGCGCCGGGATGGCGCTGCAATGCCTTCTGCAATAACTGATCAAGGGGCATGATCAACCCTTCGCTGCGTAGGCGAAGGGCTTCATCTTGGTTCAGGTCGCGGGCACTGCTGTTAAACGCTAGCGTCAACAGCAGGCAGGCCAGAACTGGGCGTACAAGACAAGCCATGCGGCTCATTAATTATCTCGTTGGTTCTTCAGGACCTGGCCGCTGGTCGCATCCAACTCGATATCCCACTGCACGCCTTGAGCATCGCGAACTTCCACTTGGTAGATGTAGCGGCCGTATTCTTCTTCCAGCTCAGTGTCTTCGGTGGTGCTGCCGGCATGCAGCGCCATAGCTGAGGCGTTAAGTTTTTCAAAAGATTGAATGGTGCCGGCGTCACGCAGCTTAAGGGCCTCATCAGGACCCAAGTCACGGGCATGAGCTAAGCCTGCAGTGAGGGTCAGGGCAGTGGCAGCAACTACAGCGGTCAATGTTTTCATATTCAAGTCCTTGGCTGGGTATTGGCTTTCGATGGAGATCACGTTACTGCACATGACTTAACCCAACCTGAATTTACTTAACCTGCTGCTTTAAGCCTGATTTATCCAGACCCATGCGCGCATCATTCACGCGCTGAAGTCGCTTGGTCTGTGTTCAAGGGGCTTTATAATCACCGCCTTGAGCGATAGAGGCCAGCATGAGCGCGATAATAATCAAGTCCCCCGCCCTGACTATTAAGGCCGGTAAACGTGCATTCGCACGCATTCGCCAACAAGGCCTTCAACCGGCAGATGTCGGCATTTTGCCGGGTGCTGCAGGCGGGCCAAAGGCGTTGGGTATTCAGGGGCTAGACTTGGCACTGTTCGGCGACTGGTTGCCGCGAGTACCGCGTGAACGCTCGTTGATTGGTGCCTCTATCGGTTCTTGGCGTTTCGCCAGTGCATGTTTACCCGACGCTGCAGCCGGCATTCGACGCCTCGGTGAACTGTATACCTCACAACGCTATGCCAAAGGCGTGAGCATGGCTGAGGTGTCGCACAGTTGCAGCCTGATGCTGGAACACCTCCTGGGTGACGACGCAGCCAGCATCCTCACTAACGCCCACTACCGCTTGAATATCGTCGTGGTGAAAAGCCGTGGCTTGCTCCAGCATGATCATCGCGGCGCTCTATGTTTGGGCCTTTCTTCGGTGATTGGCAATAACCTGCTGGGTCGCGCGCGCTTGGGCAAACACTTTGAACGGATAATTTTGCACGACGCACGCCAGGCGCCACCGCTGGAAGCCCTCAGTGACTTCCCCTCGCGCTGCCTTGAGCTTGATGGCGAGAACTTGCGCCAGGCCTTGCTGGCGTCGGGCTCGATCCCGATGGTTATGCAAGGGGTGCGAGATATTCCCGGCGCTGGACCTGGAACTTACCGCGATGGTGGCCTGCTCGACTATCACCTCGACCTGCCTTACAGCGGTGATGACATCGTGCTGTACCCACACTTCACCGATAAGGTTATCCCCGGCTGGTTCGACAAAGGTATGCCTTGGCGCCGTGGTGACGAGGGGCGTTTGCAAGATGTGCTGCTGCTCGCGCCTTCACGCGACTATTTGGCAGGCTTGCCCCATGGAAAACTCCCTGACCGCAGAGATTTCAGCCGTTACCTCGGCGATGATTCCGGTCGTGAGCGCTATTGGCGCACCGCTATGAGCGAAAGCCGGCGCCTCGGTGATGAGTTCCTCGAACTGGTTGAAAGCGGTCGCCTCGGCGAGCAACTGCAAGCACTTTGATATCCGCTTACCCGCTCGATTACCGGTGACCTGCGAGCCCGCTCCCTCAACCTATTTCTAGTATTGATCCGATAAAACTGTGTTTTATCGGACATTTTCGTGCATTTCTTAGCCAGCATGTGACTTAGCGGTCAGCTTTGTTCATCAACAGCTATGACTGGCAAGCGTGTAATCACCGCTTGCCCTTGTGTAGCTGGGACCACCTCGGAGAAACCGACCCCATGAACGCACCGCTGCGTTTTAACGAAGCTCTGCTGATTGCTGACCGTGCCTTTAAACCTTTCCAATGCATTGCATGGGCCCAGCAAGACGGCACTGGCAACCTCAGCCTTAGCGTGATCGACCGCACCAGCACACGCGTGCTCGGCCGCACTCAATTGTCCAGCAGCACTTACAGCGACCCCGTTGAGTTTGCAGGCCTGCTAAAGCAGTCCCGCGACCAACTTAGCGAGCAAAGTTTTGTGCTGGAGCCGTGGAGCATGCCGGAGTAATCCGCTGCTTTCTCAAGGGCTCTGAGTTGCCGACCTACCTTTATCAGAGCCCACAGCGTCTTTTGTGCAGCGCGAATAAAGCTTTGCGCTTATACAGTTACTCGTAGTCATTGCCATGGATTTGACTGCAGAGCTTTCTGCATTCCGGCGTTAGCGCTTATGCTCAATGCAACAAGCATTTCGAGGAGCCGGCCATGCTGCAATTACGCCCCAACTGTGAGCGCTGCGATTGTGACCTGCCGGCGGACTCACCGGATGCAGTGATCTGCTCTTTTGAGTGCACCTTTTGTCAAACATGTGCCCAGCAAAGCCTTCAGGGCAGGTGTCCAAACTGCGGCGGTGAGCTGCTACGTCGGCCGCGACGACCGCCAGCCGAATTGTTGCAACATCCAGCGTCAACAGTGCGGGTCAATAAGCCCTGACACTCCGCATTGCCAGCCTTCGCAGCTACTCTGTACAGACAAGAGGATTGCACAATGGACAATGATCAAGATAAACCGCTAACACTGTGGGAAATGCTGCAGAGCATTTTAAGTGCAGCGCTGGGCGTGCAGAGCGGTAAGAACCGCAGCCGAGATTTCTCGCGCGGCAAGCCCAGTCACTTCATTATTCTCGGGGTACTGTTTACGGCCGTATTTGTGCTGGTGATCTTCGCTGTAGTCAAACTGGTGCTGCACATGGCGGGGGTTTGAGTCACTGCAACAGGGGTTTAACAGAAAAGCCATAGTTTTTGATTTGCGGCCGATACACCGCGCTGAACTGTCGAAAATCCACTGCGTAACCCGGCACGTTGAGGCGTTGCTGCAAGCGCGCGGCCTGCTTTGCATCGAGCAAACTGAACAGCCGATCAACCCGATCCTTACCGCCTCGCTTCGCAAAATCCAGCCCAGCATGGTAGTCATGCAGCATGACCATGGCCCAGCCACCCAAGGTAAAATGCCCGCCGACCAGCACACAAATTCTGCCGTCAATGCGCGCCTGTAACACCTCATCGGAATTGTTTAGCGCTGCCAAGTGGATATCTTTTCCAGGCTGTTTGCCCAATTCCTGCGCCGCCTGCATCACCCCAAACGCCATCTCATCATTGGCCGCCCACACCAACTGCACGTCGGGATAGCGCGGCAGCATCAGTTGCGCTTGCTCATAGGCCCGCTGGCGGGCCCATTCACCGAATAACAGCTGTTGCAGTTTAATTTCCGGATGCTCGCGCAAGGCGCGTCGCAGGCCATCTTCACGTAGGTTGGAGGATGGCGTATCGCGAACGCCAGCAAAGGCCAGCAGGCTGCCCGGCTTACCCTGCAACTTGGCGATTAAGGCTTTAGCCATCCAATAGCCGGCCTGCTCGTCATTGGGGACCAAGCTACCGATCCAGTTGCGATACTGCCCACGCGAACCACCAACCATCTGCTGTTGTTCGAGCGTTAACGTGCTGTGCAGGGAAAACAGCTTGATTGGGCTATCGGCGAACAACCTCAGCAACTCAGGCGCTGTGTACATTTCATTGACGAACAGCAAGTAGTCCGGCTTGTTTTCGCTGGCCAGCACGTTGCGGGCTTTGTGCAGCAGAAGCTGCGGATCACGCTCGCCGTAGATAACTTGCAACTGCATACCTAAGTCATCAGCCGCCGCCTGCATAAATGCGCTGTAGCCAACCCAAAAAGGCTCATTAGAGAACCCCGGATTAAGAAACACCACAGACGCCGGTGGCTTTTCTGCTGCACGCGAGTTGTCGGCTGCAGCTTGCGCGACCTGGAAAAAAACTAATAAACACACGGCGCTGACGGCAGTTAAAACGGACCTGAACACGACACGACTCCTAAAGGGGGCGAAGTATATCGGTAAAGCCATAGCTATTTGCCATCAAGCTGACGTGCGTCGTTCGACAGCAAAGACCTCAGGTACGCTAATCGTTACAATCGTCGCCCACTATCACTCGTACATCGGTAACTTATGTCGCCTCTGGAAATCATCGCGTCAACGCTTGGCGTATGCGCCGTTTGGCTGACCGTGCGGCAAAACCGTTGGTGCTGGCCACTGGGCTTAATCATGGTGTTGCTCTACGCTTGGATTTTTTATGACGGCAAGCTGTATTCGAATATGCTGCTGCAAGGCATTTATGCGGTGCTGCAAGGCTACGGCTGGTGGCTATGGACGCGCGGTGGCAGCAGTCAAAGCGGCGTTCAAGTCAGTCGGCTGAGCCAGCAAAACATACTGCTAAGCCTGGCCATCGGTGCTGTCGGTGCTCTCGCTCTCGGTTATCTGATGGCGACCTTCACCGACGCTACGGCGCCTTGGCAAGACGCGGCACTCAGCGCATTCAGCCTGGTGGCTCAGGTGTGGATGGCGCAAAAACGGGTTGAGTGTTGGCCGCTGTGGATCGTTCTTGATCTATTGTTCGTTGCCCTGTTTGTGCAGCAGGGCCTGTACCCCACCGCTCTGCTGTATGGCGTATTTACCCTGCTGGCCGTCAACGGCTGGCTGACTTGGCGGCGTGACCGTGCGCTGGCTGACGTATGAAAGTGCTGGTACTCACAGGGCCGGAGTCCAGCGGCAAAAGCTGGCTGGCCGGGGAAATCCAAGCAACTTTTGGCGGGCAATTGGTCGGCGAGTACGTTCGCCACTTTATTCAACGCGAGCAGCGTGACACCTGCTTTGCCGACATCAGTGCTATCGCGCAGGGGCAACTCGCCTGGGAAGATAAAGCCAGAGCGGCACGCCCTGAGCTGTTAATTCTCGACACTCATTTGCTGAGTAATCTGCTCTGGAGCCAATCATTATTTGGCGATTGCCCTGCTTGGATTGAACCCGCCTTGCTCGAGCGCGGGTATCACCTGCATTTGCTGCTCGACCCCGTCGCGGTTCCTTGGGTTGACGACGGCCAGCGCTGTCAGCCGCAACTAGCCCAACGGCTTGCCTTCCACCAGCAATGTGAGCAGTGGCTGCGCCTGCACCAACAACCACTGCTGTGCATTCAAGGCGACTGGACGCAGCGGCGCGTGCAGACTCTGGAGTCGGTCGAGCGCTGGCTCAATTCAGCGCAGTAACACACTGGCCCAGGCCACCAGCAGGCTCAGGCAGACGATGATCGTCAGCGGCCTGCGCAAGCTCGGATACCATAGCGGCGCCAAACCCAGTTTGACCGCCCGCAGGTCGGCGGCATATAAGCCGCCAAACGCCAGCAAACACAGTGGCAAGGCAAAACTGGTCGGCATACCGCCGCTGATCGCCAGCCAGCCTAGCAGGGGCGGTATCACTGACAGCCCGAGCTGAATCTGCGCCGACTCACCGGCATCTTCTGCACGCATGGCCAAGCCCCAGTGAATCGCCCCCATAAAGGCCAAAATCACTGCGGCATAATCCAAGAGTGCCGCCAACACCACCACACGCCAGCCCTCCGGCGTGATCCAAATGCCCAAAGCCCCGCTTACAAAAGGTACCAGGCCGGCGTAACCGAGCAGCAACGCCAATTTAGGCGGATGCGGCGCGTCAAATGGATGCATAACTCACTCCTGATGATTGATCCTAAATAGGCCGCACTTTAAAGCCATAACCCGGGTTAACAGAAGAAAATTCAGGCACCTGTTTGGCGATAATCGCTGGGGCAAAGCGCTCATAATTGGCCCCGATTGGAAATTAGTGCGCCCGATAACCCTGCACCCGTGCGCATACCTGCTTCAGCTGATGCATCATCCACTGCATCGCGCTGTCCAGCGTTTACGAGACTGCGTTAACCGCTGCGCGAGCTGGTAAAATTCGTGCCTTGCAAAGTACCCTGTTGGCCGCACAGCACTTAAGAGAAATACCGTGGAATTGTTTAAAGAATTTATGTTTGAGGCCGCACATCGCTTGCCTCATGTCCCGCAAGGTCATAAGTGCGGACGCCTGCATGGGCACTCCTTCAAAGTGGCGGTGTATATCGAAGGTGAGGTTGATCCTTATACCGGCTGGATACGCGATTTTTCCGAGATAAAGGCGATCTTCAAACCGCTCTACGAACAACTCGACCACAACTACTTAAACGACATACCTGGCCTGGAAAACCCCACCAGTGAAGTATTGGCCAAGTGGATTTGGCAACAGCTCAAGCCGCTGCTGCCCGAGCTGTCGCGTATTCGCATTCACGAAACCTGCACCAGTGGTTGTGAATATCGCGGTGACTGAACGCGCGTTACCCGGCGTGCGTTTGATCGCGCGGCTTGCCTTGGAATAACGCCGCGTGGCGCTTGGCCTCTTACGACACCGCGTGAGAGGCCATCAGCTAGCGCAACAAGTCACAGGCCAAAGCCTGCTAGCGCGCCTAAGAACTGCGCCTCATCCATTACCTGCAGCCCCAACTCACTGGCCTTTGCCAGCTTTGAGCCGGCGCCCGGCCCGGCCACCACACAGCTGGTTTTTGCCGATACTGAACCTGCCACCTTAGCGCCCAAGCTTTCCAGTTTTTGCTTGGCTACGTCGCGACTCATGATCTCCAGGCTGCCCGTCAGCACCCACGTCTGCCCAGCCAGCGGTAAACCTGCGATGACTTTTTTCTCGCTATGCCAGTGCATGCCAAAGGCTTGCAACTGAGCCTCAATGGCACATGCACGCTCGGCATTGGCAACACGAGTAAAAAACTCACGCACCGCCTTCGCTTGTTTCTCTGGCAAGGTTTGCCGCAGGTCCAGCCAATCCGCCGCTAATATGGCCTGCAAGCTGGCGAATTTATACGCTAATTTTTGCGCACCTCCTGGGCCAACAGAGGGGATATGCAGCTTGTCGAGCATACCGGCCAATGTGGCGCTGGCGCTGAACTCAGCACTCAGCTCGCCCTGCCCCTGCAGGTGCAGCCCACATTGATCGCTGGCCAATAGGGCGTCGATCACTTGTTGGTTATGGCTGTCGGCAAAGAAGCTGTGGATTTCATGCGCTACTTCCAAACCTATATCCGGCAGGTAGGTGAGCACTTCGGGCAGGGCTTGCTGCACGCGCTGCAAGGATGCCAGCGCGCGGGCGAGTACTTTGGCGGTTTCCTCACCCACATCGGGAATGCCTAAGGCATAGATAAAGCGCGCCAAGCTGGGTTGCTTGCTGTCGGCAATGGCCTGCAGCAACTTGTTGCTGGACACTTCAGCAAACCCTTCCAAGTTGATGACTTGCTCAAAGGTCAGTTGATACAAATCGGCTGGCGAGGCGATGAGCTTTTCATCGACTAATTGGTCGATGGTCTTATCACCCAAACCTTCGATGTCCATGGCGCGGCGCGAAACAAAATGGATGATGGCCTGTTTAAGCTGTGCAGCGCAGGCCAGACGACCCACACAGCGGTACACCGATCCTGCGCTGAAGGTTTCTTTGCCCTTACTGCGTTTTACCAACTGAGTGCGCTCAACGTGAGAACCGCACACCGGACAACTTTGGGGAATATGCACGGCCCTGGCGTTATCGGGGCGCCGCTCAAGCACCACCTGCACCACCTGCGGGATGACATCACCGGCGCGGCGGATAATCACCGTATCGCCGATCATCACGCCCAAGCGCGCCACCTCATCCATATTGTGCAGCGTGGCATTGGACACCGTCACACCCGCGACTTTGACCGGCTTTAAGCGAGCAACAGGGGTGACCGCGCCAGTTCGACCGACTTGAAACTCCACATCCAGCAGTTCGGTCAGCTCCTCTAGCGCAGGAAATTTATGTGCAATTGCCCAGCGCGGCTCACGGGCGCGAAAGCCCAATTCACGCTGGTAGGCCAGGCTATTGACCTTGAACACCACGCCGTCGATCTCATAACCCAGCGACTCACGGCGCTCACCCATATCACGGTAATACGCAAGGCATTCATCTGCGCCGTTGGCCAGCTTCAGCTCACGGCTGATCGGCATGCCCCAGTGCTTTAAAGCCTGAAGAATCCCGACATGGGTTTGCGGCAGCTCACCGTGAACCTGACCGATACCGTAGCAACAGAACTCCAGTGGGCGGTTGGCGGTGATTTTTGAATCCAGCTGACGCAGGCTTCCCGCTGCGGCATTACGCGGGTTGGCGAACGTCTTGGCGCCCTGCTCCAGCTGCCGTGCATTCAAGGCCTCAAAACCGGCCTTGGACATAAAGACTTCGCCACGCACTTCAAGCACGGCTGGCCAGCCTTGGCCCTGTAATTTAAGCGGCACGTTGCGGATGGTGCGCACATTGACGCTGATGTCCTCGCCCGTGCTGCCGTCACCGCGCGTTGCCCCGCGCACCAGCACACCCTCGCGGTACAGCAGGCTGACGGCCAGGCCATCAAGCTTGGGTTCGCAGCTGTACTCAACCTCAGCGCCACCACCAAACAGATCGCCAGCAGGAAAATCAAGCCCTTCACGTACCCGACGCTCGAAATCCAGCAGGTCGGTTTCCTCGAAGGCATTGCCCAGGCTGAGCATTGGCACTTCATGCTTAACCTCGCCAAAAGCCGACAGCGCCAAACTGCCGACCCGCTGGGTGGGCGATTCAGCCGTGATCAGTTCAGGGTGCTGAGCCTCTAGGGCTTTTAGCTCGTGGAACAGGCGATCGTATTCGGCGTCTGGAACGCTCGGCTCATCGAGCACGTGATAACGATGGTTATGCCCATCCAGTTCAGCCCGTAGTTGCAGAATGCGCGGTGCGGCAAGCGAGGTGTCGGTCATTGCGGTGAGCTCTCAAACGAAAAGAGCAGCCTGGGCTGCTCTTTCTATATGTCGGGTTAAATCAGCGCTTGTTGGTCAGTTGCTTACGCTCATACTCGACGATGCGCTGACGATAGTGCTCGATGGTTTGCGCCGTCATAACGCTGCGCTGGTCATCCTTTAACTCGCCATTGAGTTCATGGGCTAACTTACGCGCGGCCGCCACCATCACATCAAATGCTTGTTTGGGATGACGCGGCCCCGGCAGGCCGAGGAAGAAACTTACAGCGCGCGTGCTGAAACCTTCGATATCGTCGAGATCAAAGGTGCCAGGCTTCAAGGCGTTGGCCATAGAAAACAATACCTCGCCATTGCCGGCCATGCTTTCGTGACGATGGAAGATGTCCATCTCGCCAAATCGCAGACCACTTTCGAGAATATTTTGCAGCAACGCTGGGCCTTTAAAGCCCTCTTCGTCGCGGGCGATAACATTGATCACCAGTACTTCTTCAACCGGCGGTAAGGGCTTGTTGGCTTCTTTGGCTTGGCCAGCGGTTTTCTCAGGCTCATCATCAACCGGATTAAGCAGCGTGGGCACGGGCTCTTCTACACCCAGATTGAGGTCACCTTGTTGTGGCTCACCAGTACGGCGGCGGTTCAATTCACGGGCACTCAGTGGAGGCAGGTCTTTTTCATCAAAGCCGGGGTCATTGTTGCGATCAATCACCCGGGGCGAACTCAACAGATCAGGGTCGCTATCATCATCTGGCAAGTTAGACAAATTGCGATCAAGTTTGAACTTGAGTTTGCCCTTGCCACCGCGCATTCGCCGCCAGCCATCAAAGAGGATGCCGGCAATGACAATAATGCCGATGACTATCAGCCACTCGCGCAGACCGAATTCCATGAAATACCTTAACCCCTAATTTAAATGTGATGAAAAGCCTTCCAAGGCCATTTTCTAATTTTTTACGATGCCAAGCCTCTGTTCTGACAGGCCTTTAGTGCATCTGACAAATAACAATGCGCATTAAGCTAGCACGACGAAAGATAACTTTACACCGCCTCGCGCCTCAGGACTCCACCAGCGCCAGCGCTTGCTCGACATCCACAGCCACCAAACGCGAACAACCGGGCTCATGCATAGTGACGCCCATCAATTGATCGGCCATCTCCATAGCAATTTTGTTGTGGGTGATATAGATGAACTGCACAGTTGCTGACATCTCTTTAACAAGCCGGGCATAACGCCCAACGTTGGCATCATCCAACGGCGCATCCACTTCATCGAGCATGCAGAAAGGCGCAGGATTGAGTTTAAAGATGGCAAACACCAACGCCAGCGCGGTCAGCGCTTTTTCACCACCAGAGAGCAGGTGAATGGTGCTGTTTTTCTTACCTGGCGGCCGGGCCATGATGGTGACGCCCGTATCCAGCAGGTCTTCGCCAGTCAGCTCCAAGTAGGCGTTGCCGCCGCCAAAGACTTTCGGGAATAGCGCCTGTAAGCCACTGTTGATTTGATCAAAGGTTTCTTTAAAGCGGTTGCGCGTTTCTTTGTCGATCTTGCGGATGACGTTTTCCAGGGTGTCCAGCGCTTCCACCAGGTCAGCATTTTGCGCATCCAGATACTGCTTCCGCTCTGACTGTTGCTGGTATTCATCGATTGCCGCTAGGTTAATCGGGCCAAGGCGCTGAATGCGCGCCGACAAACGCTCCAGCTCTTCTTCCCAAACCGTTTCGCCGGCCTCAGCTGGCAGGCTTACCAGCACACCATGCAGGTCGTAATTGTCTTCCAGCAATTGGTCCTGCAGCGCTTTACGCCGCACGCTTAAAGCCTGCCAGTCCATGCGCTGTTGCTCAAGCTGGCCGCGCACGAGCTGCGCTTGCTGTTCGGCCAGGGTGCGCCGCTTTTCCACGTCGCGCAGTTCACGGTCTGCATCTTCCAAGGCCAGACGCGCCAGTTTGAGCTCATCTTCTACCGCCATGCGTTTGTCGAGCTGCTCCTCAAGCTTCATGCGCAGCTCTTCCAGCGGCGCTTCGCCCTCACCTAGGTTGAGGTTGAGTTGTTCACGTTTTTCATGCAAACGCTCGGCTTGCAGCTCAAGGCGGTGCAACGCTTGCTGAGTCGAGTCATGCTGAGCTTTCAGCGACCCTAAACGCACGGCCAGTTGGTGCGCATGGTCCTTGTGTTGGCGAGCGTCCTGACGAATCCGATCAAGCCGTTCACGCAAGCTGTCGCGGCTGGCCAGCAGGCTTTCACGCTGCTCGTTGTCGCTGGCCATGGCATCCAAGGCCTCTTGCAAGTACAGCCGCGACTCACCCAGTTGTTCATGTTCGCTCTCGCGTTGTTCGGCCAGAGCTACCTGCTCACTGTCCAAACGGCTGCGTCTGAGGGTCAGCTGCTCAACCTTGGCTTGCCCGGCCGAGAGCTGAGCTTTTAGCTCACCAAGATGCCGCGCTTGATCCTGCGCTTGGCGACGCTGCTGCTCACGCTGCTCTTCCTGAACCTGCTGACTGTCGCGTAATTGCTCTAAACGTTGGTCGAGTAAGTCTAAGGTTGCTTCACGTTCTTCACGCTCAAGGCTCAGCCCTTGAATTTCCTGACCTCGGGCCAGCACACCACTTTGCTCGTCACTGGCGCGGCGCACGCGCAAAAAATATCGGCCAACCCAATAACCATCTTGGCTGATAAGGCTTTCGTCATCGGCCAGCGTTAGCCGAGCAGCCAAGGCTTGCTCCAAACTCTGTACCGGTTTGACCTTGCTCAGCCAAGGCGCTAAGTCGACACTGGTTTGGACCTTGTCCAGCAGGCTGCCAGCAACCCGCACACCGCTTTTGCGTGGGCTGGCAAGGCGCAAATCGCCTTGGCTTAAGCCTGAGAAATCCAGCCCCTGAAAATCATCCAATAAGACAGCTTGCAGGTCGGCGCCTAAGACGGTTTCCACCGCCAATTCCCAGCCAGCTTCCACTTGCAGGCCATCGGCCATGCGCGCACGTTCACTCAGGTGCTGTTCATGCAGCCAATCGCCGGCACCTTTGCCTGGATCAAGGGCAGCTTGCTGCAAGGCCTCCAGCGAGGCCAGGCGACCATTTAAGCGCTGCAGCTCGCCTTGCGCCTGTTGCTGGGACTGACCGGCTTGCTGCAAGTCAGTGCGCAACTGCTGCAGACGTTCAGTCTGCTGCTCTTCCTCACGCTGTAACGCCTCGAGACCGATGTCGCTTGCGGCAATCTGCTCGCTCAATTCGATAATCGCGGCATCTTGTGGGTCCGCGGCCAGTTGCTGCAGTTCATCAGTGAGGCGACGCTGACGCTCGGCAAGGCGCTCAAGGCTTTGCTCCAGCTGGGCAATCCGCGATTGCTGCACGTCGGCTTGGCGGCGTGGTTCAGCGCTGCGCTGATTAAAGCCATCCCACTGCACCTGCCAGGCCTGCATGGCGCTTTCAGATGCCTCCAGCACAACGGCGGACTCTTCAGCCGCCGCGGCGGTCAGCTCTTGCTCTGGCAGGAGCATCTCCAGCTCCTCGGCCAGAGTCGCCAGTAAGCTACGGTCATGACCGAGGTGGGATTCGGTTTCCAGGCGCGCACGTTCGGCGTCGTTAAGGTCATCGTGCAACTGGCGCAGGCGCTGCTGGCCATGCTGAATGCTTTGCTCAATTCGGGCGATATCACCGCCCACCGAATAGAACCGACCCTGGACCACGTTAAAGCGTTCACTGAGCTCATGATGGCCATCACGCAAGCGCTCGATGCTGGCATCGGCGTTGCGTTGCTCAGCCACCAAGGCTTCAAAAGCAATTTCTTGGTTACTGATCAGCGCTTCACGCTGACCCACCTGCTCATTCAACGCCTGCCAGCGTAAAGCTGTCAGTTGTGCCTTGAGTTGGCGTTCCTCGGCTTTGTATTGCTGATATTTTTCTGCTGATTGAGCCTGACGATGCAGGCGCTCAAGTTGACGCTCCAGCTCTTCACGCAGGTCGGTAAGGCGCGCCAGGTTCTCATGGGTGCGACGAATGCGCGTTTCGGTCTCGCGGCGTCGTTCCTTATATTTTGAGATGCCGGCGGCTTCTTCAATAAAGTTACGCAGGTCTTCGGGCTTGGCCTCGATCAATTTACTGATCATGCCTTGCTCGATGATCGAGTAACTGCGCGGCCCCAGGCCAGTGCCGAGGAAGATGTCGGTAATATCGCGCCGACGGCACTTAGTGCCGTTTAAAAAATAGGTGTTCTGACTGTCGCGGGTTACCCGGCGGCGGATGGAGATTTCGTTATAGCCTGCATATTCGCCGGTCAGGGTGCCGTCAGAGTTGTCGAAAATCAGCTCAATAGACGCCTGGCTCACCGGTTTGCGGGTGTTGGAGCCGTTGAAGATGACGTCAGTCATCGACTCGCCGCGCAGGTTCTTCGCCGAACTCTCGCCCATCACCCAGCGCACGGCATCGATAATATTCGACTTGCCGCAGCCGTTTGGCCCAACCACTGCGGCCATGTTGCTGGGGAAGCTCACGGTGGTCGGGTCAACAAAAGACTTAAACCCGGCGAGCTTGATGCACTTAAGGCGCATGCAGCGGTTCCCTTAGGCCTCAGCCAATGCAGCCAGCACCAGCTGGCAGTTGCGCTCACCGTAGCCGAGCAATACCTGGCGGATGGCCTGATGGTCGCGACTGATAATGGCCTGCAACAAGGCTGCAAAGGTATTGATGAACTGGCCCATTTCGCTTCTGCGCCGCTCTAACGCAAGGTGATAGGTGCGGCTAATCGCCGGCAGCAGGTTTTCTAAGGTTTCTTGCAGGTAGGGATTGTTGCAAAACGGCAACGCTGCGCGCATCACATCGAAACTGCCTTCTACAAAGCTGTTGATGTCCTGACGCTGCAGGCTGTCCTGCAAGCCCTGCTGAATCACTAGAAACGGCTGCAAATCAGCCTCCACCTGCCAGCTATCAGCCACGGCTTTACCGAGCAGGATGTATAGCTCTATCACCAGCGCATACAGACTTTTGACATTGTGCGGCGTCAGCTCAGCCACTTGGGCCCCGCGACGTGGGGGAATTACGATCAAGTGACGACGTTCTAGGATCAGCAGGGCTTCGCGCACCGAACCCCGGCTGACATTGAGTGCCTGGGTGACTTTTTGTTCTTGAATACGTTCACGCGCTTTTAACTCACCACGGATGATGCGTTCTGCAAGGTGATGAGCAATCTGCTCAGCGAGGCTATCCGGTGCCTTAAACGTCATGATGATCCTTAGGCTCTGCTGACCTATTGGAAGAGGTGTAAAGACGCTAAGTCCGCGCCAGGCTTGACCTGAGCGGTCAAAAACGGGCGCGAGTGTAACACAGGGCGGGCGCTGACAAAGGTCACTGCTGCGCAACCTCGGCAGCCAGAATGCGGTTGTTTGATAAAACGCAAGGAGAGCATACCCCGTCATCTTGCTTGACCGGGCAAGCCTGCCCGGTGGTTTACCTATTGGGCGCCGTCTTTGGGTAGTTTCGCAATCAGCGCTGCGAGGCAATCGCCTGTTTGACGGCCGCCAGCAGGGCTGGGTCATCCGGGCTGGTGCCACTGGAGAAGCTGGCCACAACATTGCCTTGAGCATCCACAACGTATTTGGTGAAATTCCAGCCAGGCGCCTCGCTTTGCGCCGTGAGCGCCTTGAACAGTGGCACCGCATCAGCGCCCGTTACGCGCTGTGTTTCAGTCATGGGGAAGGTTACGCCGTAATTGACGTAGCAGATTTTGGCCGTTTCTTCGCTGCTGTCAGCTTCTTGGCGAAAATCATCACTGGGTACGCCGAGCACCTGTAGACCCTGATCTTTGTAGCGCTGATAGAGGGCTTCGAGGCCTTTGAACTGTGGAGTAAAGCCGCAAAAACTAGCGGTGTTAACCACCACCAGCGGTTTGCCGGCAAAGGTTTCACATAGGTCGATACGTTCCTGGCTGCGCAGCTTTTGCAATTCGCCCTGCAGCAGCGCGGGGCATTCAGCAGCCTGCGCAGAACTGACCCAAGCGCTGAACATGACCATTACAAGTAGAGGGAAACGCCGCATGAAGATCACCTTGATTAAGAAGACAATACCCGCCTTAGACGCTTCAGCACACGCCTAAGCCCAGCTGTAGAAATGCCAGACCACTTTGCGACCAGCCCCACCAAGCCAGACCCAAAATCACCATGGTGGCCAATACCAGTGCAGTAGTCAGGCCATACTCAGTATTCATATGCTCGCCTCTTGTTGCCGCAAGCGCGCCACCGGCTGCTCACGCACCGGCCAATTCAATGCAGCGGCCAGTAAACTGAGCAGCACAGCAATTTGCCAAACCAGATCATAACTGCCCGTGCGGTCATACACATAGCCGCCCATCCAGCCGCCAAGAAAAGCGCCGAGTTGGTGAAAGAGAAAGACGATACCGCCGAGCATCGACAGATTACGCACCCCAAACAGGGTCGCCACCGTGCCATTGGTCAGCGGCACCGTTGAAAGCCATAAGAGCCCCATGGCCACGCCGAAGGCGTAAGCACTCCATACTGTTAGTGGGGTCAAAATAAACGCCACAATGACCACGGCGCGGGCCAGATACAGCGCACTGAGCAAACGTGGCTTGGAAATGCGCCCGCCCAGCAAGCCAGCCATGTAGGTGCCCGCGATATTAAACAGCCCCACCAGCGCCAACACTGTGGTGCCAACCAGCGCAGGCAGATGCTGATCAACCAGATAAGCCGGCAGGTGCACGCCGATAAACACCACCTGAAACCCACACACGAAAAAACCTAAGCTCAGCAGCCAAAAGCCTGAATGAGCACAGGCTTCGCGCAATGCCTCGCCCAGTGTCTGCTCCTGACCGGTGCGCGGTAACGGGACATCCTTGAGCATGGCCGCCAGCGGGATGATCAAAGCGACCAGCAGACCCAGAGCCATCAATGCCAGCGCCCAACCCAACCAACTGATCAATCCCAGCGTGCCCGGCAGCATCACAAACTGGCCAAAAGAGCCGACGGCGGCGGCAATGCCCATGGCCATGCTGCGTTTTTCCATCGGCACTGCGCGCCCCACTGCACCCAGAATCACCGAGAACGAGGTGCCGGATAAACCCAGACCAATCAGCACACCCGCACTTAATGACAGGCTTGTGGCGGAGTCGGCCAGGCCCATGCAGACCAGGCCTATGGTATACAAAATGCCGCCGACTATGACCACACGGCGCGCACCAAAACGATCGGCCAGTGCACCGGTGAACGGCTGAGTCAGGCCCCAGATTAGGTTCTGTAACGCGATAGCAAAGGCAAATACCTCACGCCCCCAGCCGAACTCAGCGCTCATCGGCGGCAAGAACAGGCCAAAACCATGACGGATGCCCAGCGACAAGGCCAAGATCAGCGATGCGCCCAGCAGAATCCAAAAACTGCCGCGCCCGATTGTCTTCATGTTGCGTCCCTTACGATTGCTGCAGAGGCATTAATGCCAGCAAGGTTGAGCCTTGGTCACCCGCTAAGCAAGCCGACTATCGGCTAGAGGCTCGCGGCGCCAATGCACCGCGTGACCTGAGCCCCGCTTGCGCTAGGATTCTTTTGCTGGCTCAGTTTCACCCAAACAGGCTCACCATTAACCACAGTTGCACCTGATCAGCACTCAGTGCTTAGGCATAAAACCCGGCGGCTTGCCGGCCAGCCACGCAACAAAAGTACGCAAGCGCTCATCACTGAGCAGGCTGTCGCGGTTGTTGTAGGTCAACGCCAGTTGCTTTTCGCTGAACAGCCGATGGATCTGGTTGTGGCACGCGCGGCACACCCAAAGCGTGGCGCTGATGCGCTCGCTTTTGCCGAAGCGCTTCTGCACATAAACCTTGTTGTGCAGTGCTTTAGGGATCAAGTGATGGCGAGTCAGCGGAGCTGAGCGAGCGCACAGTTCGCAGACAGCGGGTTGTGCCGGCAGGCGGATCGATTCGGGCATACAGACGACGCAGCCTCAGCGCTTACGGCACAGGCTCAAGCCATCGCCCAGTGGCAGAAGAGATAGATCGATGCGCTGATCATCGCGCAAAGCCATGTTGAGCGCCTGAATTGCCAGGGTGTCGGCACTCTGGCCACTTGACTCCAGCACCCGCCCGCTCCACAACGTGTTATCGAACAAAATCAGTCCCCCTTGGCGTACCAAGCGCAAGGCGTGTTCTAAGTAGGCTGGATAGTTGGCCTTATCGGCATCAATAAACAACAAATCGATAGTGCCCGCCAGGCCTTCAGCTTCAAGTGCCGCTAGGGTCGCCAGTGCCGGCGCCAAACGCTGTTCGATTCGATCACTGAGGCCCGCCTCTCGCCAATAACGCTCAGCCGTAGCGTTGTAATCACCGGGAATATCGCAGCAGATCAAACGACCCTCTTGCGGCATGGCTTGGGCCATGCAGATGGCGCTGTAACCGGTAAAGGTGCCGACTTCGATAATTCGTCGCGCGCCCACCAACAGCACCAGCAAAGCCATAAACTGCCCCTGCTCAGGGGCAATTTGCCAGCGCGCAGTGTTTAGCTGCGCAGTTTCATCGCGCAGACGTTTCAGCAGCGGCGTTTCGCGCAGGGAAACATCCAACAGGTATTGGTGCAGAGCGCCATCGAGGTTCAGCGTCTGATTGGTCATGCCAACTGCCTCGTTAAAGGACCGCCGTTAGGGATTACTAGCCAACTCCGGGGGGAAAACTCGCTTGGCATTCAAATAGGTACGCTGCCAATAGCGGTTGCTTAGGCTGTCTAAGCGAACAGTGCCGCCGGTGGATGGCGCGTGGACGAAGCGGCCATCACCTACATAAATACCCGCGTGGCTGACTTGGTTACCGCCATTGGTTGCAAAGAACACCAGATCACCACTTTGCAGGGCATCACGGCCAACGCCTGGGGAGCGCATGCTAATCAGCTCGCGGGTCGAACGGGGGAGTTTGATCCCGGCAGCATCCCGGTAGACAAACCCAATCAACCCACTGCAATCAAACCCGCCTTCGGGGGTATTGCCGCCGTAGCGGTAAGGCGTACCGACCAGCCCCAGCGCTCGAAACAGAACATCCTCGGCATTACCGTTGCCGCTGCTGATGGGCTGATAAACAGTGGGCTGTGAAACTGGCGCAGGGGCTTGACTGGCGCAGCCACTAAGCAGAGCAACGAGCATCATTAAGCTAATACGAGAGAGAGTGGTCATAGACAAAGCGGTCCTGGGCCGGGATGCGCTTTACTCTGCAGGCTTGCACAACCTAGTGCAAGCGTTAGCTTTGCGTGGCAGGTTGTTGAAAATTATCGGGATGCGCTGCTAAGGGCAATGTCTGCGGCGATCAGTGCGCTTGATCGCCGCGAGAAACGTTAAGGATGACGCACAACAGCATCAGTAGGTGCCATGGCGAGGGCGCGCTTAGCTTCGATGAAGGTGCGCTTCCAATAGCGGTCATTCAAACTGTCGACCCGCACACCACCACTGCGACTGCTGCTTGAGTGAATAAACTGGTTATCCCCCATATAGATACCAGCATGGCTGACGCGATTGCGGCCATTGGTACTGAAAAACAGCAAATCGCCCGGCTCAAGCTCATCGCGCGCCACCAGTGGCGCATTGATGTTGATCATGTCGCGGGAAGAACGCGGCAATTTCATGCCCAGTTCTTCTTTGAACAGGAAGCCAATGAAGCCGCTGCAGTCGAAGCCCGACTTCACCGAGCTGCCGCCAAAACGATAACGTGTCCCTACCAGCGACAAGCCATGGGACAGAATGCCGTCTGCTAACTGAGGTAATTTATAGGCTTTTTCTTCGGTGAAATCGCCGAGGGCGGCTTCTTCAGCTTGTTCGTCAAACTCAGCAAGGTCGGTAGAAGAGAACACCGGTGGCTGGAGAGTTAATTCGGGCTGCGGCGTATGGTTGGCGCAGGCGCTGAGGACTAAAGTAAGTGCGATAGGCACGAGGGGTGCGAGGCGTTTGAGCATGAGCACGACCGTGTCGGTTAAAATTTTAAGATCGCGACTATGCCCTCTATGACATGCATTTGCAAATTCTATGGCCCTAGATGTGACTCAGCAGCTGCGGCAAACCATCTAACGCCAGCCTGTGCAGATGCACATCCGCCGAGCGCTCAAGTTCAAGCGACGCGGGTTGATTTGCGCAGTAAACCTGCTTTTTGCGAGTGCGTAAAAGTGGCTCGATGCGGGCGCAGCACTCAGCGCGCAATCAGCGCTCAGCGGGTCAGTGGTTAACCGTATGCGCCAGCATTACTGAGAGCTGACACAAAGGACGACCGCTCTGTTTGTGCCACTCGTTGAACGCCGCTTGCACCGCCGCACGTTCCTTCAGGCTGGTGGGTACTTTGTCGATAATCTTCTGCGCCTTAAGTGCGGCGACCATGTCATCGCTGGGGACAAAGGTGTCTTTGCCTACCATGCGTAAAAACCTTGGCGCCGAAAGACCGCCAAGCTGGCTGCCGTTTTTGGCTAGGTACTTCCAAAGCCCAACGATATCGTCCACCGGCCAATCAGCAATCAATGCACCGAAGGCAAACCCAGGCGCGGGACGCGTTTGCTTGCCCGCCACCTCCTGCAGAAGGTGGCGGGCAGCGCTTGATGAAGGAATACCCGGCAAATACCCAGCCTCCACATCCAGAATAAATTGGGCGTTACGCGGCACGCTTTTTAGTTTGCCCAAGTGGCGGATAATACGTGCGTCATGCATAAGGTTTTCCAACCGTTCCGCGCCCATCAGCACGACTTTTTCTGAGTCAAAACCGAAGAATACCTGCTCAAATGCAGGCCACTTGGAGTCCACCAAACTGTGCCTGAGCCCTGCACGGAATATCCGCAAACTCATCACCGACAAATAGCGATCATTACTGATCGCCCGCAGCTCAGCTGCACTGCGCGGTGAAGGCAGGCGCGCTTCCAACGCCGCGACTGAGCCGAAGCGATTCAGGCAGTACTCATGCAGCCATTTGTAATCACGCATCGGCAGTCCTTAGGCGGGGAATTCGCTGAATCAAAGGTTCATCACGTCAACAAAACGCGAGGCCGCATTGTCATCGATTTTCAAGCTCTTAAAGTCGAACAGGTTACGGTCAGCCAGCTGTGACGGCACCACGTTCTGCAAGGCACGAAACATGATGTCGATACGGCCAGGCGTCTTGCGCTCCCATTCCTTGAGCATGTCTTTAACCACTTGGCGCTGCAGGTTTTCCTGCGAGCCGCAGAGGTTGCACGGGATGATCGGGAATTCCTTAAGTTGGCTGTAAGCCTCGATATCAGCCTCACTGCAGTAGGCCAGCGGGCGAATCACTACATTGCGGCCGTCGTCAGCACGCAACTTAGGCGGCATGGCTTTGAGGGTGCCGCCATAGAACATATTGAGGAAAAAGGTTTCTAAGATGTCATCGCGATGGTGACCAAGGGCCATCTTGGTGGCACCAATTTCATCAGCAAAGGTGTAAAGCGTGCCGCGCCGCAGACGCGAACACAGCGAACAGGTGGTTTTGCCTTCCGGAATTTTCTCTTTAACCACCGAATAGGTGTCTTTCTCGACGATGTGATAAGGCACACCGATGGATTCTAGGTACGCCGGCAACACATGCTCAGGGAAGCCCGGTTGCTTCTGATCCATGTTTACCGCGACGATCTCAAACTTGATCGGCGCCACTTTTTGCAGGTGCAGCAGCACATCCAGCAGTGTGTAGCTGTCCTTGCCGCCAGACAGGCAGACCATGACTTTGTCGCCCTCTTCGATCATGTTGAAGTCGGCAACGGCTTCGCCTGCCTGGCGACGCAGACGTTTTTGCAGTTTGTTCTGATTGACCGAGAGGCTACCCATGGCGCGCTGGAATCCGGAAGTCGTTTAAGAAGCGGCATTTTACGCAGAAAGCGTGACGCGCCCTACCCCCATCAAAGTGAAATGCTAGGCCCGGCCGATGAACGACGATTTAGACCCAAGCCTCGACCTCTGCGAGCACGTGCATCAGTTATTGCGCGGCGCACCTAACGGTATGACTGAGTACGACCTGATCCAGCAGCTGAAAAAGCGCCACTGCTCGCATATTCCGAACCAGCCATTGACCGACGCACTGGTGCTGTTTCGCACGCATTTTCTGCTGTTTAACGCGCTCTATCGCCTGCGTGAGCGGCTCTGGGCTAGCCAAAGCGGTTATCTGCGCATCACCGCGCTGGATATTCAGCTGCTGCCCTTTGAGGGCGGTTATGCACAGTCGGACAGCTTGCAATTGAACGCGCACGACCCTCTGCGCGACTATTACCTCGACATGAGCCAGCTTAGGGATACCGACGAGCACGAGGTCGCCAGGTTGCTGCGTAGCTTCTGGTCATGCCTTGAGGGCGGCGAGCAACAGCAGGCGGCCTTGGCGCTCTTTGAGCTGACTGACAGCCCGCAACCCCTGACGCCGGGACGGATCAAACAGCGCTACCGACAATTGGTCAGCCTGCATCACCCTGACAGAGGCGGCAGCACAGAGCGTTTGCAGTCGATTAACAAGGCTATGGAAATACTAGAAAGCTATTACGGCCGCGCTTGAAAGTCCGATTTGCTCTAATGCTTCATCCTTGTCTCGCAGGATCGCTGCCTATACTGCGACATACGGTCGCATTGGTTCGGCCTCGTACCTGATAACGCTGCACATGCGTATCAGGCGCTGAGCTGGGGGGCGGCTGCCATATAAAGGAGGTTTGACATGATCAACCACGTTTGGGGGCTTTTCACCCATCCCGACCGGGAATGGCAGGAAATTCGTGGCGAAGAAGAAAGCATCAGCCACATGTATCTCACTCACGTATTAATCCTTGCAGCAATTCCCGCTGTATCGGCTTACATCGGCACCACTCAAGTGGGTTGGGCTATTGGCGACCGAGCACCGGTGATGCTGACAGAATCAAGCGCGCTGCAAATGACCATCATGACCTACTTGGCAATGCTCGCCGGGGTGGCTGTTATGGGCGCTTTTGTTCACTGGATGGCGCGCACCTACGATGCCAGCCCCAACCTCACACAATGCATAGTGTTTGCCGCGTATACCGCCACACCGCTGTTTATCGGCGGCCTTGCAGCACTCTACCCGCACCTTTGGCTCGCCATGGTGGTGGGCACCGCAGCCATCTGTTACACGGTGTACCTGCTATATGTCGGGATACCGAGGTTTATGGGCATACCTGAGGATGAGGGCTTTATGTTTTCCAGCTCTGTGCTGGCGGTTGGCCTCGTGGTGCTGGTGGCGATGATAGCCAGCTCGGTGATTCTCTGGGGCTTCGGCGTCGGTCCGGTTTACACCAGCTAATCCGGTATTTAATGAAACAGCATGAAACCACCTACGGGTGGTTTCATCGTTTTAGGGCTGCGACCCATGCCCGTCTTCGGCATAATTGCAGCCCCGTTATTCGATCATCAGCGCCATGCCCGAGCATCTTCTGAGCTGTGTAGAACACTGCTATCAAAAAGCCGAAACCTTCTTTAAACGATCCTTTACTCGCCCGGACGTGAGCTTCAAGCTGCGCGGGCAAAAAGCTGGGGTGGCGCACCTGACGGAAAACAAACTGCGGTTTAACCCGCAGTTGTATCGGGAAAACCGCGAAGACTTCCTCAGACAGACCGTGCCCCATGAAGTGGCGCACCTGATCGCCCATCAGCTATTTGGCTTAAAAATCCAGCCCCACGGCGAGGAATGGCAACTGATTATGCGCGGCGTTTATGAGCTTGCGCCCAACCGTTGTCATACCTATGAGGTCAAGCGGCGCATGGCCAACCGCTACATTTACCGTTGCAGTTGCCCTCAGGGTGAATTCCCCTTCTCGGCGCAGCGCCATGCCTTGGTAAGCAAAGGCCGCCGCTATTTCTGCAGACGCTGCAAAGTAACCTTAAGTTTTACCGGCGAACAACGGCTCGAATAATCATCGAGGCTAAGCGCTGTATGGTCACGGCTCAGCATGATTAGCCTGCAGCCACGGTCTTGTGGCCATGCGCTGCTCAAACCAGAAATTAAGCAGTAACTAGTGAGTCGCGCTTCAGTACGTCACAAAACATAACGCTACACGGCGACGAAGTGCATCAGGCTTATGCCGGAAAAACAAACGTTTGACGACTAACCCTCATGACGCACACAGCAAAGTGTTTACGCGATCGCAGTCTGTAGTGCGGAGTTAGGCCACCACTTTTGCTGCTTTAAGCGCGGCAATTTGCTCAACGCTGTAGCCTAATTCGGCCAATACCTCAGCGGTGTGCGCACCCAGTGCGGCGCCCACATGCCGAGGGGCCGGTAAACCGCCGGAGAATTTTATTGGGCAGGCGATTTGCGCCTGCGGCTGGTTATTCGCACGAGGCACCTGAGTGATTAAGCCGCGTGCTTTAACCTGCGGATGCTCAACCGCCTCGCTGAGGGTGAGCATCGGTTCTACACACGCGTCCATTTCAGCGAAAAGCTGATTCCACTCAGCGAAGTCACGCTTTTCAAACTCAATTTCAATTTCGCGTTTCAGAGCTTGCTGGTCTTCGGGTCGTTGAGAAAGGCCACGCGACGCCAACTCTGGGCGACCAATAGCGGCGCAAAACTGTTGCATAAATTGCGGCTCTAAGCTGCCCACCGAAAACCAGCGCCCGTCGCGGGTGCGGTAGTAATCGTAAAAGCTGCCGCCATTGAGCGCTTGGTTTTCCATCGCTGGCTCTACCCCGGCCGCCAGATAGCCCGCACCCGCCATGCCATGCAGGCTGAAAGCGCAATCAGTCATGCTGATATCTACGTGCTGGCCCAACCCCGTGGCCTGACGTTGGATCACCGCGGCCAGCAAGCCAATCACCCCATGCAGCGAGCCGCCCGCGATGTCCGCCGCTTGGATACCTAACGGCAACGGCCCAGATTCACGGCGCCCGGTGTAACTGGCGATACCGGCCAGCGCGAGATAATTAATATCGTGCCCGGCGCGGTCTTTATAGGGCCCGGTTTGGCCGTAGCCGGTGATCGATACGTAGATAAGCTTAGGATTGATCTCCTTGAGCGCGGCATAGCCCACCCCGAGTTTGTCCATCACCCCTGGGCGAAACTGCTCCAGCACGATGTCGTACTCAGCCACCAACTGTTTAACCATTTCCACAGCCTCGGGCTTTTTTAGGTCCAGGGCGATGCAGCGTTTGTTGCGATTGAGGTAGGCATGGCTGGCAGACACACCGCCGTCATGGGGCGGCAATACGCGCACCAAATCCATGCGCGTCGGCGACTCGACCCTCAGCACTTCGGCGCCCATATCGGCCAGCATCAACGAGGCAAACGGGCCGGGCAACAAGGTGGAGAAATCCAATACTTTCAAGGTCGACAGCGGGCCTTTCATAACAGCTCCTTTGGGAAATCGTTAATGCTGATGGGTATCGCTGCGCTCAACCTGCGCGCCCCGCCCCATGCAGCGGGCCTGAACAAATCAATCTCTGTAGCCGCCAGCTCGCTGACGCCTAAAAAAGCCAACGCTTCACTGCCAATGCAGCGGTTGCTTGGCATCCAGTGCTGCCAGCTGATCGAGAAAAAGCCCTTCCAACACGTTACGACGGATTTTCATCGTCGGCGTCATGCAACCGTTGTCCACGGTCCACGCCTCACGCACCACAATAAAGTGACTGAGCCGCTCGTGGGCCTCAAGCCGCGCATTCAGTTGCTGCAAGGTGTGCAACAACTCAGCCGCTACGTGTTCCCGAGCCTGCTGGCGGGCGGCGGGTGATAACTCGATCAGCGCCAATGGTTGAGCAAGGTTGCTGCCCATCAGGCACACCTGCTCGACCAATAGGTTTTTAGCAATCTCGCCTTCAATCGGCGCCGGTGCAATGTACTTGCCCTTGCTGGTTTTAAAGATGTCTTTCACCCGACCGGTGATCTTTAAGAAACCCGCTGCATCAACCTCGCCCTTGTCACCGGTGTGCAACCAGCCATCAGTGATAGTTTCTGCAGTTTTTTCAGGGTCCAAGTAATAGCCCAACATCAGGCTCGGGCAGTGCAGCAGGATTTCACCACTGTCAGCTATGCGCAGCTCATTGCCCGGCATGGGCCGCCCCACCGTGCCAAAGCGCACCTGCCCCGGTCGATTAAAACAGCCATAGGCCATGTGCTCGGTCATGCCATAGCCTTCGCAGACTGTCATGCCAATCGACTGGTACCACTCCAGCAATGCCGGTGGAATTGCTGCCGCGCCACTGACCAAAATACGCGCGCGGTCCAGCCCCAAGCCTTTACGAATTTTGCCCGCGACCAAGGAGCCAATCATTGGAATCCTCAGCAACCGCGCCAGCTTGGCTTGCGGCAGTTTCTCCAACACGCCCTGCTGAAAGCGCGTCCACAGCCGCGGCACGGAAAAGAATACGGTCGGCCGCACATGGCGCAGATCGCTGGCAAAGGTTTCCAGCGACTCGACAAAGGCAATCCGTCCGCCGCTATACAGCGCGTTCATCTCCACTAAAAACCGTTCAGCGGCATGCGACAGCGGTAAGTAAGAGAAATACTGGTCCTGCTCGGTAATCTGCAATTCCTTTACCGACTGGCTGCCCGCATAAGCAAAGGCCTTGGCCGAAAGCATCACACCCTTGGGTTGGCCGGTGGTGCCAGAGGTATAGAGAATACTCAGCAGGGCATCGGCAGACTGCACATGGGCATCGAGCAGAGGTGCATGCGCGGCCAGCAACGCATGCCAACCATGCTCGGCTTTGATTGTTGGATACGGCATGGCGATGCGTATCAGCTCAGGCGTAATACCCGGCTCCAACTTGGCAGGCTCATCTAACTTACCCAAGAAGATCACTTTGCACTGCGAATGATGCAGCACGTAGTTAATGCTTTCTGCCGACTGCAAGGGGTACAGCGGCACGCTGATCAAACCTGCGAGCATGATCGCCAAGTCGGCAATCACCCACTCCGCGCAGTTCTTTGACAGCAACGCAACGCGATCACCGGGCGAGCAACCCAGCGCATGCAGCGCTGCAGCCATGCGCCGCGCCTGATCATCCACTTGCGCCCACGTAACATCGTGCCATTGACCATTCACCGGCTGGCTGAGCCACACCGCATTCGGGCGTTTCTCAACCCAGAGCGCCAGGCGCTCCAGAGGCAGTTGTTCGATCATTTTTTACCTCATTATTATTATTTTCCAGACCTGAACAGTAGCGCTAAACCAGCCGCTGTGTACTCGCACGCACCGACCTCTGGTCATCCATATTGTTCTGGTTTTGCGATTAATTAATTGTCTACATAGCGCTAATTAGCCAATGCGCTGGCTGCAATGAGTACAGCCAGGCGATCCAGATTAACCGCGCGAATCGACTGGCTGACGGCTCCTGCTCCTAGAGCTTCATACCGCGGCTGATGATCTCTTTCATGATTTCCGAGGTGCCGGCAAAAATGCGCTGAATACGCGCGTTTGCGTACATCTTGCAGATTGGGTATTCCCACATATAGCCCCAGCCGCCATGCAGCTGAACACCTTCATCGACCACCTTGCACAGCAACTCGGTGGTGAACAGTTTGGCTTCGGCGGCCACCTCTGGGGTGAGTTTTTTCTCGTTATGGTCCATCACGCAGCGGTCGACAAACACCTGAGCCACGTCGATTTGCGTGCGCATTTCGGCCAGCTTGAAACGGGTGTTCTGGAAGTGCGATATCGGCCGATCAAAGGCCTTGCGCTCCTTCACGTAATCGATGGTGGTTTGCAGCGCGGCTTCGGCCGCCGCCACTGCACCGCAGGCATTGGTCAGCCGCTCCTGAGCCAGCATGTTCATTAAGTAGAAGAATCCGCCTTTGGCATCGCCGAGCAGGTTGGCTTTGGGCACCTTGACGTTATTGAAGAACAGCTCAGCGGTGTCTTGGCTCTTCATGCCGAGTTTTTCCAGCTTCTTGCCGCGCTCGAAGCCTTCCATACCGCGCTCAACCAAAAATAAGCCCATGGCGTGTTTGTTGTTTGGGTCAGTCTTGGCAGCAACAATCACTACATCGGAGAGAATGCCGTTGGAGATAAATACCTTAGAGCCGTTGAGTACGTAGTGATCACCCTGCTCCACCGCAGTGGTGCGCATGCCCGCCAAATCGGAGCCGGCACTCGGTTCGGTCATGGCCACGGCAAGAATCAATTCACCGCTGATGATGCCCGGCATAAAACGCGCTTTTTGTTCCGCGCTGCCGTATTCGGCGATATACGGGCCGCAAAGCGCCGAGTGCAACGGCAACCAAAAGCCCGCCTCGTTTACCCTGGCTAACTCTTCACACATGATCTGCTCATAGCGAAAATCCTTAAGCCCAGCACCGCCGTATTCTTCATCTGCCCAGGGCAGCAGAAAACCCATGTCGCCCGCTTTCTTCCACACTTCACGGCTGACCATGCCGGCGGCTTCCCACTCATCCTGATGCGGCACTACTTCCTTTTTAAGGAAGGCGGCGAAGGAATCGCGGAACATGTTGTGTTCAGTGTCAAAAATAGTGCGATGCATGCGGGGCTGCTCCCAGAGCTGAAGTCGTGTTGCAGGTTAGGCTGCGCGCTAGCAAGGCCTCAATGACCCATGCGCTCAGCCTGGATTGACCCAATCGCTCGACTGACTTGTCCTATGAGCAATGCGCCGCCTACCATCGGCGTACTTTCAAGGAGCCGTCATGCGCGAACGCACTATCGCCAGCCACTTTGTCCGTGCAGCCCTGCGCGGCGCCGAGCGTCAAGGCCACGATTGCAGCTCACTGTTGCGCCAACTGGGCATCCAACCGGCGCTGCTCGACGAGCCAAGGGCACGCGTTGCACCTGAGCAATTCGCCCGGTTGGTGCAGTTGCTTTGGGAGAGCCTTGACGACGAATACTTAGGCTTTGGCCGCCAGCCCAGCAAGCGCGGCACCTTCGCCATGATGTGTTACGCCATCATCCACTGTCATTCGCTGGAAAAAGCCCTGGGCCGAGGTGCGTTGTTTTACGGCCTATTTGCCCAAGCGCCGACCATCAGTATCCAGCGTGAAGGCGACTGGGCGCGGCTCAGCGTGGATGACTCGCCCCTAATCGACCCCGATCACTTCTTAGTGGAAAGCCTGCTGGTGATCTGGCACCGCCTTGGCAGTTGGCTGATCGGTCAGCGCATCCGCCTGGAAGAAGCCACGTTTACTTACACCCAACCCGCCCATGCTGGCGAGTACGAACTGCTGTTCCCCTGCACGAGACGCTTCGCGGCGGGCCGCACCAGCCTGCTGTTCAATGCTCGTTACTTAGCCATGCCGCTGCTACAAGACGAGCGGACCCTCAAACAATTCCTCCAGCACTCACCCGCCGACCTGCTCGCTCGCCCGGATGGCGGCGACAGCTTGATCAGCCAAATTCGCCGCCAGCTCGGCCGTGACTGCAGCAACTGGCCGGACCTCGACACAGTGGCCAAACACCTGCACATGAGCCCGCAAACATTGCGCAGGCATTTGCGTGAAGAAGGCTCAAGCTTTCAAGAACTCAAGGATCATCTGCGCCGTGATTTGGCTATTTACCATCTGGGTCGCGATGACTTAGCCATTCAGGACATAGCCGAACAGCTGGGGTTTTCCGAGCCGTCGGCGTTTCACCGGGCGTTTAAAAAATGGACAGGGCTGACGCCAGGGGCGTATCGAGCGCAGGAGGGATGAAGCGTCGCGCAGTCGTTGCGGCATCAATGTTGGAGCCGGTTGTTTCGCATCATTTATTCCAGAATAGAAGCCATGTACGCCATGTTTAAAATGTATACGCAATCGTCACTAATACTCCGCATCACCATCGCCTTGATCTTGGGTATCGGTGTAGGGCTGCTTGCAGATCAGCAGGTCGTTGACTGGTTTGCGCCCTTTGGAGAACTGCTACTGAGGCTGCTGAAGTTCCTGATTGTGCCTATCGTGCTCTTTACCTTGATTGTGGGGGTAAACCAAGGAAGTACGGGGGGGGTTGGGCGCCTTGGTGGGAAAACCATCGCCTGGTACCTGCTGACAACAGCCATTGCCATGATTGTGGGCATGGCCGTGGCGTCAGTGCTGTCACCGGGCGCCGGTATGCAGCTTGCGAGCGATGCTGTGGTCGAGGTGAAGAGTCAGGCAAGTATTGTTAACGTCGTTCTAAGTATCGTTCCGGATAATCTGTTTACCGCCTTTGCTCAGATGAACATGCTTGGCATCATATTTACCGCCGTAACCTTTGGCCTAGCGTTGCTGAAGCTGCGCGAATCCCCGGTCCATGGAAATGCGGCCAAGCAGGTGCTCACGGTTGTCGAGGGTCTTAACCAAGCGACCATGATGATCATGCGCGGTGTGCTGCATTACTTACCCATCGGCATATTCGCTATCGTGGCCGGCACTGTAGCAAAGCAAGGAGCCGCAACGATTACATCCTTGGCAGGCATGGTGGTGGTGTTTTATGTCGCGTTGTTTGTGCACGCGGGTCTTTACTGTCTAGCCATGCTGGTATCGGGCGTCAAAGTAGGGAATTTTATTCGCTACGCCAGAACCCCCATCGTTACAGCCTTCGCCACACAAAGCAGCTCTGGCACATTGCCGATTACTATGGATGCCGCCAGCAGGATGGGGCTCTCCCACCGGGCGTATAGCTTCATTCTGCCTCTGGGGGCTACGATCAACATGGATGGAGCGGCAATCAGAATCGCGATATCGGCAGTCTTTGCCGCGAACGTAATCGGTGTACCGCTGGACCTGATGCAGATGGCACAAATCGTAATCGTTGGGACGCTGGCAACCATAGGCACGGCCGGCGTGCCAGGGGCCGGGATCATCATGATCGCCACCGTATTTGCGCAAGTGGGCTTACCGATCGAGACGGTTGCCCTGCTCGTAGCGATTGACTCACTGGTTGGCATGGGGGCTACCGCCCTGAATGTAACTGGCGACTTAGTGGGAGCGGCGATTATCGGTGGCAGTGAAAAAGACGACGCCATTGAGTATGAATCGCCTCCGACTGTTTAGAACGTTAATAACCGGCCAAGTCTGTGAAAAAACGCAGGCGCCAAACATGAGATGCCGCCAGAAAGCTCCCGAATCGTAACGCTCGACTTAGATGCACGCTGACTAGTTTCTTTTGCACCTAGGGCTTGCCTTTACGGTCAATCAACGGTGACTGCTTGTTTACACGGCCTGGGCCGATTGCAGGCTGACGTAAAGAATTGCAATCGGCCACTTACCGCTCATTGAGCGGCCTGATCATCCCCTCGTGCACCTCGCCAGTGATTTTGCTACTCGGTACAGAGGGTGAATGTTTTTAATCCATGGCCTGTTCCAAGGCGCTATCGACGGCCTTATCCTGAATACGCTCTTTCGGCGTTGCCTGATTACGGCGTGCTTGTCCGCGCTGGCGCTTCGCCTGCTGTTTGGCATGCAGCGCCTGAGGCGCCGTAACTATGCCAACGGCTTGGCCGCTTAAGTCTAAGCGCGGCGCATTTTCCGTCATGCTTGCCCAATATCGATTTCCTCGGCACCAGATGGCGATGCCCTGCTTGAGCTGCTCGCTGGATACACCCAGTAGCTCTAGGTGCTGCTCGGCATCCTTTAAAATGCCTTCCTTAAGCGGAACCTTGGAAGCCGGATTGACCGGGAAGGCCAATGGAAAGTGCTTCTGCAATCGCCAGATCGCTTCCACCGCAGGATCTTGCTCGCGAGGCTTGGCCTGCACAGAAGGATTGCGTGTAGGCGGCTTCGCGCTCTCAGTCTTTACTGGCGCTTTTTCGGCCCGTAGGAGGTCGCGTAGCTCAGCTAGTTGTTCAAAACCCATCGTTTAATCCACAGTCTTATGATTGATTCAAGGTGCAAGGTTATCCCATGCAGTCTTTTGAAACAGCCCCTGCTCGGCCGCTATCTTGCGGACGAAGATCTGGCTCCGCGTGTAAACTCGAAGCCCATCTTTTTCTTCGAATCTGAACGGTGTGACCGATCGTGCCGTCAGCCTTCTTACGCGGCCTGTCGTTGCCATGCGGTTACACCCGCTGGCCGTTAGTCCGGGCGAGCATTTGAGTGGTGCAGCGCATCACCCAATTTTAAAATAAGCCACAAGCCCCAGTAACTCATCAGCGCCGCGTACGCCGGAGACGTCCATGCCACAAGGCTACAACCCAACAACCACGCCAGCTACAGTGTCCCGCCGCTTCTCGGTTGCGCCCATGATGGATTGGACAGATCGCCATTGCCGCGTCTTTTTACGTCAGCTGTCCCATCACGCCCTGCTATATACCGAAATGGTCACCACCGGGGCTATTTTGTACGGTGATACGGCGCGTTTTCTGCGTCACAGCGCAGCGGAATACCCGCTAGCCCTGCAGTTGGGCGGCAGTGTGCCGGCGGATCTGGCGGCTTGCGCCAAACTCGCGCAGGAAGCTGGCTATAACGAGGTCAATCTAAACGTCGGCTGCCCCAGTGACCGGGTGCAGAACAATATGATTGGCGCGTGCCTGATGGCGCATCCGCAGTTGGTCGCCGACTGCGTGAAGGCGATGCACGATGCAGTGGCCATACCCGTTACGGTTAAGCATCGCATCGGTATCAATGGCCGCGACAGTTATGCTCAGTTGTGTGACTTCGTGGGTACGGTCCGTGATGCCGGCTGCACAAGCTTTACCGTGCATGCGCGCATCGCCATTCTGGAAGGGCTGTCGCCTAAGGAAAACCGCGAAGTACCGCCCCTGCGCTATGACGTTGTGGCTCAGCTCAAACAAGACTTCCCCGAGCTTGAAATCATTCTTAATGGCGGCATCAAAACGCTGGAAGATTGCCAGCAGCATTTGCACACCTTTGATGGTGTGATGCTCGGCCGCGAGTCTTATCACAATCCCTATCTGCTGGCCCAAGTGGATCAACAGCTGTTCGGCTCAACTCGCGCGGTGATGAGCCGCTTTGAGGCCATGCTGAGCATGCGTAATTACATTGCCTCACACCTCGCCGAAGGGGGCAGCATGCACCACATTACCCGGCATATGCTCGGTCTGGCTCAGGGCTTTAATGGGGCGCGGCGCTTTCGTCAGCTGCTCTCGGTGGACATTCACAAGACCGATGAGCCGTTGGCGCTGTTCGATCAAGCGGCGCAATTGCTGCAAGGCCACTGACTCGGGTAAGGTCGCTGCATCTGTCACCACAAGGCTGTGTCATGACCTCCAAGCTGGATCAACTCAAGCAATTCACCACGGTGGTCGCCGATACTGGCGACCTCGACGCTATCACCCGCCTAAAGCCGGTTGATGCCACCACCAACCCTTCCCTGCTGCTTAAAGCGGCGGCCATGCCGCGCTACAGCGACCTGCTGCAATGCGCAATCAAGGCTTGCGAAGACGATCTAGGTTTGGCTTGCGACCATTTTGGCGTCGCGGTCGGTGGTGAAATCCTCAAGATCATTCCCGGACGTATTTCCACCGAAGTGGACGCGCGCCTGTCTTTCGACACTCAAGCCACCTTGCGTCGCGCCGAACGCCTGATCAGCCTGTATGAAGAGGCCGGTATCGGTCGCGAACGCGTGCTAATCAAGATTGCCTCAACCTGGGAAGGCATTCGCGCCGCTGAGCAACTTGAGAAAGCGGGCATCCAATGTAACCTGACCCTGCTGTTCAGCTTTGCTCAAGCCCAGGCGTGCGCGGATGCGGGTGCGTTTCTGATTTCGCCCTTCGTGGGGCGTATCTATGACTGGCACAAAAAAACAGAAGGCCGCGATTATGTGGGCGCCGAAGACCCTGGCGTGCAATCGGTAACGCGCATCTACAACTACTACAAGGCCAACGACTATAAGACCGTGGTGATGGGCGCGAGTTTTCGCAATCTTGGTCAAATCGAACAACTGGCCGGTTGTGACCGGCTGACTATCAGCCCAGAGCTGTTGCAGCAATTGGCTGACGATCAGCGGCCACTGGCGCGCCTGCTCAGCCCCGGCAAGGCCGCAGAAGCTAAACAACCCTTAAATGAAAGCCAATTCCGCTGGGCCATGAATGAAGATGCCATGGGCACCGAGAAGCTGGCTGAGGGCATTCGCCTGTTCGCCCGCGATCAAGAAAAGCTGGAGAAATTACTGACTGCTCAGGCTTAAATACAAACGGGGCGCTTGTAAGCGCCCCGTTTGTTTGCCGTGCCGGTGTCAGTGGTGTTCGAGGGCACTGACCAAATCGTGGAAGGCTTCGCGATTAGATTCATTTAACCCCATCAGAATACGGTGCGCTTCGAGTACCTTGGCGCGCACCAACTCTTCTGACTGATCCTGCGGCGGTAGGTCATCTAAGCAGTCAGGGCACGGCAGCGGCGTATCAACAATATTGAACACCTGGTCAAAGCCCATCGACTGCAACAAACGAGTGATATCCGGGTGGGTGGTCACTACAGTCGGCAGCAAACCAACTTTTGAGCGCGACAAAATCGATAACTTGGCCAACAGCCCGAGAGTTGTGCTGTCAATGCTGCGCGTTTCGGTAAGATCAATCACGATGGCTGAGAAATTCAGCGCGGTGAAGATTTTTTCGATGGTCGAATCTAGGGCCGAACACAGGGTCAGGCGTACTTCGCCGACAAACTTCAAGATGAACGTGCCATCTTGCTCAGCAAACTGAATTCTACCGGGGCTTATCCCAGGGTTCATGCAAGGTTCCTGCTTAACACCAGCAAAGCGATATCATCCGGCATATCCCCTAAATTGGCCAGCCCAAAAGCCTTGCGCAGGCCATCCAAGGTGCCGCCTGCAGTGCTAATCAATTGCGGCAGCAGCGTTTCCTTATCACTCAACGTATCGCCCGGCAGCAGATCAAGGATACCGTCAGAGAGCAGCGTCAGGCTGAACGACTCGGGTAACTCTATTTCTAGGTCGTTGTATTCAGCCTCAACAAACAATCCAACCGGCAGGCCACGACCTTGCAGGTAGTGAGCTTGACCTTCGCTGTACAACACCGGCAACGGCAAGTGCCCGCCAATACTGTACGTCAGGCGATTGTTGGCCTGATCGATCACGCCACCGAGCATGGTCACGTGCTTACCCAGCTTGCAGTTGATCAGACCACGGTTGATATGCGCGAGCACCTCAGACGGTTTGATGTCTGGCAAGCTTGCGCCGCGGCGCGACTCGTAGAGCAAGCGGGTGGTCATAAACTTCAGCAGTACCGTGATAAAGGCTGAAGACGCTCCGTGCCCAGAGACATCGGCCAAATAAAAGGCGATACGGCTGTCATCGACCCGAAAATAATCGACAAAGTCACCAGACAGGTAAAGCGACGGAATAATCTGATGGGCAAAATTCAGCCCGTCGGCCTGCCAGGGCGTTACTGGCAGCATGTTCATTTGCACTTGGCGACCGGCGTTTTGATCTTCCTGCAACAGATGCAGGCTGGCTTGCAGCTCACGGTTGGCCGTTTCCAACTCATCACGGTAGCGCTGGTTTTCTAGGCGTAAATTGGCCCGATCCAGCGCCCGGTTTACTGAGTGTTCAAGCACGGCTAGATCAGCCAAGGGCTTGATCAAATAATCGGCAGCACCCAAACGTAACGCTTCAACCGCATCACTCATAACGCCTGCACCCGACACCACGATGACCGGAGTTTCCACGTGCAGGGCATTGATGCGGCGGATCAATTCGAGGCCATCGACTTGGGGCATGCGCAGATCGCAGATCACCAGATCCGGCGACTTCGCTTGAAAGATTTCCAGCCCCTGCAAACCATTGACGGCTTGCAGCACATGAAAACCACTGTCTTCCAAATAGGCGGCGAGGCTCGCGCGCACTACGTCGTCGTCATCGATTATCAGCAGCGTGGCACTGGTTTTGTGCATGAGGTTTCCAGGCAAACTGCGCCGGGTGTGGGTTGGCTTGTACGTCAGGGCAACTGCCTGGACGCGCGAACTCAGCGTGCTTCAAGGCGCAGACGGTACTCCCATCCGCTATGTGATTCAAGCGTGCGCCGGTCGTCGAAACACGGCTTTACACCTCAAATGAGCCAAGGTTATAAGAGCTGCAGGACAGACCCCATAACAAGAGGAAAATGCCCATGAGCCAAAATGACTACAGTGAAAAGCGTGATTACATTCGCATGCGGCTAGAAGCGCCCGTCACCTTGCACCATGACGACAAGGAAATTCCCGCACTGTGCCTCGATCTCTCCAGCACAGGCATGCAACTGGAGGCCGAAAGCGCGGTAAAGATGGGTGACAAGGTGCGTGTCCATATCGCCTCAGACCATAACGAGTTGCGCGGGCTGGATGCATACGCCGAGGTGGTGCGCGTCAGCCTCTTGGAAGACGGCCGCCAGTCTCTTGGTTTAGCCATTATCAGCATGAACTGAAAATACGCTGCCAAGAAAAAGGCGGCCCTTTATGGCCGCCTCAATATGTACACGTGCAGATCGATCAAAAATCGTCTTCGACGTCGCCGTCACGTACCTTGAACTCACGGTTTTGCAAGTAGGCATTGCGTACGAACGTGTATTTATCGCCACTGATCAAGCGCTCAGCCGACAACAGGTTAGCCCTAATCTCGACGGCCTCAACACCGCGCACCACATTAGCAGTTGGCACGTGACCGATAGAGGCTGGAGCTGTCAGCATGCTGTCCGGCACTCTGCCGAAGGCATCGCGCACGGTGCTCGGCCCCAGCAGTGGCAATACGACGTAAGGCCCACTATTGACGCCCCAGACGCCCATCGTCTGGCCGAAGTCCTCACCGCTACGCTGCAGGCCCATGGCACTGCCCACATCAAAGAAGCCCAGCAAGCCGAAGGTTGTGTTGAAAATCAGGCGACTGCTATCAACCCCCGCATCATGCAACTTGCCCTGCAGCAGGTTGTTGGCCAAGTTGCCAACATCACCAATGTTGCGGAAGACGTTATGCACGCCGTCTTCAAGAAACTGCGGCGTCACCGCCTGATAACCTTTGGCCAATGGCTTCAAAGTATAGGCATCAACGTTATCGTTGATGCGAAACATAAAGCGGTTGTAACCCTGCCAAGGATCTTCTTCGCTGGCTTGCGCCAGTGCAGGCAGCAATAGCAGGCCGGTACAGGCAACCAATAGGCTCAATCGTTGAATCCAGCTCGCACCGATCACACGCATCACAGTCACTCCTTGAAAAATACTCAGGCTGCCTCAGGCTGCCAAATCAGGCGGGCAGTATAAGGGTGCAGCCCGTTGAATAGGCAGCATAGCGGACAAACAATCACCTGAAAAACCCAACTATTTGTTGTGTAAAATCAGACAATCGGCAGCCTAACGCTGGAAAACGACCAGCCACCAGACAGGTCAGCACCCTAGCCAGATGGCTATTGAGCAGTTACCGGCTGCAGTGAGCCTTCGATGCAACCCAGCCTGACGCTGCTAGAGCTCAATCATCATAAAAGTTACAGCGAGACCTCTGGCAAAGCGTCTTCAAAGGCCTGAAACCCCAAGCTAGAGCCTGATGACGCGTCATAGCGGTACTTAACGTTTGATCCAAAGCAAGCAAAGCCGGCGAGCTTGGATTAACCTGAGCACATGCAAAACCTTTCGCACTCGCGCAAGGTCAGCCAATTTATCGACATTTAAAAGGACAACGCTATGCCTGCAAGCCGCCTGCAGCAACAATTGCAAGATCTGCGCGACCAACTGGCCGAGCAGCCGCAACTGACTGAAGAGGAACAAGCCGAGCTGTTTGTGCTGACTCAGGAAATAGAATTACAGCTGGCCCGCGAGGTTGCAGCAGCCCCCGATGCCACCTTGATTGACGGGGTCAACTTGGCGGTCGAGCGCTTTGAAGCGAGCCACCCTACCCTCGCTGGCACCCTGCGTAATATCGTGCAAAGTTTGGCCAATATGGGTATTTAAACCAACCATCGCCGAAAAAAGCCCCAGCACTTAGCTGGGGTTTTGCATTACTGCCTTACCAAACGCTGGTTATCCGGGTTGATGGCATCAGTACTGCGATAAGGATTGATATCCAGCCCGCCACGCCGCACGTAACGCGCGTAGACCGTCAGGTGCACAGGGTTGAGCAGCCGCAGCAGGTCGAGAAAAATGCGTTCAACACACTGCTCATGAAAGTCAGCATGCTGGCGGAAGCTCACCACATACGCCAACACGCTGGCGTGATCCAGCGCGGGGCCGCGGTACTGCACCACCAACGTGCCCCAATCTGGCTGGCCGGTAACCGGGCAGTTGGACTTGAGCAAGTGACTGTGCAGGCTTTCCTCGACGACTCGCAGCGCATCGCAGCACAACAATTCTGGTTGCGGTTGCGCATAGTTACTGATGCTCACATCCAGCTCATCAATACAGACACCGGGCGCTTGCACCACACCTTCGGCCGTGACATCCGCCAAGCTGCGCACACGCACGCCTACAGGCTTGCCAGCAGCGGCTGAGAGGTCCTGCACCAAAACCGCTACCAATTCGTCAGGCGTGTTGAACACTGACTGGTTCAGTGAGTTGAGGTACAACTTGAACGACTTCGACTCGATGATATTCGGCGAGTCCGCAGGAATGGCAAATTCGCCCATGGCCACTACCGGCTTACCGGACGGTAACAGCCAAGACAGCTCAAAACAGTTCCAGAAATCAATGCCCTGATACGGCAGCGTCTCGGCGCTCAGGCCCAACTCAGCCCATTTCGCCGCACGCGGGATGGGGAACAGCAGCGAGGGGGTATAAGTGGCAATGTATTCGCTGGATTTACCCAGGGGCGAATCTTCGGCGGCGGGATGCATGAGGAAACCTGAGGAGTCGAGTGGCAAAGAATGTATTTAGCTTTTATCTGGATTACACGGGCAGTGGACCAGAGCGGAATCACTCCGGCCCTTTTGCTGTGTATCAGTTCAGCTCGGCTACGACCGTAGCCAGCGCCTTAGCCGGATCTGCAGCCTGGCTAATCGGCCGGCCGATGACTAAGTAATTAGACCCCACCTCCAGCGCCTGACGCGGCGTAAGAATGCGGCGCTGATCATCCTGAGCGCTTCCTGCCGGACGAATCCCCGGGGTCACCAGTTGCAATGCCGGGTAGGCCGTCTTTAGCGCTCGCGCTTCTTGAGCGGAGCACACCAAGCCATCCAGGCCGGCTTGTGCGGCTAAGCCAGCCAGGCGTAACACCTGTGCCTGCGGCTCAACATCCAAGCCGATACCGGCCAAGTCTTCACGTTCCATGCTGGTCAGCACGGTTACGCCGATCAACAGTGGCTTGACCCCTGCGAGTTTATCCAGGCTTTCGCGGCAAGCAGCCATCATGCGCAGACCACCCGAGCAGTGCACATTAACCATCCACACCCCCATCTCAGCCGCTGCCTTAACAGCCATGGCGGTGGTGTTGGGGATATCGTGGAATTTCAGGTCGAGGAATACCTCAAAGCCTTTACCCGCCAGCGCATTAACGATCTCCGGCCCGCAACGGGTGAACAGTTCCTTGCCGACTTTTACCCGGCACAGCGCAGGGTCAAGCTGATCAGCCAGTACCAGCGCAGCATCACGGGTCGGAAAATCCAGGGCAACGATAATCGGGGTTTGGCAAGCGGACATAGCTGAGCTCTCGGGCAAGACAAATTCGGCGCGCATTGTAGCGGATGCATCGCCCGCTTGCCGCGCCGGTGATTCACTGCCTCACGCGCACAGCACAACCAAAAGTTCGCTCGCCCCCTAAACGCAAGAGCTGAGCAACACTGCGGACCAAGCAACGCAACGTAATTTAAAGCGCCGTTAAGCACGATGGAAAAATTGCAGGCAGAAAAAAGCCCGACACAAAGTCAGGCTTCTTGTCGCCGTTAAAGCCGTTCTTAGACGGGGGCTTTAGCGCGGGATTTGTACTCGCCGCTACGGGTGTCGATTTCGATCCAGTCGTCGATGTTACAGAAATCAGCAACCTTAACTTCAGTGCCGTTGCTCAGCTTGGCGGTCTTCATCACCTTACCGGAAGTATCACCGCGAGCGGAGCCTTCGGTGTAGGTGATCTGGCGAACGATGGTGGTTGGCAGGTCAACCGAAACCACTTTGCCTTCAAAGAATACGGCTTCGCAAACGTCGCTCATGCCATCAACGATGTAAGGCATGACACTTTCCAGATCATCCTTGTTCAACTCGTACTGGTTGAACTCGTTGTCCATAAAGACGTAGTTAGGCTCGCTGTAGTAGGAGTAGGTCACGTCTACACGGTCAAGGATCACCGGCTCAAGCTTGTCGTCAGCCTTGTACACGGTTTCAGTCGACGAACCGGTGAGCAGGTTCTTCAACTTCATTTTAACGATGGCGCTGTTACGACCGGATTTAGTGAATTCGGCTTTCTGGATCAGCCAAGGTTGGCCGTCGATCAGGGCCACACTGTTGGCCTTCATTTCTTGTGCGGTTTTCATACGAATATCCGGATTTTGGATGGAATTACAGAATTCTTGGCCGCGTATCATAGCCAATTTTGGTAAAACTGCACCAGCGCCGCAGCAAGATCGGCCTGCGAAGCCCGCTGCAGGCACCATTCTTCGGCATGTTCATGCTGCTGCGGCCAGCTTTGCAGCATTTTTTCCCAGCTTTTGTCGATTGCCTGGCCGTTGTTCCATGCATGCCAGAGCTCAACCAATGCACGCTGCGCGTTTGCGGATAAACCTTCTTTATAGAGCAGCAGAAACGCATCGAGCTTTTCTAGGTGTGTGTTATCCGCCTGCTCATAGATATGCCAGAGCAACGGTCGCCCGGCCCACTGCGCGCGAATAAAAGAGTCTTCACCGCGCACCGCATTGAAGTCACAGCTCCAGAGCAGCCGGTCGTACTGCTCCTGACTCATAAACGGCAGCACGTAGATATGCAACTGGCCGCGCTGGCGAATATCACCGGGCTGCAAGGCCATACCGCCTAACCAACTCTGCAAGCTGCGCAGAATACGCCCCTCAGGCACCAGCAGTTGAATACGCTGTGGCCCAGCCGTCAATGCCTCTAGCCAGCTGCCCAAGGCTGCATTTTCATAAGCAAATAGCGAAATCATCAGAGCCCCAGCCATGGGTTCAACACCTAGGCTGCAGAGGAAGTCATCGCGCGCGCAGTCGTCGACCTGAAAGGCTCGCCGCTGCGTCAGCAGTTCACGCTCGCGCAGCAAACCACCACTGCCGGGAGTAAAACCAGGAAAGAAAAAAAACTTCGACAGCCCGTTTGACTGCAACGACGGCAAACCATGACATCCCTCAACCCACTCCTCGGCGCTGAGGTATTCGAGGTTAAGCCACAGAGGCTTGTTATGGCGTTGCGCCATCGCCTCTACATACGCCGCTGGCAGTTCACAGGCAAACGCTTCAATCACCACGTCAGCGGGCTCAGTCGTCTGCCAGTCCTGGCGCCATAAACAAACCTCTACACCCTGCTGAGTTTGCCGCAGCACTTGCGCATCAGCTTGCGGGCATAAACGCACGAACGCCTGCAGGTCATCTACCCACAACCGCACAGCTAGGCCATGCTCGGCCACCAACTGCCGCGCCAGCCGCCAAGTCACGCCAATGTCACCGTAGTTATCGACAACGCTGCAGAAAATATCCCAAGTCGCGCGCATGCGCCGCTCCATCCAAAGCCCAGCACACCATAAAGGTCAGCAGGTCGTGAGCAAACAGTCGAAACGAAAAACTCCGACGTGCAGTCACGAGGCTGCTGACTTTAGATCGCACCCCCTCCCAAGAAGCAAGGGGAGCGATTGCGCCCAAGCACAAGTTAAGTGATCAGCACCCTGCTGCGTTTAAACCCTGCAAACAACCCAAAATTACCGGCATTTCACCTCCCAAAGCTGGTCCAGTCGAGTTGTGTAGCTGGGGCTTTTCATTTCCCGACGCATACCCCAGTCGGGGTCAATTGGGACACGGCCGGTACGCAGTGTTCCCCTGCCCCAGCGGCCGTTAATCTGGTCAAGCACACTCATCAAGCGGTCGGCTTCAGGCTGGGGAACGGGCGCAAACAGATCGCCTGATACATCCCCTCGCTTGCACAGCTCAAGTAGCAAGATTTCTGCCTTGCTGTATGCGTAGCCAGGCCGGAACAGGTATTCGAGGGCATCCAATGCAGCTTTGCTGAGAAGCCGTGTGTCATCGGTATGGAACGGCAGCTCACAGATAACTCCCTTGGAATACTTGGCCTCCTGCGGATTAAACATGCCGGTCCGAATGCTGACGCGTATCTGCTTACACACCGACTGCTGCGCCCGAAGCTTTTCCGCAGCGCGATGGACGTAGGTGGCGACGGCCTCTCTTATCGGGGGCAGTTCAAGCAGACGCCTGCCGAACATTCGGCTGCTGCATATTTCCTGTTTATCGTGGATGGCATCCTCCATTTCAATACAGGCCATGCCACGCAACTCCCGCGCAGTTTTCTCGACCACCACAGAGAACTGCTTGCGCAACACCCAAGGGTCAGCCTGAGCTAAATCCCAAGCAGTCTTAATATTAAGGCTATGCAAATGGACCGTCAGCTTTCTGCCAATGCCCCAGACATCCGCGACGGGCGTCACCTTGAGAAGCTTGTCACGCTTAACCGGATCGCAAATATCAACAACCCCACCCGTTTGTCGCTGCCATCGCTTAGCCGCGCGGTTAGCCAGCTTTGCCAGCGTTTTAGTGCTGGCAATACCCACTCCAGTTGGTATGCCAGTCAGCTGCAAAACCTGCGAACGTATTCGCCGCCCAAGAGGCTCAAACGGGGATGAAATACCAGTGAGGTCGGCAAATGCCTCATCAATGCTGTAGACCTCCACCGCCGGGACCAGGCTTTCTATCACGCTCATCACGCGCTCGCTCATGTCGCCGTACAACGCATAATTACTGCTGAACACAGCGATACCTAAGCGCTCCAAATCCTTCTTGATCTGGAAATAAGGAGCACCCATCGCAATGTGCGGCTTGGCTTCAGCAGAGCGAGCAACCACACAGCCATCGTTGTTCGATAACACGACGATCGGCGTGCGCTTCAAATCAGGTCTGAAGACACGTTCACAGCTCGCGTAGAAACTGTTGCAGTCAATCAGCGCGATAACCTTCTCATCCATGGGCGCGTTGGCGATGGATACTGTCCGTTACGACGCCCCAAACAAGCAGCTCATCGCCTTCAAGGATATGGATTGGCGAATATTTGGCGTTTTCCGAGCAGAGCACATACCCCTCGCCAACCTTAGTCAGGCGCTTCACGCAGGAGTCGCCATTAACTATCGCGATGACCACATCCCCAGGTACAGCTTTTACCCCGCGACTGACCACCATGATGTCGCGGTCATAAATACCTGCACCCGTCATGCTGTCGCCCAACGCGCGCACTAGGTAGGTATGAGGCGCGTTGATACATAAAAGCTCATCTAAAGAGACCTGCTGTTCGACGTGGTCAACGGCTGGGCTGGGGAAGCCTGCGGCCACATAGGAAGAAAAATACGGCAGCTTAGTATTTGAACTAACCAAGCGCCCGAGGATGGTTGCATTACCCATGGTGAAGACCTGAAGATTAACTGTATATATGAACAGTATACCTTCGACCAATTTTGAGCAACGCTCTGATCACTCCTGCCAGCCCCTCGCTCACCTCGACGTGCCTTTTGACCCATTTACTTTGTACGCGCGAAACAACGTCGGGGATTGGCCTTGTAGCTCGCATTTGCTTAATGCAGGTTATCGACACAGCCAAACGCCAGAAAGCAAAAAGCCCCGACAACTTGTTAGTTGTCGGGGCTTTAGCTGAATCTATCTGGCGGTGAAGGTGGGATTCGAACCCACGATACGATTTCTCGTATACACACTTTCCAGGCGTGCTCCTTCAACCGCTCGGACACTTCACCGGGTCTCAATGGCCGTTGCTGGCTACCGAGGCGCGCAAATGTAGCCGAACAGCTCATCAAAGGCAAAATATTTTTTCAAAAAATTCATGCGCTTAAGCCAGATGCTGATCCTCAGACGAGGGTTTGGGCGGGCCTGGCTCGAATCGCTGTTGGCCGAACAGAATGAAACCTGTGGAGACAAACAAGCTCAAAGCAAACAGCCCCAGCACACCATCAGGGCTTTGGCTAAGCGGGTTACTGGCCAGCCAGAGCAAACCGGCCAATAGCGACAAAGCCAATAAGGCGCGCCACGCGGAGATAAGGCGGGTGAAACACTGCATGCGGATACCCTCTTTAACCAGTCGGTACCCTAGCGCTGAGCAAGCAAAACTGACCAATTACCGTTATTGATCGCCCTGATAGCCCAAGTAAGCGCTGATCGCTGACCAGCCAGTCAGCCATCGAGCTTTACCTGACCGGTGCGGATGAGTAACGTCTGCTGCACTTCAGCACAAAGAGCCCGACCATGAGCGACCTGATCAGCTACCAACTTGACGATGGCATTGCCACCCTGACCCTGTGTAACGGCAAGGTAAATGCCATTTCCCCGGATGTGATCACTGCGTTTAATGCAGCTCTGGATCGCGCCGAGCAAGACAAGGCCATCGTCATCATCACTGGCCAACCGGGCATTCTCTCCGGCGGCTACGACCTTAAGGTGATGACTTCGACCCCGCAAAACGCTGTCAATCTCGTTGCCGCCGGCTCGACTCTGGCGCGGCGCATGCTCGCCCATCCTTTCCCGATAATCGTCGCCTGCCCGGGCCATGCGGTGGCTAAGGGTGCCTTTATTCTGCTGTCATCCGACTACCGCATCGGTGTCGAAGGCCCATTCACCATCGGCCTCAATGAAGTGCAGATCGGCATGACCATGCACCACGCTGGCATTGAGCTGGCCCGTGATCGCCTGCACAAATCAGCGTTCAATCGTTCGGTCATTAACGGCGAAATGTTTGATCCGCAGGGTGCTATGGAGGCAGGCTTCCTCGACAAGGTCGTGCCCGTTGAGCAGCTGCACGCCACCGCTATGGCCGTCGCCAAGCAGATGAAAAAGATCAACATGACTGCGCACAAGAACACCAAGCTGAAAGCGCGTAAAGCGCTGCTTGATGCGCTCGACCTGGCTGTCGAGTTGGATAAGACGTTGGCGCTGTAAACACCCCGCGTAACACCACGAAGCCCGGCTAATTTACCGGGCTTTGCTTTATCTGAAGCGCCGGATAAGCGAAATGATGCGCAGCCCTGACTGGCTAAATAAAAGCGCTGTTCTTAACCCAAGCAATTCCATGCAAACCGAAAATACCGATATCAGGTGTTGGCTGACCGCCGTGCACGCTGGCCTGCGCATTGCGGCGATTGCTCCATAAGTCCTTCTAACATCGCTGCTGCACCCTCTACTCAGATACCAACGTGCAACGCGGCAAGGCCTCTAACACGCCATTTAACCAAGACCGTAGAAAACGGTTACAAACCCTGCTGTACGCCTTGATCAGCATCAATTGCCGAAAGCAGTGCACAGCCGTACACTGCGCGCCTTTTGGTCTGCCCATAGGCTTCCCTGATGCTATTTCTCGCCCGTATGCTGTTGATGAGCCTGCACTTTGTTGCGGCTGGCATTGTCGGTTTGCTGCTTGGTATTTGCCGCCCCTTCAACCCGGATAATAGCCGCCTGTGTGCACGGTTCTATTCTTGGCCGGCCTTGCGCATTCTTGGTCTGCGGATTGAAACCGAAACAACCAGCTTGCGCGACCATGTGCGCAGCGCGGTGATAGTCGCCAACCATCAGTCCAACTATGACCTGTTCGTGGTCGGCAGCGTGGTGCCAGAGCGTACCGTTTGTCTGGGTAAAAAAAGCCTGAAATGGGTGCCGTTTTTCGGTCAGCTGTTTTGGCTGTCGGGTAACGTTCTTATCGACCGTGGTAATGCCGCACAGGCCAAGCAGGCCATGCTCACCACCACCGACACCCTGCAGCATAAAGACACCTCCATTTGGGTATTTGCCGAGGGCACGCGTAATTTGGGCAAGGGCCTGCTGCCGTTGAAGAAAGGCGCTTTTCAGATGGCCATTGCCGCCGGCGTGCCTATCATCCAAGTCTGTACCAGTACCTACGTTAAGCATATGCAGCTGAACCGCTGGAAAAGCGGCATCATCAAAATTCGCTCCCTAGCCCCCATCCCCACTGCCGGCTTGACCTTGGCTGACCTGCCCGCCTTGATGGAGCAGTGCCAGCAACAGATGCGCGCCTGCATCGACAGCCTTGATGCAGAAATAGAAGGCCGCGCCTGACGCACCCGTCTGCCCCACAACGCCTGGTTAAAGCCTACGTACTTGGTAGTTCTGTGAAATGCGCGCACGGCCTTAAGTGAGCAGCACGTCAACTAAGTACAGGCTTTATGCTCAGCACGAAGGTTTCGCTGCAATCGTGGCGTCACGTCGCCAACGGGAAAGCCGTTAAGCTTGGTGCCAAAGGTTACTGCCAATCAAGTTACTGCCGAGAAGGGATGCAGCATGGGTCGCATTGTTGCAGCTGCTGTTTACAGCAAAGGCCAAAAGATTACGGATATCAGCCTTAATGAAGGCAAGCAATGGGCGAACAAGCCCGGGCACTTTGTTTGGATTGGCCTGCATGACCCGGCAAGCGAGGAGCTAAGTAGCCTGCAACAGCAGTTCGACCTGCATGAACTGGCGCTGGAAGATGCCCTGCAGCGACACACCCGGCCTAAGCTGGAAACATTCGGCGATGCGCTGTTTCTAGTGCTCTACTCGCCTATTTTGGTCAACGACGAACTGACCTTTGTCGAAACTCAATTGTTCGCCGGCAACGGTTACATCATCAGCGCTCGTTACGGTGAATCCGCGCCCTACTCGCGGGTACGCCAACGCTGCGAGGCCCGACCGCTGCTGCTTGAACACGGCGAAGACTTCGTGCTCTACGCCCTGCTCAGTTTCGTAATCGAAAACTACCGCCCGCTGATGGACAGTTACCACATCGAGCTTGAGGACGTGGAACAGCGCGTGCTGAAAAACCCGATGAGTCAGACTGACGTTGAGCGTATTCAAGGCCTGCGCCGTGATTTACTGAGACTACGGCGCTATATCGGACCGTTGACGGAAATCTGTCAGGAGTTGCAGCGCCTGGACTTTCCGTTTATAGACAAGAACATGCGCCCCTACTTTCGCGACGTGGCCATCCACGTTAACCGCCTACTGGAAGACCTCACGGGCCTGCGCGAGATGGCCGACCATGCCATTGAAATCGGCTTGTTGTTGGAGTCTTCCCGGCAAAGCATCACCCAACGCAAATTCGCTGCCTGGGCGGCCATCCTGGCGTTCCCCACTGCGGTAGCGGGGATTTACGGCATGAACTTTCAGAACATGCCTGAGCTCACCTGGCAATACGGCTACTTTGCTGTACTGGGGGTGATTACAACTGGCTGCGTCGGGCTTTTCGTCAGCTTTAAGCGATCCGGCTGGTTATAAATCAGCCAGTCCAACACGACCCTGCGCGACAAAACGCATCATCCACTCAGCCACCGTATGGCCCTGATGGGCGTGTTGCAGGCTGTTAACACCCTTGGTGTAGGCCGGCTCACCGATATGCTGCTGACGCAAGTCGAGCAGCGCACGCGAGTAGCCATGCACAAATTCGGGGTGGCCTTGGAAGCACAGAACCTGATCGCCGATGCAATAAGAGGCAATCGGGCAGAACTCGCTACTGGCGAGCAATGTGGCGTTTGCCGGGAGTTGGGTGACCTGGTCCTGATGACTGATGAGCAGGGTTAGGTCCTCAAGATCAGGGCTCATCCAGCCAGGCTTAGTGGCCATGCGGTACTGATGAATACCCACGCCCCAGCCCTGTTGGGCGCGTTCAGCCTTACCACCCAGTAGCAAAGCCAGGATCTGGTGACCGAAACACACGCCTAGCAGCTTGCTGCCTTGGCTAAAGCGCTCAAGCAAGTAGGTTTTCAGCGTCTGGATCCAAGCATCGGTACCGAAAGAGTCGGCCTTGCTGCCTGTCACCAGATAAGCATCGTAGCGCTCGCTATTGGGCGGGTAATGCCCCTCCATCACGTTGTACACCTTGAACTCAGCCGCTATAGGCTGGTGGGCGAACAACTGCTGGAACATACGGCCATAGCTGTCGTATTGGTCGACCAATTCAGGACGAAGAACATCAGTTTCCAGGATGCAGATCTGCAGCGGCATATGGGCGGTTACCTAGGGCGCAGGAGGGTTGATTTGCAAGCGCGCAAGCGTGCCTGCAGACAGCCGGCAAGGCAATAGTTCAGGGCGCAAACCGACCAATTACCTAGCCCATCAGTCGGCTTAATAACCACCATAGGCATTAATCACTTCTACCTGGAGTAGCACGCGCGGATCATTTGCCCATCGGCCACAGCGCCCACCACTCAGAGATCATCCCATGAGCCGTTTCTCCGCCCTCGCCAGCTTGCTCGCCGCCTCAGCGTTCAACAGCCGCCAAAGCATCAGCAGCCAACGCCAAACCCGCCACCTGCATGCCGCACAGCTCAATGCTGCGCACAGCGCCGGCAAATAACCGCCTATCGCCCTAGGAGTATAGATATGAGCAGCAGCCCATCACTGAGCAATCAGAACGTCTACGGCGTGACGTACGCCACAGTCGACAGCAGTGGCATCCACTTTGAGTCCGAATTGGCCATCCAACTCAACAATGGCAGCTTGACCACCTTGCGTATGCCGACCCACCTCAGCGAGCGCCAGGCCATCGCACAGCTGGTCTGTGGTCATCAAGCGTGTTGAATCAGCTACGCAATGAGGCCGGCAGCCATGTTTAGACCGCCCATAAAAAAACCGGCTCACAGGAGCCGGCTTTTAGGGCCATCGATAATTCAGCGTTAAAACAACTGATTGTTCGCGGCTTTGTCCAGTAACAGTGCTGGCGGCAAGAAGCGCTCGCCATATTGTTCAGCCAGGTACTGGGCGCGGGCAACGAAGTCTTGCACGCCGTACTGGTTGATAAACTGCAACGCACCGCCCGTCCACGCAGCGAAGCCGATGCCGAAGATCGAGCCAATGTTGGCGTCGGCCACCGATTTCAATACGCCCTCTTCCACACAACGCACCGTCTCGATGGCCTGAATAAACAGTATTCGGTCGCGTACATCTTCCTGTGAAATCTGCGCGTCGGCTTTTTCAAAGCGCGCCTTCAGCTCAGGCCACAGGTGCTTTTTACCGCCAGCCGCAGGGTAATCGTAAAAACCTGCACCTGCCGCTTTGCCCGGCCGCTTGTACTCGTTGAGCATCATGTCGATGAGCGCATACGCCGGATGGTCGAGGATCTGTTTACCCTCGCCAGCCAGATCCTTAATGGTCTGTTGGCGAATGTGGTTCATCAGGCTCATCGACACTTCATCGCTGATCGCCAGCGGACCGACTGGCATGCCGGCTTTACGCGCCTCATTCTCGATCATCGCCGCCGATACGCCTTCGCCAAGCATGGCCAAGCCTTCGTTGGTAAAGGTGCCGAACACCCGCGAGGTGAAAAAGCCACGGCTGTCGTTGACCACGATCGGGGTCTTTTTGATTTGCATGACGTAATCAAAACCGCGCGCCAGCGTCTCGTCACTGGTCTGCTCGCCCTTGATGATTTCCACCAGCGGCATTTTGTCCACCGGGCTGAAGAAATGCAGGCCGATAAACTTGTCTTGATTCTGCACCGCGCCAGCTAGGCCGGTGATCGGCAAGGTTGAGGTGTTGGACGCAATAACCGCATCAGAAAGCGCCGCACGCTCTGCCGCCGCCGTAACCTTGGCTTTGAGGTCGCGGTCTTCGAACACGGCCTCGATGATCAGGTCGCAGCCGGCAAAGTCAGCATCGCTAGCGGTGGGCTTGATCCGCGCCAAAATGCCATCGCGCTTCTCAGCGCTCATTTGGCCACGGCCGACTTTCTTCTCCAGCAACTTGGCCGAGTAATCTTTACCCTTTTCAGCGCCTTCGATGGAGATGTCCTTGAGCACCACATCGATACCAGCAACCGCCGAAACATAGGCAATACCTGCGCCCATCATGCCGGCGCCAAGCACGCCGACTTTTTTGGTCACATAGGGTGCAAAACCCTGCGGACGTGAGCCACCGGCATTGATTTCATTGAGTTGGAACCAGAAGGTGCCAATCATATTCTTCGCCACCTGGCCGGTGGTCAGCTCGGTGAAGTATCGCGCCTCGATGATTTGTGCAGTGTCGAAATCGACCTGCGCACCTTCGACGGCGGCGCACATGATCTTCTCTGGCGCCGGGAAGCAGCCTTTGGTTTTGTCGCGCAGCACACTCGGCGCAATGGCCAGCATCTGCGCTACATTCGGACTCGATGGCGTACCGCCGGGGATCTTGTAGCCCTTCACATCCCACGGCTGCACAGCGTTGGGGTTAGCAACAATCCAGGCACGGGCCTTGGCCAGCAAATCGTCTTTGTCGCCAGCCAGTTCATGCACCAGACCGGCTTTGAGGGCGGCATCTGGGCGAATTTTCTTGCCCTCAACCAAATAGGGCAGGGCTTTTTCCAAGCCAAGCAGGCGCACCATGCGCACTACCCCACCACCGCCCGGCAGCAGGCCAAGGGTCACTTCCGGCAGGCCCAGTTGCACACTGGGATTATCCAAGGCGATACGGTGATGGCACGCCAAGGCAATTTCCCAGCCCCCGCCCAAGGCGGCGCCATTAATTGCGGCGACCACAGGCTTACCCAGGGTTTCCAGGCGGCGCAGTTGACCTTTTATGTTGAGGATCATTGCATAGAAGGTTTGCGCGTCGGCCTTGGTGACCTTGATCAGCTCAGCCAGATCGCCGCCGGCAAAGAAGGTCTTCTTTGCCGAGGTGACGATAACGCCGGCGATGGAATCTTTTTCGGTTTCCAGGCGGTCGACAATCTTACCCATGGCTTCGCGGTACACCGCGTTCATGGTGTTGGCGCTTTGGCCGGGCATGTCCATGGTCAGAACGACGATATTGTCCTGGCCTTTTTCGTAACGGATGGCGTCAGTCATTTTTCTTATCTCCGCCTCAAACTCTTTCAATAATCGTGGCAATGCCCATACCGCCGCCCACACAGAGGGTGGCCAGGCCGTAACGCAACTGGCGCTTCTCCATCTCGTCGAGCAAGGTGCCGAGGATGGCGCAACCAGTCGCACCCAACGGGTGGCCCATGGCGATGGAGCCGCCGTTGACGTTGACCTTGTCTTCGCTAACACCCACTTCCTTCATAAACTTCATCACCACCGAGGCGAACGCTTCGTTGACCTCGAACAGATCGATGTCCGCAATGTTCAGCCCGGCCTTGGCCAGAGCTTTACGCGTGGCCGGCGCAGGACCGGTGAGCATGATGGTGGGGTCGGTGCCGGTGACTGCAGTAGCAACAATACGTGCGCGCGGCTTCAGGCCCAGCTCGCGGCCCTTGGCTTCGGAGCCAATCAGCATCAACGCCGAGCCATCGACGATGCCCGAGCTGTTGCCCGGTGTGTGCATGTGGTTGATCTGCTCAACATGGCTGTAAACTCGCAGCGCCGTGCTGTCGAAGCCCATCTGGCCCATCATCTCGAAGCTCGGCTTGAGTTTGCCAAGGCCTTCGAGGGTGGAATCGCCACGGATAAATTCATCGTGATCAAGCAGCACAATGCCGTTTTGGTCGGTCACCGGAATCAGCGACTTGCTGAACGAACCGTCCTTGCTGGCACGCGCCGCTTTTTGCTGCGAGCGCAGCGCGTAGCTGTCGACATCAGTACGGCTGAAACCTTCCAAGGTGGAAATCAGGTCGGCGCCAATTCCCTGCGGGGTGAAGTGCGTGGCCAGATTTGTGGCCGGGTCCATCACCCAAGCGCCGCCATCGGAGCCCATGGGGATGCGCGACATTGACTCGACGCCGCCCACAACGACCAGGTCTTCGAAACCAGAACGCACCTTCATCGCACCGAGGTTGACTGCTTCCAGGCCCGAGGCGCAAAAGCGATTGAGCTGCACGCCTGACACGCTTACATCCCAATCAGCGACCATGGCTGCAGTTTTGGCAATGTCTGCGCCCTGATCACCGACTGGCGTCACGCAGCCAAGAACGATGTCATCGACTTGGCTGGTATCGAGGTTATTACGCGTTTGCAGCGCTTTGAGCAGACCCGCGATCAGGTCGACAGGCTTAACGCTGTACAACGCGCCGTCCTTCTTGCCCTTGCCGCGGGGCGTGCGCACTGCATCGAAAATAAATGCTTCGGTCATGGCGTCCTCAGACCTCCAATGGAGGGTGGCTGGCGGTGCAGGTCAAGCCTGCACCTGTTTTTGTGGAGTGGGCCCACCATACGCCGCAGCAGGACAGGCTCAATGACCGAAGTGCTCAGGCCTATTGACCACTCAGCTCAGACCAACGGTCAATCGCTGGGTAACCGTGAATAAGTACGTCTAACTCAAGGCTGGCGGCCATCACTCATGCAACCGTAATAACTGCCTGTCACTAAATTGCGCCGCTTAGTAATCAAGGCGTCTATAGACGCGCTTTTGCAGCCCTACAGTTAAGTTAAACCAGCAGCGTGGTTGAGCAGGCTGGTTGTTGTAGGCGTCGTCGCCGGGTTTTGCCGGGACGGCTGAGTCGTCACCTGACGGGGTATGCATCCGCGCTGGCTGTGCGGTTAGCGAGGGTCTCCACAAAAACAATAAGGCCAATCGCCATGTTTAATTCTATGAAAATACGCCAGGCAGGCATGATCGTGTTTGCCACCACTCTGATTTTGATCCTGCCTAATCTGACCCGCTTGGTCAGCTAATCCTTAGGCGGCTGTTTTATTCCTTACCAATGAAACAACACCGCCCCCGCTCCTGCCCTGCCCGCCACCGTGGAGTGAGCGTGCAGCGGCAGCTGCGTTTCTCATCGCAGCGGTACACTAAGCGCCTGTGCTAGGGTGGCCTTAACCACCTAAAGGAGTTTGTTATGCGCCGTTTATTTACCACTTTCGGTTTGCTCATCAGCCTGCCCATTATGGCGGGCGACGCTAAATTGGCTGCCGCCGTTACGGCTCTGCAATCCCCCGAAAGCGTGGTGATTGATGTGCGCACGGCTGAAGAATTCGCTGCGGGCGCATTACCCCGCGCCGAACAGATCGACTATGGGCAGATCGCTAACCGCATCAGCGCCATTGCACCGGATAAGGCCACCCCTATCGTTCTTTACTGCCGCAGCGGCCGCCGCTCCAGCGTCGCAGAGGAAAGCTTGCGCACCTTGGGTTACAGCAACTTGATCAACGCCGGCAGCTATGACGAACTCAAGCTCGCCCTGGAATCTCAAGATTGAGCAAACGCACTGCAGTGATCAGTCTGCTGGCTTTGCTGCCATTGAGCATGCTGCACGCCGCCGAACTGACCCTGGAGCTGGGTAACGGCAGCCAGAGCCTGAGCAGCGCCCAACTGCTCGCCCACCCACAGGCGCAAACCGTCGAGATCAACAACGACGTCAGCTACAAGCGCAGCATGCATTACCGCGCCATACCACTGGTAGCGCTGCTGGAAGGCGTGCAACTCGGTGATCACCTGCAGCTGGTGGCCAGCGACGGCTTTGCCGCCGAACTGCCCGCTGCGCCTGTGCTGAGCAAAACTGGTAGCCAAGCTTGGCTGGCCATCGAAGACCCAGCGCAGCCCTGGCCCGCCCTCGGTAACGGCAAAGCCAGCGCCGGACCGTTTTACCTGGTCTGGCAAAACCCAGCAGCCAGTCAGATTGGCCCGGAGCAATGGCCGTTCCAACTCGTCGCCATTCGCAAACTGGCCCCAGTGGCGCAGCGCTTCCCACTGCTGCTTCCCGCTGCCGACGCCAGCCCAGCGGTGCAAGCAGGCTTTGCCCAGTACCAGAAGAATTGCATGGCCTGTCACCGCCTGAACGGTGCTGGCGACTCGCAATTCGGCCCGGATCTGAACATCCCGCACAACCCGACCGAGTATTTCAGGGGCAACTTTCTTACCCGCTATATCCGCGACCCACAGAGCTTGCGTCGCTGGCCGCAAGGCAAGATGCCGGGGTTTGCGGTTGAGGTGTTAAGTGACAAGGCGCTGGGGGAATTGGTTGAGTATTTGCGGCATATGGCGGGGAGGAAGGTGAAGCCTTAAGGGCTTTGTGCGGGGCAGCCGCATTGATCGACCAAGACCGGAGGATGGGTTGAACAATGTGACACCCATCCCACCTCCTGCATCTATGCAATCGCCTCCCGCAAGCGGACAGAGAGGCTGAAGAGCGGCCTACTGCTGTTGCACCCGAATCACCGGTGCTACCTCCACCTGCGCGTGCATCTGCTCGATGCCGCCACCACGGCGCATGCCGCGTACCGGGCAGGCATCCAGATAATCCAGGCCCACTGCCAACTTCAAATGCCGCTCCGGTTTGGCCAGGCAGTTGGTTACGTCAAAGCTGTACCAAGCACCATCCAGCCAGGCTTCGGCCCAGGCGTGGCTGGCCAGATGGTCTTCGCTGTCGGTAAACAGATAACCCGAAACATAACGCGCTGGAACACCCAGGCTGCGCGCGCAGGCGAGAAAGGCGTGAGCGTGATCCTGGCAGACACCCCTGCCGCCGGCGAAGGCCTCGCTGGCGCTGGTTTCCACGGCGGTGGTGCCGGGCTGGTAGCTGATGTGTGCATTCAGTGCGTACATCAGGTCGATCAGGCCGCTGCGGTCAGCGCGGCTGTGGCTTTGCAACTGGGCGAACTCGCGCAGGGCGGCATCGGCTTCGGTCAGGCGGGTAAAGCGCAGAAACGGCCAGGCCGACTGGCTTTCGTGCTCGGCTTCACGGGCCTCGTCGATCTCCACCTGACCCCGCGCGCCGATGACGATGGATTCGTGAGGTTCATCCATCGTCAGCACGTGCAGGATATTGCCGTAGGGGTCAATCTGCGCACGCACCGGGCGCGGCAAACTTAATGCCCAGCTGAGCACGTGCTGTCGCTCACTGTCGTGCGGGGTCATGCGTAAATACTGGATGCTGTTGCGTACCTGATCTTCATAACGATAGGTAGTGTCGTGGCTGATTGACAGTCTCATGCGACCTCCAGGTAGGAACTTTGGATGGCTTGACCTAGCTGGCGAACCAGCAGGATGAAATCGGTGAGCCAAGCGTGCAGGCCCTCGTCGAGCACCTCTTCAATGCTGGTGTAACGCAGCCGCGCTTCCAGCTCGGCGGCCAAACGCTGGGCTGGGCGGCCGTTGTCGCCGGGCAGGCTGGCGAGCATCAGGTTGAGCTCGTCCATGCAGGCACGCAGCGAGCGCGGTATGTCGGCGCGCAGCAACAACAGTTCAGAGACTTTGCGCGTATCAGGCGAGCCGCGGTAGATCTCGGCAAACGCCTCGAATGACGATAATGCGCGCAATAGCGCAGTCCACTGGTAGTAGCTGCGGGCTGGGCGACCGTCGATTTCGTCGATGTCTTCGCCGAGCATTTCATAGCGCGCATCGATCAGGCGCAGGGTGTTATCGGCGCGTTCGATAAAGGTGCCCAGACGGATAAAGCGGTACGGGTCGCCGCGCATGATGGTGCCGAAGGTGGCGCCACGAAACAGGTGCGAGCGCTCTTTGACCCACTCACAGAAGCGGCTGATGCCGTAACGGCCCAGGCCCTGTTCGGCGATGCCGCGAATCTCCAGCCAAGTGGCATTGATGTTTTCCCACATATCGGCGGTGATTCGCCCGCGCACGGCGTGAGCGTTACTGCGCGCGGCCTGCAGGCAGCAATAAATACTCCCCGGATTGCTCGCATCCAAAGCAAAGAAATTCAGCATGCGCTCGGCATGCATCGGACCGTGACGCTCTAGGTAGTCGTCAAGGGTGCCGGTAATCAATAGTGGCAAGGCAAGCTCTTCCAGACCATCGCCACGGCCGTCTTGCGGCATCAGTGACAGCGAATAGCTAACATCCAGCATGCGCGCGAGGTTTTCTGCACGCTCTAGGTAGCGCGACATCCAGTACAAATCTGAGGCGGTACGACTCAGCATGATGAATCCTCCACTACCCACGTGTCTTTGGTGCCGCCACCTTGGGACGAGTTGACCACCAGCGAACCGTCGCGCAGGGCCACGCGGGTGAGTCCGCCTGGGACGATGCGGGTTTCCTTGCCGGACAGAACGAAAGGACGCAAGTCGATATGCCGTGGCGCGATACCGCGCTCAACAAAGGTCGGGCAGGTTGACAGGCACAGCGTCGGCTGGGCGATATAGGCCTCAGGCTTAGCGATCAGACGGGCGCGAAAATCTTCGATTTCGGCCTTGGTGGCCGCGGGGCCAACCAGCATGCCGTAGCCGCCGGAGCCTTGGGTTTCTTTGACCACCAAGTGTTCAAGATTGGCCAGCACGTGAGATAACTCGGACGGTTTGCGGCACTGAAAGGTTGGCACGTTTTTCAGAATCGGCTCTTCACTCAGGTAGAAGCGGATCATGTCGTCGACATAGGGGTAGATGGATTTATCGTCCGCCACCCCAGTGCCAATGGCATTGGCCAGCACCACATTGCCACTGCGGTAGCACGCCAACAGGCCGGGCACACCGAGCATGGAGTCTGGGTTGAAGGCCAATGGGTCGAGGAAGGCATCGTCAAGACGGCGGTAAATCACATCCACCTGTTTAGCGCCCGAGGTGGTGCGCATAAACAGCTTGTCGTCGCGCACGAACAGGTCGGCACCCTCGACCAACTCCACACCCATTTCGCGGGAGAGAAAGGCGTGCTCAAAATAGGCGCTGTTGAAGCGCCCCGGTGTCAGTACCACTACATTGGGGTTATCCAGTGGGCTGGAGGACTTGAGGGTATCGAGCAATAGATTGGGGTAATGATCAATCGGCGCCACGCGCTGGGCGGCGAACAATTCAGGAAACAGACGCATCATCATCTTGCGGTCTTCGAGCATATAGCTGACGCCGCTGGGGGTGCGCAGGTTGTCTTCGAGCACGTAGTAGCTGCCATCGCCGTCACGCACCAAGTCGACGCCTGCGATGTGCGCGTACAGGTCGCGGTGCAGGTTAAGGCCCTGCATGGCGATCTGGTAGCCCTCGTTAGCCAGTACCTGCTCGGCGGGAATGATCCCAGCTTTGAGGATGCGCTGGTCGTGGTAAAGGTCGGCGAGAAACATGTTCAGCGCCTGCACGCGCTGGATGCAGCCCCGCTCGACAATGCGCCATTCACTGGCCGGAATGCTGCGCGGGATGATGTCGAACGGGATCAACCGCTCGGTGCCTTGATCATCGCCATACAGGGTGAACGTAATGCCCGCACGATGGAACAGTAGGTCAGCTTCACGGCGGCGCTGTGCCAGAAGTTCCTCTGGGGTATCCGCTAACCAGCGGGAAAACGCTTGATAGTGCGGGCGGACAACGCCACTCGCGTCATACATCTCATCATAAAAGCTGCGGGCCATGCCGTACTCCTTGTCACCCGGACATGGAATCGGCTTTGCAAAGCTCGCGCCACACAGTAAAAATGTTTTAAATCAGTATGTTAAGTATTTATCAGACGAGGGACGCACCAAGCCGGAGCGTAATCGTGACCTGCAGGGCGCGGGGCGCGCCATTTTAAGTCGTCAGCGGGCTAAGGCATGTGGCTTTACGCAGGTGGTAGAGGAGCAAAGTATCAGCCCGCTTAACGACGTCATAACTCAGCCAGCTGGAGCCAATGTCGATAGAAGCCTTCAGCGACTCGGTTCAACTCCATGACCTTGGCCGGCAGGTCTTCAAGCATCTGCGCTCTGCTCTGCTGGCTCGGTTGGCTGGCATCAAGCAAGTGGTGCCAATCGTCTAGCCATTGGCGCACTAAGGCTTCGTTCATTTCCGGATGGCCCTGCAGGGCTAACAGCTTGTCACCCCAGGCAAACGCTTGGTTGCTGCACCAAGGGCTACTGAGTAAGGGCTGCGCACCATCTGGGATAGCAAAACTGTCACCATGCCACTGAAACATCGGAAAGGTTTCGGGCAGATGGGCCAGCCACGGGCTGGGTGCGGCCTGATCGAGCCGCCTAAGCGGCTGCCAGCCACTTTCGGTAAAGAGCACGCGCTGGACTTCCGCGCCCAACGCCTTGGCCAGTAACTGGCCGCCCAGGCAGTGACCGATCAGCGGGATATCGCGTTGGATAAAATGCTGCAGCGCGGCCACTTCAGGCTCAATCCAAGCAAGCGGGTCATTCACGCTCATTGGCCCGCCCATAATGGCCACGGCCTTGGGGCGGTCGAGGTCGATGCTCTCCAGTTCGCCCAAATCGACGCGCAACACGGTAAAAGAGTGGCCAGCCTGCTCCAGCATCTTGGCGAGGTGGGCCGGTGGACAGTAATCAATGTGAGTCAAAATCAGAATATCGGTCATGCGCCAAGTCTGAAGCAAAGCGCAGGCTGGGGTCGAGGGGCGATTGATTGGGCGTGAGATAGCGAGGTAGAAATGACACCGGCCAGCATATGGCTGGCCGGTGTATGGCACTCAGGGCTGTCTGACCTCCTGGGTTACGCCCCAACCATCCAGCTTGCCACCAAGCGGTAGCACAACCGACTCCAGATCATGCTCAAAGTCGTCAATACCATGGTGAGTGGCGAACATAACTTTACTGACTTGTAGGTGCCAAACACCGTCATCACGCTCGGTTACGAGGGCGTGAAGCGACTCACCGCGAAAGTTACGGGTGGCCTGACGGGCTCGCGCCTCATCCGGAAAAAGTGCATAAAACTCGATGGGATGGAAGCTGGCAAAGTCGAAACCACCCTCCTTCATCCGCCGTAAAACGCCATTGCTAGCATCATCGTGCAAGGCTGTGCTCATAACGTGATCTCCTCAGGCGATGGATAAATTTACAGGACGCTAAAGAACCAACTCAATGTCGATACTGCAGTGCGAGAACCTGATAAACGCTTTCCAGTTGCTACCGCTTGAGCTTCAGCGATGTCGCGGCACCCTTAGCAGTGCCGCCCGAGAGTCAAGCGATTAGATCGCTTGAGGTGCCATAGCCAGACCCGAAAGCAGGACCGGTTAACGCAGGCCTAAGCAGAGTGCCCAAGCCTGAAGCGCTGTTTGCAGATTAGTCCTATCGATCGGGGTTTGCCCAGCAAAAAATAGACAAGCTCGCTCAGTCACGACTGAGCCAGGCCATGATCCGTCGAGTTATCCAAGCGGGTGTCAGCTGGCCAAATCCGTACAACAACTTGAACTGCAGGCTAATGGGCCGATGCACCTTGCTGTGCTGCGCTTGCTCCCAGGCAGCTTGAGCCACCGCCTGCGCCTCAAGATTGACGCCTAAGCGGCGCAAAACTGGGGCTTTAAACCGCTGATTACTGAGCATCGGCGTGCTCACAAATGGCGGCATCAAATCACCAACGCGAATGCCATATTTAGCCCATTCCAGGTCCAACGCTTCACTCAGCGCGCGCACAGCGAATTTGGACGCCGAGTAACTGGCCAAATGCGGCACGCCATACAGCCCCGAGGCCGAACACATATTGATCACCTGCGCCTGCGGCGTAGCTTTCAGGTAAGTGAAGGCCGCGTGCGTCATATTCAGCGTACCCAGCACGTTGATCTGCACAATGCGTGTATGCGCGCTGAGTTCAATTTCCTCGAAATGACCGCAGTGCAAAATCCCCGCGCTGTTAAACAGCAGGCGTAATTGGCCGCCGTGTAGGGCGCAGAAGCCCGCCAGTGCAGCCTTGACCGCCGCAGGGTCCGTCACATCCAGTTCAGCGTGCCACGCATTGCCCAGCTCTGCGGCTAACTCGGCCAGGGCTTGGGCATTTATATCCAGCAAACCCACCTGCCAACCGTGGCGATAAAACAACCGCGCGGTGGCCGCGCCAATACCTGAGGCTGCACCCGTAATTAAAATATTGCGCATCAGCAGCCCCGGGCGCGCAGAAAATCTACCACTTCAGCCAAGGCGAAATCCGCTGCATTGAGCATGCCCGCGTGGGCCTGAAACACGTGCCACAAGCCCGGATAACGCTGCAAGCAGACATCCACACCCGCTGCCTTGGCCTTATCCGCAAAACGCAGGCTGTCGTTACGCAATATTTCGTCTTCACCCACCTGAATAAGCACCGGTGCCAAGTCATGCAGATCAGCAAACTGCGGTGATAAACCGGGATCGTCGTGCGCTACATCAGCCGGGCAATACAGCGCCAGCGCTTGCTCCACCCATTTATGGTTAATCAACGGATCACCAGCCGGCGGTTCATGTAAGTGGCTGCCGGTAAAATCAGTCACCGGGGAAAAACACACCAGCGCCGCCGGTTGCGGCAAACCCCTATCACGCAAGCGCAAACTGGTGATCAAGCTCAGGTTGCCGCCGGCGGAATCACCACCGATAACGATGCGCGAAGGGCTGTAGCCCAAGTCGATTAACGCTTGAAACGCGGCCAAGGCATCGTCGCGCGCCGCGGGGTATTGATGCTCGGGCGCCAGGCGATAGTCCAAGGCGCACACATCCATTTGCCCGCGTTTAGCCAAGTTTGAGCAAATCGCCCGATGGGTATTCGCCCCGCCGATCAAAAAAGCACCGCCGTGCAGGTAGAGCATGACCGTGCTGCCACCACCCTGGGGTTTATGCCACTCACACGAGCGCTCGCCTAGCATGCCGCTGCTACGGCTGACGCCACGTGGCGCTGGGCTGACGGCAGTCAACAGGCGCAACAACCCACGCTGCCCGGCAATGGGCATTGGCGGGCGCACCAAGCCACGGAACAATAGGCGCAGGCTGGTGCGCAATACACTGCGCAGGAAGGCTTGATCGGCGGCTGGCGGGGTGAATTCGGCGGCTGCAGTTTTAGCGGGTGCAATCATAGTCATTCAACTCCGGTGCGCGGGTTTGCAGGCGATAGGTGAAGGTATAGCCCGGCCAATTGTTGGTGCTTTTACCGGAGGCGGTTTTGTACCAGCTTGAGCAGCCCTGCTCCCAGATCGTGCGGTGTGAGCTGGCCTGGATCTGCTGATTAAAGCGCTGCTGCACCGGCGCTTTTACATCCAGGTAACGCAGGCCCTGCTCGCGCAGTAAATCGAGGCAACCGAGTACGTAGCGGAACTGGCTTTCCAGCATGTAAATGATCGAGTTATGCCCCAAGTTGGTATTGGGGCCATAGAGAATAAACAGGTTGGGGAAACCGCTGACGCTAATGCCCTTATAAGCTTCTGCTCCATCTCGCCACGCCTGGTTCAGCTCTTGCCCGCCAAGCCCGGTGATGTGCATGGGCGCAAGAAAATCCGTAGCCGCAAAGCCGGTGCCATAGATCAGCACATCGCAGGGATGCTCACGGCCGTCAGCGGTGATGATGGCTGTTTCGCTCACGCGGCTGATCGCCTCGCTCACCACCGTTACATTGGGCTGCGCCAAGGCCGGGAAGTAGTCATTGCTGATCAAAATACGCTTGCAGCCCATGGGGTAATCCGGCTGCAATTGCGCGCGCAAGTGCGGGTCACTGACTTGTTTATTGAGGTGGCGATCAAAGCTGAAGCGAAACAATTTCATCAGCCACGGCATGCTGATAAACGCCAGGCCACGCACCTCGTGATGCAAGTATTTGAGGCCACGGTCAATTTTTTGTAACCAGGGCATGCGCTGCATAAGCGCCAGCTCCCAAGGCCGGTACGTGCGGTCTGGTTTAGCCAGCACATAGGCCGGCGAGCGCTGGAACAGCTGCAACTGCGCCACGTTGGGCTGGATTCTCGGGACAAACTGAATGGCCGATGCGCCGGTACCGATCACTGCCACGCGCTTGCCAATTAGATCCACGTCATGACGCCAGCGCGCCGAGTGAAAGGCCTCGCCAGCAAAGCGCTCAATACCGGGCAACGCCGGATAAGCCGGCTGGTTAAGTTGGCCACAGGCACTGATCAGAACCTGGGCGCTGAACGCTTCACCATTGCTCAGGGTTACCCGCCACAGGGCATCTGCTTCGTCAAACGCTGCCGTGGCCACCTCGGCATTACAACGGATACGTGAGCGCAGCTGATACTTGGCTACGCAGTCCAGCATGTAGCCGTGAATTTCCGCTTGGGGCGCGAATTTGCGGCTCCAGTTGGTTTTCGGCTCGAAGGAAAATGAATACAGGTGCGACGGCACATCGCACGCCGCGCCGGGATAGCTGTTATCACGCCACGTACCGCCAACCTCGGCGGCTTTTTCCAGCAGCAGAAAATCGTTGATACCGGCTTTTTGCAGCTGAATGGCCATGCCCAAGCCACCAAAACCGCTGCCAATAATCAGCACGCGTAATGAGGCTTGGTTCTGGGAGGTGTTGTGCATTGTTAGATCCCCAACCGCAAATAGTATCGATACAGCGATGCTACGTACCTGTCACTTGGCGAGTTATGGCATAGTCGGCCAATTGATTGTGACTTTCGGACAAACGCCGCGGACAACGCATGCCAGCCAGCACCTTCCACCTGCCAAAACGCAGCATCACCAGCGCCCAACTGTTGACCCAACTGGGCCTCGACCATGGCCTGAGTGTCGAGCGCTGCCTGCACAATACCGGCTTAAGCCCGTTGCAGCTGGCGGAGTTGCACAGTGAAATCGAAGGTGCGCAGGAACTGCAGCTGATCAACAACCTGATCAGCGCCCTGCCCGAGCAACAGGATCTGGGCCTACAAGCCGGCAGACGCTACAAACTGACCACTTACGGGATTTGGGGCTATGCCCTGCTCAGCAGCCAGACCTTTCGCCAAGCCGCTGAACTGGGCTTGCGCTACCTAGACCTCACATTTGCCTTCAACCGGATCACCCTGAGTGAAGACACCCACCACGCTCACCTTGAGTTGGATGGCAGCCATTTACCCGATGCGGTACGCGATTTTCTGTTGCTGCGTGATGCGGTGGCGGTGATGGTGATACAGCGCGAACTCACCGGCGCCAAAGTGCCTTTAACCCGCGTGCAACTGAACCTGCCAGCGCCGGCTGACCCGGCGCGCTTTATCGAGCAATTCGGCCTGTTACCCGAGTTCGCCTGCCCGCAGAACCGTATCAGCTTCCCCAGCCACTTACTGGATCTGCCTTTACCGCGCGCCAACCTGCACAGCGCTCAGCTCTGCGAACTGCAATGCCAAGCCTTGCTGGCCAAACGCCAAGTGCGCAACGGACTGGCCGGGCAGATCCGTGATCGCTTATTGAGTAATCCCGGCCGGCTGGCGGACATGGAGCTAATCGCAGGTGAATTGAATATCAGCAGCCGCACTCTTCGTCGCCGTTTGGGCGAGCAAGGCAGCAGCTTTCGCCAATTACAGGAAGAAGTACGCCAGGCCCTGGCCGAAGAACTGCTGGCAATTGAAAGCCTGAGCCAAGAGGACATCGCCGAGCGCTTGGGCTACAGCGAAGTGTCAAACTTTCTGCATGCCTTCAAGCGCTGGAAGGGCCTCACGCCAGGGCAATACCGTCAGGGAATTTGCTAAGGATTGGGCATGCCTGATCGGGGCGACCAATAGTCTGTTCAGCCCGTTAGGCGTCAGTGAGGCTCTGACAACAGCTCAGGCTGCGCGTATTGTCTGGCAGGGTCATCTACTTCGAGGGTAAGCCGATGTTCTATCGTCACTACGACAGCCCCATCGGCCGCTTGCTCCTAAGCGGCGATGCCGGTGGTTTGCAGCAAGTGCTCATGGATATCGACGGCAAGCCTTGGAAAATCGGCGAGCAGTGGCGCGCTGCAGCACATGAGCTGGATGAAGTATGCAAGCAATTGGATGAATACTTCGCCGGGCGCCGCCAGCGCTTTGATCTGCCTTTAGCGCCGCAGGGCACGGTGTTTCAACAGGCGGTATGGCAAGCGCTGCGGTACATTCCGTTCGGGCAGACCAGCAGTTACAGCGCCCTCGCCGCCGAGATCGCGCGGCCCACAGCAGTCCGCGCGGTGGGCGCTGCCAATGGTGCTAACCCGATTGCCGTCATCATTCCCTGCCACCGGGTCATCGGCCGCGACGGCAGCCTCACGGGTTATGCCGGCGGTTTGCCGCGCAAAGCACTGTTGCTCAAGCTGGAAGGTGCGCAGCTACCGGAACAACGGCTGCTGAGTATTTAACACGCGACAATTCAGGGCCGAATACGCGCCAGCACACGCACCGGAGCCTGCAGCGGCAAGGCCAGAATCAGCCCCTCGCCAGACGCCGGATAGATGCCGGTCAAGGCCGTGATATTGACTTGATGGGAGACCAGCACCATCGGCGCGCCACGGGCTTGCGCATTGACCTGCTCGATCAGTGCAGCCGTCTGCTCTCGGGCAGTGGCGGGGGTTTGAAAGAACGAATCCAGAGCGGGCAACACTTCGACTGCAGCAACACCCATTTCCCGAGCCGTATCCTCAGCGCGGCACCAGCGACTGCTGAGCAGACGCGGTTTAATCCACTGACGTTGCAGCAATTGCCCCCAGCGCTGCGCCTGCTCGCGGCCGGCCTGATTGAGGTTGCGTTGAGTACGGCAGTCACCTAACTGAAAATTCGCCGGATCACCGTTGCCGGGCGCGGTGGCGTGGCGCATCAGCAAAACGGCGCGGCCTTCACGCAGCGCCGTCCAGGCTTGCTGATCCTCGGCCTGAGTGGCACCGCTCAGCAGGCATAACGCCAACAGATACGCACCCGACCGCCACAGCATTAGAACTTGACCGTGCCGCGCGGGCCCATCAGCGCCCAAATGATCAGGCCGATCACCGGCAGTAAGACGATCAGCAGTATCCACAAGACTTTGATGCCGGTTGTAGCGTTACTTTTGATGACGCTGAGGATCGCCCAGATGTCCAGTGCCAGAATCACCAGCCCCAGTAAACCGTTAAACATTGAACCCATACGTTGTCGCTCCTATGCGATGGTTTCGCTTAGCTAGGATAGACGCAGGCCCAAAGAGTTCAGCGTGGGCCTAATCAGCAATCATCCAGCCCCGTAAAAGACGCCGCAAAATCATCTGCAACACTGGTAAATGCTGGCACCTGCGGCGCGTCAAACAAACGCAACACGGCAACGCGTGGGTGTGCGCCAGCATCGAACCAGTGCGCAATACCCGCAGGCAGCAGCAGCAAATCATTCTTCTCGCATAACAGGCTGTAGACATAATCACCGCTGTGCAGCGCCAGCAGGCCACGGCCGGCCAGGTAATAATGCACCTGAGCCGGCTGGCAGGCTTGTTCTTGACGCAGGTCACGGGCCAGTTCGCTGCCCTCGCCGCGCTCATCGCACAGGCTGATAATCTCGACACTGGCATGGCCATACAACGCCTTCAACTGCTCAATCTGCACACCATTCGCGGTGATCAACTCAGCGCTGGCAGTACCGGCGATAACGGGCTGTTGCACCGGCACTTGGCTGAATTGCACGTTGATCGCGGCTAAGGTGCTGGCAATGTCTTCGACATGGCTCAGCAACTTGTTTGGATGCTCAGGCGAAGACTGGTGGTAAACGGTCAGGCAGCTCATCGGCAGGGCTCTCGTAAGGTCTATTTAAATAAGGACTGTGGCCGCTCATCACCCATGTAACGAGCGGTGATCGCCGCCGCTAACAGCGCAATCAAGCTGGCGATGGCAAAGGTCCAGGCCGCGCCGAGGCTGTGCCAGCTGTAGCCAGAATACAGTGCACCCATGGCCCCACCTACGCCCGCTAACGCCGCATAAAGCGCTTGGCCCTGGCCCTGCTGCCGGTCAGCAAAACTGCGCTGCACAAAATGCATGGCTGCGGCGTGGAAGGCACCAAAGGTTGCAGCGTGCATCAACTGGGCGAACAACAGCACGGGCAAATGGTCGGCCAAGTTACCCAGCAACAACCAGCGCAGCGCGGTAATCAAAAAACTCGCCAGCAGCACCGTGCGCAGTGAATAGCGGGCCAGCAAGCGGGCCATCAGCATAAACAGCACAATTTCCGCCAACACGCCCAGCGCCCATAACTGGCCGATCATCCCGCGCGAATAGCCCAGCGCCTCAAGGTGCAAACTGAGGAAGGTGTAATACGGGCCATTGCTCAGTTGCATCAAGCCGACGCTGAGGTAGAACGCCATAATCCCCGGCCGGCGCACTTGCTTTAAAAACCCGCCATGGTCCTCGGTATTAGGCCGCATGTGCGGCTGCGCATTGGGTACCCACCAACTGCTCAGCACGATGCCTGCCATGATCAGAATCAACGCCCAGGGGTAAGCGTCTAGGCTGAGAACCTCAAACAACTCACCCAGCCCCACCACTGCGACAATAAAACCGATGCTGCCCCATAGGCGGATTTGGCTATAGCGCTCAGCTTTGTCTTTGAGGTGGGCAAAGGTGATGACCTCAAACTGCGGCAGCACCGCGTGCCAGAAAAACGCGTGCAAGGCCATGATCAACGCCAGCCAGGCGTAACTCTGGCTGATAAAGATGCCGGCAAAACACAGCAGCGTGCACAGCGCACCAAAACGCACGATGGCCAGCCGCCTGCCGCTGTAATCACCCAACCAACCCCAGATATTTGGCGCGATACAGCGCATCAGCATGGGAATGGCGATCAACTCGCCAATGCGCGCCGCGGAAAAACCCAGGTGATCGAAATACAGCGCCAGAAACGGCGCCGTGGCGCCGAGCAGCGAGAAGTAGAAAAAGTAGAACCCGGAGAGACGCCAGTAAGGCAACCCCGGGGTCATGGCGTGCATAAACCTGGAGCCGAAACGTGAGGCCGTGCCAGTACACCCGCACGGCTGGTCACAGCTGCGGCAGTACCGGCGTGCTGACCTGCACATCAGCATTTTGCCCGCGGTGGCGCAGCAGGTGATCCATCAGCACGATGGCCATCATCGCTTCCGCAATAGGTGTCGCACGGATGCCCACGCACGGGTCGTGACGACCTTTGGTGATGATATCCACCGCGTTGCCATGCACATCAATGGAGCGGCCCGGCGTGGTGATGCTCGACGTTGGCTTAAGCGCCAAGTGAGCAACAATCGGCTGACCGCTGGAGAGGCCGCCGAGAATGCCGCCGGCGTTATTCGACAAAAAGCCCTCAGGCGTCATCTCATCGCGGTGCTCGGTGCCGCGCTGCGCCACGCAGGCAAACCCTGCACCGATTTCCACACCCTTAACGGCGTTGATGCTCATCAACGCGTGGGCCAGGTCAGCGTCTAAACGGTCAAATACCGGCTCGCCCAACCCCGGCATGACACCTTCAGCGACCACCGTAATCTTCGCTCCAACCGAGTCCTGATCACGGCGCAGTTGGTCCATATAGGCTTCCAGCTCCGGCACTTTGTCGGGGTCGGGGCAGAAAAATGCATTGTCTTCGACGCTGTCCCAGCTTTTGAACGGGATTTCGATCGGGCCGAGCTGGCTCATGTAGCCACGAATGACGATGCCTTGGGTGGCCAAGTACTTCTTGGCGATGGCGCCGGCCGCCACACGCATAGCGGTTTCGCGCGCCGAGCTGCGACCACCGCCACGGTAATCACGGATACCGTATTTGTGGTGATAGGTGTAATCGGCGTGGGCCGGGCGGAAGGAATCCTTGATCGCCGAGTAGTCCTTGGACTTCTGGTCGGTGTTGCGAATCAGCAGACCAATTGAGCAACCGGTGGTTTTGCCTTCGAACACCCCAGCGAGGATTTCCACCTCATCGTCTTCCTGGCGCTGCGTGGTGTGACGACTGGTGCCCGGCTTACGCCGATCAAGGTCACGCTGCAGGTCTTCAAGGCTGATTTCCAACCCCGGCGGGCAGCCATCAACAATAGCGACCAACGCCGGGCCATGGCTTTCGCCAGCGGTGGTGACAGTAAACAGCTTGCCGTAGGTATTGCCGGACATGTGCAAAACGCTCCGCGAAAATCAGCGCAGGGCCGCGCTAACCCGCGCCAAACCCCATTTAAGTAGTGGCGGCGAGTATACCCGTGGCGTTCGCACAGTTCATCCTCGAACCTTCAGCACGTATAAACGTCCAACAGTCCCCCTCTTTGGCAGATGTTTTCCATGTTGCGAGCGCTTCTAATGACTTTTTGCCTGCTCCCCACCCTGGCTCAAGCAGCGCCTCACTCACATAGCAGCGTGCAACAGTCGATGCGCCTGCAAACCGCCCAAGGCGTGCTGTACGGCACATTACTGAAACCCAATGTAACGACACCAATGCCTGTGGTTTTGCTGATTGCCGGCTCCGGCCCCACTGATCGCGACGGCAACAACCCCGAAGGCGGGCAAAACGATAGCCTCAAACGCTTAGCGCAAAGCCTGGCCAAACAGGGCATCGCCAGCCTGCGCTACGACAAACGCGGGGTCGCCGCCAGCCGCGCCGCCACACCGGATGAGCGCGACCTGAGTGTCGACCGCTATGTCAGCGACGCGGTGGCCTGGGCGCAATTGCTCAAGGCTGATCCTGCATTTAATCGGCTGATTCTGATTGGTCACAGCGAAGGCGCGCTGATTGCCAGCCTGGCAGCCAAACAGGCTCAGGCCGATGCGCTGGTATCGATTGCCGGCAGTTCGCGGCCGATTGACCAGCTGCTACGTGAACAACTGGCCGCGCGCCTGCCGCCGCCTTTGCTGGCGCACAGTAACCGGCTGCTTGATCGCCTGCTGGCTGGGCAGCTAAGCCCGCAGGTGCCCACACAATTGCAGGTGCTGTTTCGTCCCAGCGTGCAGCCTTACTTGATCTCGCTGCTGCAACAGGAACCCAGCAAGGCCTTTGCACAGTTAAAAATTCCCGCGCTGATCGTGCAAGGCAGCCACGACATTCAAGTTAGCGTCACCGATGCTCAGGCATTACAAGTGGCCAAGCCGGATGCCGAACTTGTGATCATCCCCGGCATGAACCATATGCTGCGCATCAGCGCGCTGGATTTACCGGCGCAACTGGCCAGCTATAACAACCCTCAACTACCGTTGGCATATGGCTTAAGCGAGCAGATCGTCACGTTTATCCAGCGCAGCGGCAAAATGCCAGCCTCCAGTTAGCGGGCCGGTGGCCGATAAGCGCAATGACAACAACAGAGGGTGCAAAGCCACTTTTTAGCGTATCGCCAGCAGAACACGACTAGAAAGCTGGATTTACCGGAGTAAATGCGCCTCCCCGCGCCGCACCCGATCTGCGTTTAGGCCACAGGGCCGACGCATAACAGACCCATAACAATTACCTTTACGTGCCGCAAACAGGATTGCCGTTATGCCTGATAGCCCCGCGCCACAAACCGAAACTGACGCCGCTACTCAGGCCGTCGTCGAACAAAGCCACCCTTGGGCTGAGCTTGCGCCTGAGCATTTCCGTTTATTACGCCTAGCGCCCTTGCCCACCGACCGCCACACCGGGGCACGGCCGCTGCGTTTTATCCAGTTCGGCCGCGTCGAGCGCCTGGGCAAGCATCACAGCTTGTTGCGCCTGACGTTACAGCTGCCCAACCAGTTGGTGCGCAAAGAGCAGAACATTCTTGAGGTGTGGGCCAATCACTCGCAGCGCCTGATCAGCTTCGGCCCTGAAACAGGCCTGCTGGTGCAACCCGAAAACCGTGGCCTAGGCCGCTTTATGTTGGCCCAAGGCATTGGCTGGGCGCGCCAGCACTTCGCCCACTATCAAGTGGAAACCACCGCCCTGGCGAGCAAAGATGCCTTCAGTGATGAAGCGCGTGCCCGCCGTGATCATTGCTTGCAGGCCCAAGGCCTGGTGGTTGAATACCTCGACCCACTGAATATCAAGGCCCAGTGCAGCGCGCCCCGGGTCAGCTCGCTGCACAGTGATTGGCACACTGAAAAAGTCCAGATCGTTGAATTACTCGACGCCGCCAACATGCTGCAGCAAGCGGATCAGAGCGTGCGCGAGTTTGAGGTTAAAGTGCGCAAACTCGAAAACCGCGTCGAGGTATTTAAACGCGAAGACGGCAGTTTACGCTTCACCATCGCCTGTTTAGTGGCTTTTTGCGTGTTTCAGGCCGGTCTATTGATCTGGATGGCTACCCGCTAATCGGCAAGGACTTGGACAATGTTTTGCCAATGCGGGATGCAAAACGCTTCAATTATGGCGTCATGCAGCCGCTCCCCTTGCGCGTTGAACGCGTGCGACCTTGGTCGCACCTGACGCCCCGCCACATTGCTGCGAGACTACTGGCAATTATTGGTCTTGGCGCTGACGCGTTAGGCTCTCGCAGCCACTGCGCCGGCCATTGGCCCAACAGCCCTGTTTGTTTGTTTTTGGAGTATGCATGACCCTGTCCAGCGGGCTGATCGCCGCCGTTGCGTTGATCTACATGGCCATCCTGTTCGCCATCGCCTTCTATGGTGACCGCCGTGCCACGCCGATGCCGCCCAAGGTAAGGGCTTGGGTGTATAGCCTGTCGCTGGCGGTGTACTGCACCAGCTGGACGTTTTTTGGCGCAGTTGGCCAAGCCGCCGAGCAGCTCTGGTCTTTTTTGCCGATCTACTTGGGGCCGATCATCATTTTGGTCTTCGCACCCTGGGTGCTGCAGAAGATGGTGATGATCAGCAAAAAGGAAAACATCACCTCAATCGCCGACTTTATTGCCGCACGCTATGGCAAATCCCAAGCGTTAGCGGTGGTCGTCGCGCTGGTTTGTTTGGTCGGCGTATTGCCCTATATCGCCCTGCAACTCAAGGGCATCGTGCTCGGCGTCAACCTGCTCAGTGGCGCGGGTGCAGGCGCTAATGGCCCCGGCGCGCAAGACACCGCGTTGATCGTGTCATTGGTCCTGGCCTTATTCACCATCTTGTTCGGCACCCGCAACTTGGATGTCACCGAACACCACCGCGGCATGGTGTTGGCGATTGCGTTTGAGTCACTGATCAAACTGCTGGCGTTTCTCGCCGTCGGCGTGTTTGTTACCTATGGCCTCTACAACGGCTTTGGCGATGTGTTCAGCCAGGCCCAAAGCAGCCCTGCGCTGGATAATTTTTGGGCGCAAACGGTGAACTGGCCGGCGATGATGACTCAGACCGGCCTGGCCATGATCGCCATCATCTGCTTGCCGCGTCAGTTTCACGTCACGGTGGTGGAAAACATCGAGCCTAAAGACCTCAACTTGGCGCGCTGGGTCTTCCCCGCCTACCTGATTTTGGCTGCATTGTTTGTGGTGCCGATTGCCTTGGCTGGGCAAATGCTGTTACCGGCCGGTGTGACCCCGGATTCATTCGTGATCAGCCTACCCCTGGCCGAAGCCCACCCTGCCTTAGCCCTGCTGGCGTTTATTGGCGGCGCTTCGGCGGCCACGGGCATGGTAATTGTCGCCTCAGTAGCGCTATCAACGATGATTTCCAATGACATGCTGCTGCCTTGGCTGCTGCGCCGGCAAACCACTGAGCGGCCCTTCGAAGCCTTCCGCCACTGGATGCTCACCGCGCGCCGAGTCAGCATCGTGGTGATTCTGCTGCTGGCCTACGTGTGTTATCGCTTGCTCGGCTCCAACGCCAGCTTAGCGACCATTGGCCAAGTCTCTTTCGCCGCCATCGGCCAGCTAGCCCCAGCCATGTTTGGCGCGCTGGTTTGGAAACAAGCTAACCGCCAAGGGGTATTTGCTGGCCTATTTTTGGGTGCGCTGATTTGGTTCTACACCCTGGTCATGCCGTTGATTGCCCGCAGCTTTGGCTGGCCAATAGACGTGTTGCCCGGCATCCAAACGCTGCTTTACGGGCCGCTGGGCTTTCAGGTCGATCCGCTGACCCGCGGTGTGGTGCTGTCGCTGGCCGGTAATTTTTTGCTGTTTGCCTCGGTGTCGTATTTTTCCCGCGCGCGAGTGGCCGAATACTGGCAAGCCGGGCGCTTTATTGGCCACGACTTAGGCAACAAACCGAGTAACCGCAGCATGCTCGCGGTGCAGGTTGGCGACCTGCTGCTGCTGGCTAACCGCTTTGTCGGTGAAGACCGTGCGCGGCAGAGTTTTATGCGCTTTGCCTATCGCCAGGGTAAAGGCTTTGACCCCAGCCAAACCGCCAACAGTGACTGGATCGCCCACACCGAACGTTTATTGGCCGGCGTGCTCGGCGCCTCTTCGACCCGCGCTGTGGTCAAGGCTGCCATCGAGGGCCGCGAGATGCAGGTCGAAGATGTGGTGCGCATCGTCGATGAAGCCTCAGAGGTGCTGCAGTTCAACCGCGCGCTGCTGCAAGGGGCCATCGAGAACATCACCCAGGGCATAAGCGTGGTCGATCAGTCGCTGCGCCTGGTGGCCTGGAACAACCGCTACATCGAACTGTTCAACTACCCCGAAGGCCAGGTGTATGTCGGCCGACCGGTGGCGGAGTTGATCCGCTTTAACGCCGAACGGGGCTTACTCGGTGCAGGCGATGTTGAGGAGCAGGTGAGCAAGCGCCTGTATTGGATGCGTCAAGGCACCGCGCACACCTCCGAGCGGTTGTTCCCTAATGGCCAGTTTATTGAACTGATTGGCAACCCGATGCCGGGTGGCGGTTTTGTCATGAGTTTTACTGATATCACCGCGTTCCGCGAAGCGGAGCACGCCCTCAAGGATGCCAACGAAGGCCTGGAGCAACGGGTCAGCGAACGCACCCATGAGTTGTCCCAACTGAACCAGGCGCTGACTGAGGCCAAGGGCGTGGCCGAAGCCGCCAACCAATCGAAGACTCGCTTTCTTACCGCCGTCAGCCATGACCTGATGCAACCGTTAAACGCTGCGCGGTTGTTCTCTGCCGCCCTGTCCCATCAAGATGAAGCCCTGCCGAAGGACACACGCGAACTGGTTCGCCACCTGGACAGCTCATTGCGTTCGGCTGAAGACCTGATCAGTGACTTGCTGGACATCTCGCGCCTAGAAAATGGTCGCATCACCCCGGACCGCCACGGGTTTGTGCTGAACAACCTGCTCGACACCCTAGGCGCGGAGTTCACGGTACTGGCCGCCGAACAAGGCGTAGATTTCCGTTTACGCGGCAGTCATCTGCGCGTCGACAGTGACATCAAGCTGCTACGACGTATCTTGCAGAACTTCCTGACCAATGCCTTTCGTTATGCCAAGGGTCGTGTGGTGTTGGGGGTGCGCCGTCAAGGCCTGCACCTGCGACTGGAGGTTTGGGACCGTGGCCCGGGTATACCGGACGACAAACGCAAGGTTATTTTCGAAGAATTTAAACGCCTCGACAGCCACCAAACCCGCGCCGAAAAAGGCTTGGGCCTGGGCCTGGCGATTGCAGATGGGCTGTGCCGGGTACTTGAACACAGCTTGCAGGTGCGCTCCTGGCCAGGTAAGGGCAGCGTGTTCAGCGTCACGGTGCCACTGGCGCAACATGCCGAGGTAGCCACGCCTATCGCCCAAGTGGACCACCACGGCCAACCGCTAGGCGGGATTCAAGTGCTCTGCGTGGATAACGAAGACAGCATCCTCACGGGCATGCACAGCCTGTTGTCACGTTGGGGCTGCCAAGTGTGGACGGCACGTAACCGCTTAGAGTGCGAACACTTGCTCAGCGAAGACGTACGGCCACAACTGGCACTGGTGGACTATCACTTGGATGACGGCGAAACCGGCACCGAGTTAATGGCTTGGCTGCGCACGCGCTTGGGTGAGCCTCTCCCTGGCGTGGTGATCAGCGCCGACGGCCGCCCCGAGCTGATTGCTCAGGTGCATGCTGCCGGCCTTGATTACCTGAGCAAGCCGATTAAACCGGCGGCGTTACGCGCCCTGCTTAGCCGTCACCTGAGCTTGCGTTAAGCGGTCTCAGAGGCGCTGGCGAAACAAGGTTTGATGCGCGCGGCACTGCTCGGCGGCCAATAGGAACACGCCATGGCCGCCGCGCTGAAATTCCAGCCAGGTGAAATCGACTTCCGGGTACAACGCTTCGACATGCACTTGGCTGTTACCGACCTCAACAATCAGTACACCTTTCTCCGTCAGGTGGTCGGCCGCCTCCGCCAGCATTCGTCGCACCAGGTCCAAGCCATCCTCACCGCAGGCCAGACCCAACTCCGGTTCGTGCTGGTACTCGGCCGGCATGTCAGCGAAATCCTCGGCGTCGACATACGGCGGGTTAGACACGATTAAGTCAAAGCGCTGCCCCGGCAACCCGGCAAAGCCATCGCCCTGCACGGTGTAAACGCGCTCATCTAAACCATGGCGCTCGATATTTTGATTAGCCACCTCAAGCGCCTCATAAGACAGGTCACCCAGCACCACCTCGGCCTCCGGGAACTCATAAGCGCAGGCAATACCGATGCAGCCCGAGCCGGTGCACAGGTCAAGTATGCGCGCAGGCTGCATGGCCAGCCACGGCGCAAAGTGCTGCTCAATCAGCTCGCTAATCGGTGAGCGCGGAACCAGCACGCGCTCATCGACGATAAACGACAGGCCGCAAAACCACGCTTCACCCAAGAGGTAGGCGGTGGGCACCCGCTCGTCAATTCGCCGGGCAAGCAAGCCGTGCACGTGCGCATGCTCGTCGTCTTCTAAGCGGCAATCGAGGTAGCTGTCGGCAATTTCATACGGCAGGTGCAGGGCACCCAGCACCAACTGGCGCGCTTCGTCCCAGGCATTGTCAGTGCCGTGGCCAAAGAACAGTTCCTCGCCATGAAACCGACTGACTGCCCAGCGAATATAGTCACGCACGGTGCGCAGGCGAGTGGGGTAAGTGTGTGTAACGTCGGTCACGGTAGCTCTCCGCAGAAAAAAGTTCGTCATTCTAACAGCCTGTCCGACGCGCTCGCGCTCAGGCAGGGCCAACCTGCGGTTAATCACCAGCCTTAGTGACGCCGACTGTCGAGGTCACACGAAAGAACATCGCCCACAGCGGTTCACAGCAGCGCAGTACAAGCGGACAATGGCCGTATTGCCCATGCCAGCTTGGAGTCCCTGCCATGACCACCGCGCAAACATTATTTGCCCTGACCGGCCGTGGCCACGCCCCCGCCAGCTTGAGCACCTCGACCTTGCTGATCATCGATGCGCAAGAGGAATACCGCAGCGGCGTGTTACGCCTGCCGGGGCTGGACGCCGCACTGGAGGAAATCACCCAACTGCTGGCCACCGCGCGCCAACTGGGCAGCGCCATCGTCCATGTCAAACACTTGGGCATCCCCGACGGCCTGCTCGACCCACGCGGCCCACGCGGCAGGCATCTGCCTGAAGCGGCGCCACTGCCGGGGGAAATCATCGTCGAAAAACGCATGCCCAACGCCTTTAATGGCACCGACCTGCACGAGCGCTTGCAGTCCTTGGGGCACTTAGACCTGATCGTCTGCGGCTTTATGACCCATTCGAGCATCAGCACCACCGTGCGCGCCACCAAGGATTATGGTTACCGCTGCACCGTGGTCGATGCCGCTTGCGCCACCCGCGACCTGCCAACCCTAGATGGCCACGTGATCAGCGCCGCCGATATGCACCGCGCGGAAATGATCGCGTTGGCTGACAACTTTGCCGCAGTGGTTGCACGCGCTGCCGCGTTGACCTAACGGCGCCTGCAACGTCTTAACGGTTGGCAACCCGGGCTCACGTTGGCCACTTTAGTTGAACCCCAGCCGCACACACCGGTCATACCGCCGATAGCCACCGAGGAATTTGGCATGAGGAATTCGGCATGAAGCTCTCCGACGGGTTTGACGCGCGCCGCTTGCGCCCACGCAATGCCAGCACCGGGCGCTTACGCCTGGGGGCTGGGCTGGCAGCGCTGTTGGCCACACTCGGCGTGCTGCTGAGCATGGCTGGCATGGCGACCCTGCTTGGCCGCCCGGCCGGGCTTAGCCCACTCAACGAATCACCCACCACTGCCGGCGTATTTATAATCATCGGCCTGGTGTTGCTGAGCACCGGCGTGCTGCTTTGGCGTCGCTGCCGACGCCGCTCACGTCTCTCCAGCGACCTAAGCATGGCGCCGCACCTGATGAAAAAGCGCGACTGATCCGCCCCGCACGAAGGCCGCTAGGTTGGTTACACTAGCGCCTCTAGCGGAGGCCTCAATGCAAGACGACGACATTTCCCTGTTTAAAGCCCAGTTGCAAGGCGTTAAACCGATCAAGCACGACCGTGCAGACACCGGTAAGGCAAAACCTAACCGCGCCCAACTGGCCACCTTGCGTCAGGCCGCCACTGCGCGGGTTGACAGCATCAAAGTCGATGGCCTGTCTGATCAATTCGTTATTGATGTGGGCGCCGAAGACCCCCTGTACTGGGCCGCTAATGGTGTGCAAGAAGGCCAGATGCGCAAACTTAAACTGGGGCAAATCAGCTTTGAGGGCAGCCTCGACCTGCATGGCATGAACGTGGAGAAAGCCCGCGATACCCTGTGGGAATTTATCGCCGAGGCCAACAAGCTAGAGGTGCGCTGCGCGCGCATCACCCATGGCAAAGCGGTGCGCATGGATGGCCGCAAACCGATGATCAAAAGCCATGTCAACACCTGGCTGCGTCAGCATCCACAAGTACTCGGCTTTACCTCATGCCTGGCCAAACACGGCGGCACCGGCGCGGTTTACGTGCTGCTCAAGCGCACCATGATGGATGGCCGCGACGAATAAGTAGCTGCACCCGGGGCTGGCGTACTTGCCAGTCCTGCCTCTGCGCCCTACCCTGCGCGCTCTGCAAAGACCCACGAGGGTGTCCATGTCACTCGAAAAAAATTACACCTCGATCCTTGCCAAGCTCGGTGAAGACGTTTCCCGCGAAGGCCTGCTCGACACCCCCAAGCGCGCCGCCAAGGCCATGCAGTACCTGTGTAAGGGCTACCAGCAAACGCTTGAGGACGTCACTAACAATGCGCTGTTCAGTTCTGATGCCAGCGAAATGGTGCTGGTGAAAAACATTGAGTTGTATTCACTGTGCGAGCATCACCTGTTGCCCTTTATCGGCAAGGCCCACGTCGCCTATATCCCCAACGGCAAAGTGCTCGGCCTGTCCAAAGTCGCGCGCATCGTTGATATGTATGCGCGCCGCCTGCAGATTCAGGAAGGCCTTAGCCGGCAGATTGCGCAAGCCGTCCAGCAGGTCACCGGCGCACTCGGCGTCGCCGTGGTGATTGAGGCCCAACACATGTGCATGATGATGCGCGGCGTGGAGAAGCAGAACTCCTCCATGGTGACCTCGGTGATGCTCGGCGAGTTTCGTGAGAATGCGGCCACACGTAGCGAGTTACTTAGTCTGGTGAATAACTAAGCAACGTTTACGAAAAAAGAAACCGGCCTGGCGCCGGTTTTTTATTGCCGGCAAAACATTCTATTGACCCTTGAACGGCACCCGCGGTTTAGTCCGCAGCGGGTCGAGCAGGCCGGACAAACCGTTATGGTCAATCTCCTGCATCAGCGCCAGCAGCCGGCCAATTTCACTGTCAGGAAAGCCCTCGCGGGCGAACCAATTAAGGTAATTACCCGGTAAATCGGCCAATAAGCGGCCTTTGTGTTTGCCGAAGGGCATCTCGCGGGTGACCAGCAACAGCAGGTCTTCGGGTTTCATCGCACACTCACCGAGGTTGAGCAATCAGGCGCGGAGTATGCCGTTGAGCGCAGACCCAGACCAGCACCGACGCCAAGGTGAAAAAACTCGGGTAAGCTGCGCTCCCGTATTTATCGTCCCAAGGGTTGCTTCAGCATGATTATCAAAGCACTGCGCATCGGCCTCGGCCAGTTGATTATCTTCCTCGACTGGATCAGCCGTCCGGCCAAGCTCAAACGTACACCCGAGGCACAAGCTGCCGTTGAGCAGAGCGCCAGCAACCTGGCGCTGTATCAATTCCATGCTTGCCCGTTCTGTGTAAAAACCCGCCGCGCGCTGCACGCACTCAATGTGCCAGTGACCCTGCGCGACGCGAAGAACGACGCCCAAGCACGCAGTGATTTGGAGCAGCAAGGCGGCAAGATTAAAGTGCCGTGCCTGCGCATCGAAGAAAACGGTCAGAGCACCTGGCTGTATGAGTCCAAGGCGATCATTGCCTACCTCAACGAGCGTTTCGCTGCAGCCTGATTAAGTAATCGGGGCCGCATAACGGCTCCGATTAATCCGCTAAGGCTGCACGGCCTGCAATTCGCTTGCGACAAACTGACTACCCTGCTGTTGCGCAACAAATTGCACCTTGTCACCCACGTTTAGCCCCTCGAGCTCAGCGGCATCCTGCACGCTAAACACCATGGTCATCGGCGGCATGCCCAAGTTGGCTAACGGGCCATGGCGCAGGGTGATCTTCTGGTTAGCTGTATCGATTTTACGCACCTCGGCCTGGCTCATGGCCACAGTACTGCTTGGTGCTGTTTCAGCTGCGTGAACAGTGGTGAAGGCTGCAGCGCTCAACATACCGACCATAGCGATCGCATTTAATAGCTTTTTCATTTTGCTTCCTCTCGATTGGGTAAAACGTTATTCAGCCTGCACGCGAATTTTACCGACCATGCCGGCTTGGTAATGCCCGGCAATCAGGCAGGCGAAATCAAATTCGCCAGCCTGATTAAAGGTCCAGATAATCTCCCCGCCCTGCCCCGGCCCAACGTGGGCCATATACGGCTCGTCGTGTTGCATACCGGGGAACTTGGCCATCATGGCCGCGTGCGCATCCAACTCCTTTCGGGTACCGAGCACGAACTCATGCATCATCTTGCCTTGGTTGCGGTGTATAAAACGGATGGTTTCGCCTTGTTTAATCTCCAGCTGATCAGGACTGAAACGCATCTGGTCGCTCATGCTGATCTCGATGGTGCGGCTGATCTGTTCACGATCCCCGGCAATACCCCAGGGCTTCTGCTCTTTGATTACGGCCACGCTGTGCAGCGCGGCGTGTTGCTCACTGTGGGCCAGCGCTGGACCGCTAAGCATCAGGCCAAACCAGAGCAGGGCTATTGGTAAAGCATGTATCTGTTTCATTGATCCATCTCCTCAAATTCAATAACGCCCAAAGGAGGGACTTTAGCCGCAACGACACACACGACGTTCGTGACTAAAGCCTCTCCAAAAAAGACATTTCTTATCAATGACCGTTATGCCCGCCAGGCTTTCGTACCTGCACTTCGACCGGCTCAGTAATCGGTTGCTTAAGCAGCATCGACTGCCCGCCTGCCTCGTTTGAGCGCGCCGGTTTAGCCAGCTCACCCGTCCATTCGTGGGCCACCGTGCCCGCCGGATGTTGGAACCAGCCAGGGTTGCGGTAATCGCCTGCCGGCTGGTCCTTACGCACCTTGAGCACGGTAAACATGCCGCCCATTTCCACCGAGCCAAAGGGACCGTCGCCGGTCATCATCGGCGCGGTATTGGCCGGCAACGGCATCTGCATTTCTGCCATGTCTGCCATGCCGCGCTCGCCCATCACCATGTAATCCGGGATGATTTTGGCGATCTTACGGGTCATGTCGCGGTGATCGACGCCCACCAGCGTCGGCACGTCATGGCCCATGGCATTCATGGTGTGGTGGCTCTTGTGGCAATGGAACGCCCAATCGCCTTCCTCGTCGGCAAGAAACTCGACTTGACGCATTTGCCCCACCGCGATGTCGGTGGTGACCTCCGGCCAACGCGAACCCACAGGTGTCGGCCCACCATCGGTGCCGGTCACCTCAAACTCGTGGCCATGCAGGTGGATGGGGTGGTTGGTCATGGTCAGGTTGCCGACGCGAATACGCACCTTGTCGTTATGCCGCACCACCAACGGGTCAATACCGGGGAAAATGCGGCTGTTGAAGGTCCACAGGTTGAAATCAAGCATGGTCATAATCTTCGGCGTGTACGCCCCCGGCTCGATGTCATAGGCGTTAAGCAGGAAGCAAAAATCACGATCCACTTCGCTGATTAGCGGGTGATGGGCCTTGGGATGGGTGATCCAAAAGCCCATCATGCCCATGGCCATCTGCGTCATTTCGTCGGCATGGGGGTGGTACATAAAGGTGCCGGGGCGGCGTGCCTCGAACTCATAGACAAAGGTTTTGCCCACCGGAATCGCTGGCTGGGTCAGGCCCGTGACGCCGTCCATGCCATTTGGCAAGCGTTGGCCGTGCCAGTGAATGCTGGTGTGCTCGGGCAGCTTGTTGGTAACGAAAATGCGCACCCGGTCGCCCTCCACCACCTCGATGGTCGGCCCCGGTGACTGGCCGTTGTAGCCCCACAGATGGGCCTTATAACCAGGCGCCAGCTCGCGCACCACGGGCTCGGCAACCAAGTGGAACTCCTTGACGCCATTGTTCATGCGCCACGGCAGTGTCCAGCCGTTTAGCGTGACCACCGGGTTATAGGGGCGACCGTTTTGCGGCTGCAACGGCGGCATGGTGTCCGCGCTGCTTTGCGACACAGCCTCGGGAATGCCGGCCAGCGATACCCGGCTAACGGCAGAGGTGGCGACAGCAGCGGTAATAGCGCTGGCACCCAAGAAAAAATCACGTCGTGAAACCATGGCTAAGTGTCCTTGATCAGTGCCCAGCGGGCTCTTCGCTAACGGTGGTGGTCGCCATACTGGCTGACAGGCTTGGTGCCCCCAGGCGAGCCATATCCAAATCGGCCTTGGCTATCCAGAAGTCACGCTGCGCTTGCAGGTAACCGTCCACCGCGAGAATTTGCTTGCGCGCATCGGCCAGCAAATCAAAGGTGCTGATAAACATGCCGTTGTATTGCAGGACGTTCTCCTCGGCGATGCGCGCCCGCAGCGGTATCACCTCATCGCGGTAATGCCGCGCGATGTCATGGGCCGCGCGATAGCCCAAATAGGCCTCGCGCACCTGTGAGCGGGCATTGACCGCCGTGGCAGCCGCGCGATTGAGCATCTGCCGGTACTGCGCCTCGGCTTTGGCCACCTTGGCCCCGCTCCAGTCGAACAACGGCAACTCGACGCTGATCTCATAACCGCGCTGGGTCGGCTCCTCGTTGGAGCGGTTGTTGACTACACCCAGCTCCAGCACGTTGATAAAGCGCGTGGTTTTACTCAAACCCAGATTGCTGGCCAGGCGCTCAGCATCCAGGCGTACGGCCTGAATATCCAGACGCTGCTGCATCGCCAGCCGCTCAATATCCGGCAACTGCTCGGCCATAGCCGGCAACTTGGGCAGACGCTCAGGCAGGCGATAATCGATCTGCTCGCCCCACAATCCCAGTAACCGCGTCAGTTGCTCACGCGCCTGCACCCGCGCTTGTTCAGCGCGAATCAGGTTCAAGCCGGCATCAGCGTAAAAGCTCTGCTCCTGCGCCTGCTGCAGCAGGCTGTAGTTGCCAACTGCGGCCAAGCGCCGTGCCAGTTCAGCACCGGCCTCGGCGGAGTCCATCACTTGGCGCATAAAGCCCAAACTTTCCTGCGCCGCTACGGCGCCATACCAGGCTTTACGCGTCTGTGTAGCCAATTCAAACAGGGCTAGGTTGGTTTGCCGTTGCACCTGCTCGAAACGCTTGGCCTCCATGCCGGAGGTCAGCGGCATGGCAATCAGGCGCGCCAGGTTGATATGCAGGCCGCGTTCATATTCCACCTCGGTGCCTTTCTCCAGCCGGCCGAAGGAAAAACCAGGGTTAGGGAGTCGCCCCGCCTGCACCCGTTCGGCCTCGCTGATGCCCAGCTCGTCGAAACTCGCCTGCAAACTGCGGTTATTCAGCAAGGCCACCTGCACGGCGGCCTCTACCGTCAGCGGCTGCGCCAACAACTCAGCGACGCGTTCGGCCAGCTGGCTACGTTGCTCTGGGGTTTTCGCCCACACCACCTGTTTATCCAGTTGCGCTCCAGCCTGTTCCACTGCCGTGAAGCCGCCATCCGGGGTAAAGCTGGCGCAACCGCCGAGCAGCGCAAGCAGTGCAAAGAGCACGCCGCCCTTGGCGCGTGAGAAGAGCGTCATAGGTCGCGCCTCAATGATGGTCATGTGGGTTATCCCCCATCGGCATTGCAGAGGGCGCAGGCGCACTGTCGACCGGTTGCTCCCAGGGCTCCATGGCATAGGTGCGCCAGCCACCGATGCGACCCACCAAGTCATTAGCCTCGCGCCAGTTTTGCAGCGGTTGCTCGCGAAAACCTTGGTAGGTTTTGAGCGGCGATTGATAGTCCAGGGCCGTGGTGGCAGCCGCGCTGTCGAGCGGATCAGGCAATTCAGCCCAAGCGCTGATGGGAAGTAGCAACACCAGACAGGCTAGCGCCTGCTGACGGGCAAAAAGAGAACACTTCATCGAAACATCTCGCATGCAGCGGCGCTACCTGCGTATGACAGGCGAGCGACCGCTATGAGCTAAATACGCGGAGTACGCAGAACGGCTTTTATTAAGGCCGACACGTCAACGCATGGTTTGGCTTAGGCGAGAAACAGGCGGGGGGGTCTTTCCGGGGTTTCGGCGATAAAACCGACAAATTGATGCAGACGTGCCATCGAGGGCTCAATGGCGTGTAACGGGGAAGCACTGCTGATCAACGAACTGAGGGTTACTGCACCGACGCAGAACGCGCAGAGGCTGCACAGGCTGTTATCTGCGGTGGGCGCACCCGTATCCGAACTGTCGGCGTTACTGGCGTGATGGACAGCTCGATCGGCACCGGCAGGCGCGGACATAAGCATGGCGCCCGGATGATGCGCGGCCATTTGCGCACCAACCTGGGCCGCCGAACCACTGGACTGCGTAACTGCGCATAACTGCATGCTGATAGCCGCCATGCTCTGCGCCGGGAGGGCGAGCATTAGCATCCAGATCAGGGCAATTTTCAGTGAGCGCATAACAACCAAAAGGTCTGCAAGCAGTTGGGTAAGCGATTATGCACCGATAAAGCCATTTGTACACCGCAGCCAATCGTCAAAATAGCGCCTAATAGAAACTGCTGGCAGCCATTAAAGCCCACTCAAGCTGGCGGCTAGAGCCTAAGCCCATGGGCAAAAGCCCGCTGAGATGGCTATGATCGCCCCATGACTAATCCGCCCCTTATCCGCCAACCCTGCCCTCCCGGCGCCTGCGACTGCGGGCGTGAGCAGCTGTTAGACAAAGCCGGTAGCAGCACCTGTAACGACGCCCGTTGCGACGCTCGTGGCGACGCCCGTATCCTCTTACTCACTCGCGCCGAAGAGAAGCGCCTGCTAGAACGATTGGAAAACCTTGAAAGCTTGGCTGATCTAGAGAACATGCAGCAACGCATCCATCAACAGCTGGGCGTAAGCATTACCGTCGCACCTGGCCTAACTGAAGTGCGCAGCATGCGCGGCATCGGTATCCAGATTGAAATGCAGCCTGGGCTTTGCCGTAAAACTCGCCAAGCCATCCCCAAGGCCATCCGCCGCGCTCTGGAAAAACGCCCGGAAATCGCCTATAGCCTGCTCAATGCCAACGACCTGTTCCGGGATATGTGAGGCCTTACCAACGCTGACCGCTCCCACCTTGCTTAATCGGCGCGGCCTCAGAGACTCTGGTTACTGAAGGCCGGTGCCTCAATCACTTAAACGCACCTTGAAGCACGCACCGCCCAGCGCTGAATCTTCCAGCAGCAGTTCCCCGCCATAGCTGTCGAGGATGTCTTTAACCACTGCGGTGCCGATGCCCTGCCCTGGATGCTGAGCGTCCAGGCGTTCACCACGGCGCAGGATGCGTTCGCGTTGGTCGGCGGGTACGCCGGGACCGTCGTCCTCTACGCGCAGCTCGAGCAGGCGGCCTTGACGGATGACACTGACGCGAATTTGCCTCAGGCACAGCCGGTAAGCGTTTTCAAGCAAATTACCGAGCAGCTCCAGCAGCGCGCCGCGCTCCATTGGCAGGTGCTGCTCAAGGGCAAAATCGCGCAGCACGTCTACCTCTTTGTCGCGATAGACCTTATCCAGCGCATTGCAGAGCATGTCGAGCACCTCGTTTAAGCCAACGCTGTGGCGCACCAGGCCGCTTTTACGCAGGCTGGCGCGCTGCAGTTGATAGCTGATCTGTTGGCTCATGCGCTCAACTTGCTGTTGCAGCACCTGAGAGTGCTCGCCGCTTTGCGCCTGGGTGGCAATCACTTCAGCGACGCTTTGCAACACGCTCAGCGGAGTTTTTAGGCTATGCGCCAGATCGTCGAGGGAATGCCGATAACGCTCGCGCTGCTGGCGCTCGCTTTCCAACAGGCGGTTGAGCGAGCCGGTCAGGCGCAGCAGTTCGCTGGGGTGTTGCTCGCTGAGGCTGGCGCGGGTGCCTGCCTCTACTTGATCGAGTTCGGCACTCAGGCCGCGCAAACTACGAAAACCCCACGTCAGGCCGAACCAGAGCAAACCGAGCAGCACCAGCAGGGTTACGCCCAACCACAGGTAGAGCTGCTGCATAAAGCCTTGATACATGGCTTGGTAATCGCTGGCTGGCTGCATGATGACAACACTGAAGGCCACATTCTGCCCGCGCAGTCGTTGGCTTTCGATCTCGTAAACGAAAAATTCGTTGCCACCGCCATCAACGATGCGCGCAAACCCTTGACCGAGTCCGTCGAACTGCGGACGGTAATCGATGCTCTCGTCCAGCGAAGAACGGGACTGCCACACCAGCACGCCGTTACGGCCATAGATAAACCCCAACAGCTTAGCGGTAAGGGTATTGAGCTTTTCATCTGGCAGGTCGGCAGGCATGAGCAACTGACCCTGCTCGACACGCGCAACCGAGATCAGCGCGGCGGCTTCCGATGCCAAGCGTTTCTCCACAGATTTCTCAAGGGCGATGAGAAAGGCACCGCGCACAGCAGCCAGCAGCGCCACCATAAACAGCACCGCTAATACGGCAGTAAAAAACATCAGGCGCCAACGCAGTGACGTGCGGCGAAGGGTTTTGGCCCGCGTGGCACCTTGAATGGCGCTCATCGGCAGCGCTCGGTAAACAAATAGCCTTGGCCGCGCACGGTTTCAATCGGTTTGAAATCCAGTTGCGCTTCAAGCTTGCGGCGCAGTCGCCCCACCAACACTTCAATCACATTGGGGTCGCGCTCTTCGTCATCTGGGTAGAGCTGTTCGCTCAGCCGTTCTTTGGCCACGACCTGCTGTTGATGGCGCATAAGGTATTCCAATATGCGGTATTCAAAAGCCGTCAACGCCAGAGGCTGACCTTCTATTAATGCTTGTTTGCGATTCAGGTCGAGCACCAGCGGGCCAGCAGCAATGCTGGCCTGGGTAAAGCCAGAAGCGCGGCGCAGCAACGCATTAAGACGTGCCTCTAACTCTTCAAATTGGAAGGGCTTAACCAGGTAATCATCGGCACCGGCAGCCAGGCCTTCGACCTTGTCTTGCCAGTTACCGCGGGCGGTCAGAATCAGGATGGGAAAGCGTTTATCTTGGCTACGCAGTTGGCGAATCAGATCAAGGCCACTCATGCCGGGCAGGCCAAGATCAACCACGGCCAGGTCATGGTTGTATTGCGCGGCGCGGTACAACGCCTCTTCCGCCGTGGCAACAGCATCAATGACATGGCCTTGCTCACCAAGCCGGCTTGAAAGGTGGTGCCGCAACAGCGCTTCATCTTCCACAACCAGCAATTTCATCGTGCGTCTCCAGTCATACAACGGCCGGGCCAGCCCGGTCGAATTTTGGCACCCGTTTTCAGACAAGTAGGTGCCCGCAACGTTTGGCTCGCCTCAAAGCATCACGGCTGATATTCCAGCGATGAATGGTGAGCAACGATGCGCAGTTGGCCGGCGTCATCTTTGACGAACATCCAGGTCTTGTCTACGGAGGTCACCTGGCCGTCTTTACCGGTGAAGTGCACCTTGCCCATAGTGGTGGCACTGTCGCCAGCGATAAACACGGCGGCGTTATCGACCTCGCATTTACTCCAGCCTTGCAAGGCGAAACCGCTGTCTTGCGGGAAAGCGGGATCACCTCCGACAAAGTAAGACAGGGCACCTTCGCGGGTGGTGCGGAAGGTTTGCGGGGCGACAGTGAGCGTCGGTTTGAACAACACAGCACCCATCTGATAACCGTAAGCGGCATCAATCACTCGCTCAGCCACATCTTTAGCCGCACGTTGGCCTTCTTTTTTGTGGGTGTTGCTGATGTTCACCAGCGCACCGCACCAGGCTTGCTGCGCCTGCAAGACTTCTTCTTGAGCAATGCCTTGGTTAACAACAACGCTGTTGGCTGCGGCTTGGTTGGCGGCCAAGGCAAGGGCGCACAGACCGATATAGTTGATCGCTTTCATGGTTTTTCTCTCACTCGTAAGGGTTGGTAATATGTGTGTTTGAGCTGCCTGAAACGCTGTGCAGTCCACGTGTGTTGCCGGCAATACTGGCCAGTGCTGTTTATCTGCTCATGCCGGCGGCTATTTGGGTCGCCGTTAGGGCGATGGAATTGCGCCTGTTAATGTCGGTCTAAATCGGTACCCGGCTGCCAGCTATGTTCGCGACACGGATTAAGGGGTGGTTGCTCGGTGTGCGGTTCAGGCCGTGCCTCCAGTGCTGAGTCGTTATTGCTTAAGGTATTGCTATGTTGCCTGCGCCAACCTGAACGGCCGCTGAACCTTTGCTGAACCAATGCTGAACCGACTGCATATGCACGCAGCGCTTAGGCCAAACGCCGCGACGACACACGCAACAGCCGGCGGCAACAGGTGCCACTTGGCACACACGGCAAGCGGGTTTTAACTATTAATTGTTGGGTAATTTGAGGGTGGACGCTTATGACAGCTCTAAAACAGGTGGCTGCAGTCATTTTTGGCGCGATTCTCGGGGCTGGAAACGCTATGGCAGTTGAAGAAGCGCAATACACAGTGGTGCTTGAGGAGCAGAACTTCGAGGTCCGCAACTATGAGCCCCATGTCGTCGCTGAAACGCTGGTGAACGGAGATTTTGACAAGGCGGGGAGCAAAGCCTTTAGCCGGCTGTTTGACTATATTTCCGGCAATAACACCTCCAGCCAGAAAATCGACATGACGGCCCCGGTTGCCCAAGAAGCTGAAAGCGAAAAAATTGACATGACCTCACCCGTTGGCCAGCAGCAGGTGAATGGCAAATGGGCAGTGAGCTTTATGATGCCCGCGGGTTATTCGCTGGACACCCTGCCGGTCCCCAAAGACCCGGAAGTGACGCTGCGCCAAGTGCCCGCCCGGCATATGGCAGCCGTGCGCTATTCAGGCTTTTGGAGTGAAAAGGCCTACGCCAGCAACAAGGCTAATTTGGACGCCTGGATAGCCAAAAACGCCTTCCGCGCAGTCGGCGAACCCATCTGGGCCCGCTATAACCCGCCGTTTATGCCATGGTTTTTGCGCCGCAATGAAGTACTAATACCCATTGAGATGCCGCTGAATAAGCAAAACTAAAACGCTCGTCCTGAAGATGGGTCGCGTCGCGCAGTGATAACACCCATCGCCTCAACATCATCGCTATCGCAGCGCTTAAGCCTGGCAGCACAACCTATGCCCAAGGCTCACAATGTGCGGGCGCTGATCCCGGCGGCGATAAACAACGTCGCCAGTACCGCCAACATTGGCAGCCAACCGGCATGCTCCCAGATATACCCTGCCGCGTAACCAATCACACTCGAGCCTAGGTAGTAAGCGCACAGGTACAACGCAGAAGCCTGCGCCTTGGCCACTGTTGCGCGTTGCCCGACTTGCCCACTGGCGACCGCATGCGCGGCAAAAAAGCCGAGGGTAAACAAGGCAAGTCCCGCCACTGCCGCACTTAACCAAGGTGTCGCACACAACGCCACGCCCACCAGCATGATGCCAATACTGGCCTGCATCACCTGCCGTGCACCCAATCGTGGTACCAGTCGCCCCGCCCAGCCGGCGCTGAAAATACCGACCAGATAAACCGTAAACAGCAGGCCGATCAGGCTAGAAGACAAGTTGAACGGTGCCGCCGCTAGGCGAAAGCCGACGTAGTTGAACAAGGCGACAAAGCCGCCCATCAACAAAAACGCCAGCAAAAATAGACGGCGCAACTGGCTATTAGCCATGTGCACAGCGAAATTATTCAGCAGGCCGCGCAGCGACAGCGACTGCGCATGAAAATGACGTGAGGGTGGCAGCAACCCGATAAATAATCCCAACGCCAGCAAGCCCATGCCGGCCACGCCGGCCAATGCCAGCGGCCAACCGCCCAGATCACTGAGCAAGCCCGCCAACAGTCGCCCGAGCAAACCGCCTAGCGCGGTGCCGCCGATATACAGGCCCATGGCTGCCGGTAACGCAGCGGGGTCAAACTCTTCGCCCACATAGGCCATGGCCAAGGCTGGCAACCCGCTCAGAGCCAGGCCGAGCAAGGCGCGCAGCCAGAGCAAATGCTGCCAACTGTCAACCAGTGCGCAGGCAATCCCCAACAGCGACGCCAAGCCCAAGGCAGCAGCCATAACCGGTTTTCGCCCCCAACTTTCGGCCAGCGCGCCGGACACCAACAAACAAAGTGCCAAGCTCAAGGTCGTCAGTGACAGGGCCAAACTGCTGCCCGCCGCCGAAACAGAAAAATGCTGGGCCAATAACGGCAGCAATGGCTGCACGCAATACAGCAAAGCAAAGGTGGCAAAGCCGGCGCAGAACAACGCAAACGTTGCCCGGCGGTATGCGCCGGTGCCGCGCATCAAGTGTGCAGATAAAGCAACAACAGACATTGGCAAGCTCACTGAACGGCTCTAATTCGGCCATCTCGGCAGATTAACATGCAGCGACCGCTGTGCCGGTAACCTACACACCTCACATCACCGCAAAGAACGAACGCCTGATAGAACATCGACTCAATCGAGGGGTGCTGGCGCATGCCATGGCCGACTGAAACCAGACAGTCTGCTGGTGCGCAAATAAGTAGTATCGGCCCGCCTCAGCAAAAATTAGCAGCAAGGCATGTGCGGGGCGTAACCAAAAAAAGCTACCGCAAAGACCCCCTACTCATTGCTCAGAGCAATGCAGGCAAAGGCTGCACGCACGCGGCTGGTCGCCGCCGCACACAGACGGCAGAATGCGCCTATGAATAAAGACTACCTGCCTGCCTGCTGCGCCCCATTGAGTGAGCACTGGCCTTTACCCCACGCCTTGCCTGCAGTGCGTTTAATCAACACTCGCTTTGACCCCGCGCGCTTGAATGATGAAGATTTCAGCCGTTGTGCAATCGAACCGATCAAGGGTATTGCCAAGCGTCAGAGCGAATACCTCGCCGGGCGTTTGTGCGCGCGCGAGGCCCTGCGGCAACTCAGCGGCGTTGCGCTTACGCCCGGCATGGGTGAAGACCGAACCCCCCAATGGCCAGACGGTACACTGGGTTCCATCACCCATGGCAGCGGTTGGGCGGCTGCCGTGGTCGGCAATCGCTCAGATTGGTTCGGCCTAGGCCTGGATGTTGAGCGCATCATGCCGGCCAACCGCGCAGAACGCCTGGCGAAAGAAATCCTGACCCCCGCCGAGTTATTGCGCCTTGAGCGCTTGCCCATTGAACAGCGTGCGCCGCGTATCAGCCTGACCTTCTCACTCAAGGAAAGCCTGTTCAAGGCGCTCCACCCGGCGGTGCGCAAACACTTCTATTTTCAGGACGCCGAACTCTTGAGCGTTGCCGCAGACAATCGCGTCAGTATGCGTTTGCTGCTTGACCTGCATGCTGAGTGGCCTGCTGGCAGCGAGTTGCAAGGGCAGTTCGCTGAGTTCGAGGGCTACGTGCTCAGCCTGGTCAGCATCCCGCGCTGATCTGTTGAGTGCGGCCGCCCAAAGCCCAGGCCAAATCCGCTAAACTCGTCCGATTGCCGTCTGGAGTGCCTTATGCGCGACGATTTGAATCAAGGCCTGATCGATTTCCTCAGGGCCTCACCCACCCCCTTTCATGCCACTGCAAGCCTGGCTCAGCGCCTCGAAGCGGCTGGCTTTCAACACCTAGACGAACGTGACAGCTGGCACACCCAAGCTGGCGGGCGTTATTACGTGACCCGCAACGACTCCTCGATCATCGCCTTCAAACTCGGTAAGCGTGCGCCGCTCGAAGGTGGTATTCGACTCGTGGGCGCGCACACCGACAGCCCGTGCTTGCGGGTTAAACCGCAGCCAGAACTGCAGCGCCAAGGTTTTTTCCAGCTCGGTGTCGAGGTGTATGGCGGTGCATTACTGGCACCGTGGTTTGATCGCGACTTGTCTTTGGCTGGCCGCGTCACCTACCGCCGTGACGGTAAGGTGGAAAGCCAGCTGATCGACTTCCAATGCCCCATCGCAGTGATTCCCAACCTGGCCATTCACCTCAACCGTGAGGCCAACCAAGGCTGGACGATCAACCCACAGAACGAACTGCCGCCCATTCTGGCGCAACTGACTGGCACTGATGTAGCCGATTTCCGCGCCCTGCTCACCGACCAACTGGCTCGCCAACATGATTTTAGTGCTGACGCAGTGCTGGATTACGAGCTGAGTTTCTACGACACCCAGAGCGCGGCAGTGATTGGCTTAAATGGTGATTTTATCGCCGGCGCGCGACTAGACAACTTGCTGTCCTGCTATGCCGGCCTGTTCGCCTTGCTGGCGGCGCCGGATGACGAGAGTTGCGTGCTGATCTGTACCGATCACGAAGAAGTCGGTTCCTGTTCCGCCTGCGGTGCCGACGGCCCGATGCTGGAGCAAGTCTTGCGCCGTGTGCTGCCCGAAGGAGATGCCTTCGTGCGAACCATCCAGCGCTCGCTGCTGGTCTCGGCTGACAACGCCCACGCCGTGCACCCCAACTACCCTGACAAACACGACGAAAATCACGGCCCCAAACTCAACGCCGGTCCAGTGATCAAAATCAACAGCAACCAACGCTACGCCACCACCAGCGAAAGTGCCGGCTTCTTCCGCCACTTGTGCCTGGAAAATGAGGTGCCGGTGCAGAGTTTCGTCACCCGCAGCGACATGGGTTGCGGCTCAACCATCGGCCCAATCACCGCCAGCCAACTGGGGGTGCGCACCGTGGATATCGGCTTGCCAACCTTCGCCATGCACTCGATTCGCGAACTGGCCGGCAGCCATGACTTAGCCCACTTGGTGAAAGTGCTAACAGCTTTTTTTGCCAGTGCCGAGCTGCCATAAACCCGCTAAATAGGTAGCCGGGATGCAATCTGGGAGCCGCTTGAGCAGCGCTCGATAGTTGCGGATTGCATCCGGGTTACAACGTTGCCATGCCATCATCGAGTTGTAGCTGCTGACGCCTTGGTGGGTATCGCTGCGCTCAACCCACCCTACGAACAGCGACTTAAGCCCGCCCTACTCTGGTACCTCGACGCTGACATGCAGGGCGTCGTGGCGCCAGAACTCCAGATCGCAATCGATCAGGCGGCCATGCTGGTCACGGTTGATACGCACAATCCGCAGTGCAGGGCTGCCCACTGCTACTTTCAAAGCCGCCGCTGCTTCACTCTTTAAGGCGGTGGGTACCATGTCGAAACGGACGCGACCGTAATAAATACCGTACTCGCTGCCATACAGCTCAGTCAGCGAGCGCGTCAGATCAAACTCCAGAATGCCGGCAAAGTAATTGGGGTTGAGGTAGTGCTCGACATACAGCACCAACCGTCCATCGATGCGCCGCGCACGACGAATCTGGTAAACGCTGGACAGCGCCGGCAACGCCAATAGCTGGCAGATCTCGGCACTGGCTGGAATCAGCTTGGCGCTCAGCACTTCGGTGGCTGGTATCCGGCCTTGCTCACCGACCATGGCGTGAAAATGACTGCGCACCAATGGGTTGTAGGCCACCCGCGGCGGCGAAACAAACCAACCGCGACGCTCCTCACGATAGATCAACCCTTGCGCCTCAAGCTGGCCCAACGCCTCGCGCAGAGTAATGCGCGTGGTATCAAATACCTCGCTGAGCTTACGTTCTGCTGGCAACTGGCTGCCGGCGAGTAATAAGCCGTGCTCGATCTGCTCTTCCAATGCCCGGCATATAGCCGTGACTGCCCGCGGCGCTTCATCGCGCATCAAGACCTCCAAATTTGGACTAGTCCAACCCCATTTAAAGACGTTTATCTGTGTGTTCAGTGCCAAAAATTTTGTTTCAAGTTTAAGCAGTCTTGATGACTACGCTATGACAACTTTCTTACAGGCGGTGCAAAAGCTGATAAAACTCAGTCTTTAAGCACTATTCAACTGATCTTAAGCATGGTCTACGCTAGAGACTCCGCAATGTGTGCAACCGTGGCTCAGGCTCAAAAAGGGTCACATACATAAAACTGTCATTTAATTCGCCTAAATTGGCGTGGGTCTTGCTGACCTAGACCAGAACTTTTCACCGCAGGCACTTCAAACGCAAACGCAAACGCAAACGCAAAGGAGCTTCCAATGAAACAACTGCTGCTGGCTTCACTGATGGGCTCAGCCATCGCCTTGGCCACCTCGGCCATGGCTGCTGAAACGGACTTGCAAGCACTGGAACAAGCCGCACGCGCTGAAGGCGCGGTGAACAGTGTGGGCATGCCCGACAGCTGGGCTAACTGGAAGGATACATGGGCCGATTTGAATACGCTGTACGGCTTGAAGCATATGGACACGGACATGAGCTCGGCCCAAGAGATTGCCAAGTTCGCTGCTGAAAAAGAAAACGCCACCGCCGATATAGGTGACGTCGGCGCTGCCTTTGGCCCCATCGCGGTGCAGCAGGGTGTAACGCAAGCCTTCAAACCGAGCACTTGGGAACAGATTCCAGCCTGGGCTAAAGACACCGACGGCCACTGGATGCTCGCCTACACCGGCTCCATTGCTTTTATCGTCAACAAGCAACTGGTCAAGGACATCCCGCGTTCTTGGGCGGACCTGAAAACTGGCACCTATAAAGTGTCTGCCGGCGACGTCAGCACAGCGGCACAAGCGGTCAATGGTGTACTGGCTGCTGCAATTGCCATGGGCGGCAATGAAAGCAACGTCAAACCGGCGTTGGAGTTTTATGGCGAGCTGGCTAAACAGGGCCGTTTGTCGCTGGCTAACCCGACTATTCAAACCCTGGAAAAAGGTGAAGTCGAAGTCGGTATCGTTTGGGACTTCAATGGCCTGAGCTACCGCGACCAGATTGACCCGGAGCGCTTCGAAGTGCTGATCCCGTCTGACGGCTCGGTTATCTCGGGCTACAGCACCATCATCAACAAGTGGGCGAAAAACCCTAACGCCGCCAAGCTGGCGCGTGAGTACATCTTGAGCGATGCCGGTCAGATCAACCTGGCCAAAGGCAATGCCCGGCCGATCCGCGCGGAGCACATCGACATGCCGGCTGAGGTCCAAGCCAAGCTGTTGCCGCAAGAGCAATACGCTAATGTCCAGCCCGTTAAGGATACCGCTGCCTGGGAAGCCACCTCAAAAGCCCTGCCGCGCTTGTGGCAAGAGCACGTCATCATCAACATGAACTAATACATCTGGCCCCAGAGATTCCTCTGGGGCCGATTCAATTGCTAAGGCTTTTAACCATGTCGCACAACGTCATCCTCGTCGTTCTGGATGGCCTGAGCTATCAGGTGGCTCAGCATGCGCTGGGGCATCTGCAGGCTTATTGCCAAGCCGGACGCGCCGCACTGTACAAGCTCGACTGTGAACTCCCGGCCCTGTCACGTCCGCTGTATGAAGCCATTCTGACGGGCGTTACACCCATCGACAGCGGCATCGTCAATAACGATGTATCGCGCCTTTCGACGCAGCGCAGCATGTTCCATTATGCCCGCGACGCCGGACTGGTTACCGCGGCGGCGGCTTATCATTGGGTCAGCGAGCTGTATAACCGTTCCCCTTTCCAGGCCGCCCGTGATCGCCATACCAGCGATGCGGCGCTGCCGATTCAGTACGGCCACTTTTACTACGCCGACCACTACCCGGATTCGCACCTGTTTGCCGATGCTGACAGCCTGCGTCAGCGCCATTCGCCAAATCTGCTGCTGGTGCATCCCATGAATATCGACGATGCCGGTCATAAACATGGCCTCGACAGCGCGCAATACCGTAACAGCGCACGCATGGCCGACGTGCATTTAGCCGAATACATCCAACCTTGGCTGGATGCGGGTTACCAGATTCTGGTAACGGCCGATCACGGCATGAACAACGACCGCTCGCATAACGGACTCTTACCAGAAGAGCGCGAAGTGCCGTTGCTGGTGCTCGGCAGCGCCTTCAGCCTCGACGCCAACGCCCAGCCTAAACAGCTGGAGTTGTGCGGCACAGTTTGCGAGCTACTCGGTGTGCCTCACGACAAGCCTGTGTGCCGGGAGCTTTTAGCATGATCCATGCTCTGCGCGGCAAATGGCTGGCGCTGCTGTGCCTGTTGCCCTTTGCCCTGTTTTTTATCGCTTTCCAGATTGCACCGCTGTTGTGGGTGGCCAGCAATAGCCTGCAAAGCGCCAACGGCTGGGGAGTGGGCAACTTCACCGAAGCCTTTGCCTCGCCCTTTTACCGTCAGGCAATACGCCACAGTTTGGAGGTGGCGTTCTGGTCGAGTTTGATCGGCATCAGCATTGCCATCCTCGGCAGTTATTCGCTGCGCCAAGTCGACAGCAAGCTGCGCGACTTCGTCATGGCGTTTTCCAACATGACCAGCAACTTTTCTGGTGTACCACTGGCATTTGCCTTTGTCATCCTGCTGGGTTTTAACGGCGCGCTGACCATACTGCTCAAACAGATGGGCGTGATAGAGGACTTCAACCTCTATTCCAAGACCGGTTTGATAGTGCTTTACACCTACTTCCAGATCCCCCTGGGTGTGTTGCTGCTCTACCCGGCTTTCGATGCACTGCGCGAAGACTGGCGCGAGTCCGCTGAATTACTCGGTGCCAGCAACTGGCAGTTCTGGCGACATATCGGCTTGCCCGTGCTGACCCCGGCACTGCTCGGCACCTTTGTCATTCTTCTGGCCAATGCCTTGGGCGCTTACGCCACGGTGTATGCGCTGACCACCGGCAACTTCAATATTTTGCCGATTCGGATTGCGGCCATGGTCTCTGGCGACATTTTTCTCGACCCGAATATGGCCAGCGCTCTGGCAATGATTCTGGTGGGGTTGATGACCCTGATCACCATCGTTCACCAATGGCTGCTGCGCCGGAGCTACCATGTCCCACGCTGAAAAACGCTCACCGCTGTTTCATCAGCTGGTGGTGTATACCCTAACGTTGATTCTGCTCATGCCGCTGCTCGGCACGCTTATCTACTCACTCTCTACCAGTTGGTCGGCGACCATTCTGCCCAGCGGGCTGACCTTCAAGTGGTACCTAGCGCTGTGGAGCGATGCACGCTTTTTATCTGCGTTCGGCCGCTCGCTGCTGATCTGCTTTGCCGCATTGGCCCTTTCGTTAGTCTTGATTTTGCCGCTGTTGTTTGTGGTCAGTTATCACTTCCCCAAGCTCGACGCGGTGATGAATGTGCTGATTTTGCTGCCGTTCGCCATTCCGCCGGTGGTCTCGTCGGTGGGCCTGATGCAACTGTTTGCCGGCGGCCCGCTGCCGATCCTCGGTACGCCATGGATCCTGATTGGTTGTTACTTCACCATCGCCCTGCCGTTTATGTATCGGGCAATCAGCAACAACCTGCAAGCGATCAACCTACGCGACCTGATGGACGCCGCCCACCTGCTCGGTGCCAGCACCTGGCGCGCAGCCTTTATGGTGGTGCTGCCCAACCTGCGTAAAGGCTTGATGGTCTCGGTGTTCCTCTCGTTCAGCTTCCTGTTCGGTGAGTTCGTGTTTGCCAACCTGCTGGTCGGCAGCCGCTATGAAACCCTGCAGGTGTACCTCTACAACATGCGCAACGACAGTGGTCACTTCACCAGCGCCCTGGTGATTTCCTACTTTATGTTCGTGCTGCTGATGACCTGGGCGGCCAACCGCCTGAATAAGGACAAGTCATGAGTTATCTGAGTATTCAAGGCCTGCATAAACGCTACGGCGACACGCCGATTTTCAGTGATATCAACTGCGAAATCGCTAAGGGCGAGTTCATCACTCTGCTCGGCCCATCGGGCTGCGGCAAATCCACCCTGCTGCGCTGCATCGCCGGGTTGACGGGGGTGAATGGCGGGCAAATCCTTCTCGACGGCGAGGACCTGGTGCCCGTTGCCCCGCAAAAACGCGGCATCGGCATGGTGTTCCAGAGCTATGCCCTGTTCCCCAATATGACCGTGCAGCAGAACGTCGCCTTTGGCCTGCGCATGCAAAAGGTCAAGGGCAGCGAAGCCGAGCAGCGTCTTAAGCAAGTGCTGGAACTGGTTGAGCTGAACGACTTCGCCAATCGCTACCCGCAGCAGTTGTCCGGTGGTCAATGTCAGCGCGTAGCCCTAGCCCGCTCGCTGGTCACCCGCCCGCGCCTGCTGCTATTGGATGAGCCGCTGTCAGCGCTGGACGCACGCATTCGCAAGCACCTGCGCGAGCAGATTCGCAACATTCAGCAGGAGCTGGGCCTGACCACTATTTTTGTCACCCATGACCAAGAAGAGGCGCTGATCATGAGCGACCGCATCTTCCTGATGAATGCCGGCAAAATCGTCCAGAGCGGCGACGCGGAAACTCTCTACACCGCACCTGCTGATGCCTTTGCCGCCGGTTTTATCGGCAACTACAACCTGCTTGATGCCAATGCCGCCAGCCGTTTACTGCTGCGGCCAATCAATAGCCGCGTGGCCATTCGTCCAGAGGCGATCCAAATTGGCATGCAAGGCAGCATTGAGGGCCAGATTCGCAGCCATAGCCTGCTCGGCAACGTCATTCGTTACCGCATTGAGGCGCGCGGCGTCGAGTTGCTGGTGGACGTACTTAATCGCTCCCCAGCGGACCTGCACGCCCGTGGTCAGCGCATTAACCTGAACATTGAAGACAACGCTATTTGTGAGGTGGCCTGATGGCCCTAGCAATTTTTGACCTGGACGAAACCTTGATTGGCGGTGACTGCGCTAGCCTGTGGACCGCGGAAATGGTCAAGCTCGGTTGGGCTGATGGCGAGAGCTTTATCGCTCGCGAACAAGAACTGATGCATCAATACGCCGCCGGTAGCCTCGCCATGGAGGACTACATGGCGTTTACCTTATCGCCTCTGGTAGGCCGCACCGCTGAGGAAGTCGCGCATGTGGTCGAGCCGTTTGTTGAGGATGTGATAGAGCCGATTTTCTACAGCGACGCCACTCGCTGCCTGGCCAACCATCGCGCCGCTGGGGATCGCATTTTGGTGATCTCAGCGTCGGCACATTTTTTAGTCAGCGCGGTGGCTGCGCGGCTGAAAATCGAGGAAGTGCTGGCGATCGACCTAGAACAACAGCACGGTCACTACAGCGGCCGTACCCAAGGCGTGCTGACTTACCGCGAAGGTAAGGTCACGCGCTTACAGGATTGGCTGCAAGAACAAGGCGAGACCTTAGACGGCGCTTATTTCTATTCCGATTCACGTAACGATCTACCGCTGCTGCAGGTGGTCGAAAAACCCCATGTGGTTAACCCCGACCCAACGCTGCTGCAGGTCGCCCAACAAGCCGGCTGGCCGGTTCTTAGCTGGCGTTGACAATGACCAACGTGCTGGGGCGACCGACTGGCCGGATAGAGATACACACTGCGGCGACCGCCGCACTGACAAAAAGGCCGCTCAGTGAGTGGCCTTTTTGTCAGCAACAACACTTAAGCTGCAGCGGGTTTTGCTACGCCTAGCGCACGGTCCACCACCACAGCCAGCACTAAGGTCACCAGCACCGGTAACAACCAGCCAAGGCTTTGGTCCGCGAGGGGCAATTGGCTAAAGAAACTCGGAATCAAGCCTTTACCACCGGCAGCAGCAATGCCATCAACCAGACCAAAAATCAGGGTGACCGCCATCACTGGGCGGAATACCCGCGCGGGTGAGCGCCATAGATCATCCAGCAAGCTGAGCGCCACCAGCACGATCGCCAGCGGGTAGAGGCCAACCAAGACCGGGATGGAAAAGCTAATCAGCTGAGTCAGACCCTGATTGGCCACCAGTAGGCTAAACAGACCGAAAGTGATCACTACCGTTCGGTAAGAGACCGGCAACAAGTTGCTGAAAAACTCACCGCACGCGGTCAGTAATCCCACGGCCGTGGTTAAGCAGGCCAAGGTTATGACCACCGCCAGTAGCAGACTGCCCGCCGTGCCGAAGGTGTGTTGCACATAGGCAGTGAGCACTTGCACACCATTCTGCGCTTCACCCGCAATGCCTTGGCTGGTTGCGCCAAGGTAGAACAGCGTCAGATAAACCAATGACAACCCCACGGCAGCGATCAGCCCAGCCATCACCGAATAGCGGGTGATCAGCTTGCCATCCGTCACGCCATGGTCACGAATCGCGGTCGCAATCACGATACCGAACACCAGTGCGCCGAGGGTATCCATGGTCAGGTAACCCTGCAGGAACCCCTGCACGAAGGGCGTGCTCTGGTATTCAGCTGACACTTGGCCGATTTCACCCGCAGGCACCAACAGGGCCGCACCGCCTAATACCAGCAATGCCGCCAACAGCACAGGGGTGATGTATTTACCGATCCGCTCCACCAGTTGCCCGGGATTAAGGGACAGGAACAGCACAGCCGCGAAATAAGCCAAGGTGTAGAGCAGCAAAGCGGTGCTGTTGTTACCGCTAAAAGGCGCAACGCCCATCTCAAACGACACCACAGCCGTTCGCGGTGTGGCGAACAACGGCCCGATGGCTAAGTAGACCGCGACCGCGAACACAACCCCTGCATGCTTACCCAGCGGCGCCGTTAGCAACGCTATACCGCCGCCGACCCGAGCCAGGGCAACAATGGTCAGCAACGGCAAACCAACGCCTGTGAGCAAAAAGCCCAGCGCCGCTGGGCCAATGTTTTCACCCGCTGCTAGGCCAGCACTGGGCGGAAAGATGATGTTACCGGCGCCGAGGAACAGCGCAAACGTCATAAAACCGAGGGCGAGGAGATCCGAGCCTTTCAAACGCGTCATAGGGGGGAACACCGCAGGCAGAAAGTTAATAAGTGCGAGGGTTTCCCGGTCGATCGGGGAAACGTCACCCCGCCGTTTGAGCGGAGCCACTGCAACCGCCAAGCCGCTTTTGGCAGAACAGGCGCTGAATAGTTGCAAGCCTAACGAATTTGCTGGGCCAGCGGCACTGGCCCGGGTCACGCTGTCGGACTGAAGAAAAAAGCTGTCGCCTCAGCGACAGTTCATCAATGCTCAGTACAAAAGATCAACACTGCGGGCTGTGAGGTGCAGTGGCATTTTGCTGCGCGCTTGCGTTGCGGTGTTTGCCGGTTAAATCAAACACCCCGCATGAGATGAAAGAGGATTCACGCTCTGGCCTCAAGACCTTCGAGCAAGAAACGCGGCGCTATGTAGCGCTCGTAGTGCGCCTCGGACAGCAGAAAGAACTCACGATCAATCGCATCGCGTAACTCAGGCAGGTTCCACTCGCGAAACTCTGGCAGCACCACCACGCCGTAGGCATTTAACTGAGTGATAACACGCGAACCACGGGCAATCAGCTGATAGGCCCAGCAGTAAGGCGACTGCTGCGGCACAAAGCGGATTTTGCGCTGTTCCAACTGGCTGCGCAGGCGATCGGCATCAAACACATCGAGTTTTGCGGCCATAACCTGCACAAGCAACACCTCTAGACGTAGCCAAACGGCGTGTTTTTCTTCGTCGTTATAGCCATTCCAGTTAATCACCTCATGGTGAAAACGTTTACAGCCACGGCAAACCAAATCACCGTAAACCGTGGAGCACAGGCCGACACAAGGAGTTTTAATGCGCTGATTGGACATAGCGGATGCACGAGAGCTTGTGAGGGGCAGCTATCTTAGCCCTTTGTCTAAGGCAGATCACCCCCATATAAGCAGGGCCTTCGGCTTAACTTTAGCAATGCTTTCCAGTAGAATCGACCGGCCTTTTATGGGCAGCAACGTCCGTTGGAAGCTGTTTTCAAAGCGTCACGAGCACAGTCAATCCTGCAGGTTCGATGTGGGTGCTGACTCTTGAGCCACCCTTCAAGTGTCAGCACCGACCCTCATCAAGCCCGTCCTGCCGGCGTAAAACTTTGAAAACAGCTTCTGCAAGAAAACCGCAAAATCTCAGCTAAGCGGCCACCAAAGCCACGAAGCGTAAGGCTCGCTGTTTTCTAGATCGCGTCCCGGACTAGCCGATGGGACCACTGATGAGGGTAATAACTGTGCTTGAAGCCTATCGCAAACATGTAGCAGAGCGTGCCGCTCAGGGTATCGTGCCCCAGCCGCTGAACGCCGAACAAACCGCAGGCCTGATCGAGCTGCTGAAAACCCCACCCGCCGGCGAAGATGCCGTTCTGCTCGACCTGATCACCAACCGCGTGCCGCCGGGCGTCGATGAAGCCGCCTATGTAAAGGCCGGGTTTCTCTCTGCCGTTGCCAAAGGCGAAGCCACCTCCCCGCTGATCAGTGCACAACACGCTGTTGAGCTACTGGGCACCATGCAAGGCGGTTACAACATCGCCACGCTGGTAGAGCTGCTTGATGACAACGCACTGGCTGCCGTGACTGCCGAGCAACTGAAGCACACCCTGCTGATGTTCGACGCCTTCCACGACGTCGCTGAAAAAGCCAAGAACGGTAACGCACACGCTAAAGGTGTCATGCAGTCTTGGGCAGATGGCGAGTGGTTCAAAAACCGTCCAACCCTGGCCGATAAAATCAGCCTGCGCGTCTTCAAAGTCACCGGCGAAACCAACACCGACGACCTGTCCCCAGCACCAGATGCTTGGTCACGCCCGGACATCCCTCTGCACGCCCTGGCCATGCTGAAAATGGCTCGCGACGGCATCGTGCCGGACGAGCAAGGCGTAACCGGCCCGATGAAGCAAATCGAAACCATGCGTGGCGAAGGCTTCCCGATCGCTTACGTAGGTGACGTGGTCGGTACTGGCTCCTCGCGCAAATCCGCCACCAACTCGGTGCTGTGGTTCTTCGGCGACGACATCCCTAACGTGCCGAACAAGCGCGCTGGTGGTTTCTGCTTCGGCAGCAAAATTGCGCCCATTTTCTACAACACCATGGAAGATGCGGGCGCTCTGCCAATCGAATTCGACGTGTCGAACATGCACATGGGCGACGTAATCGACCTGTACCCGCATGCCGGCAAAGTTTGCAAGCACGGCACTGACGAAGTCCTGACCACCTTCGAAATGAAGACGCCAGTTCTGCTTGACGAAGTCCGCGCTGGCGGCCGTATCCCGCTGATCATTGGTCGCGGTCTGACCGAGAAAGCGCGCGCTGAACTGGGTCTTGGCCCAACTGATCTGTTCAAGCTGCCTGAGCCGCCGGCCGCCAGCACCAAGGGCTTCACTCTGGCGCAGAAGATGGTTGGCAAGGCTTGCGGTCTGGCGGAAGGTCAAGGCGTACGCCCTGGCACTTACTGCGAACCGAAGATGACCACCGTCGGCTCCCAGGACACTACTGGCCCGATGACCCGTGACGAGCTGAAAGACCTGGCTTGCCTGGGCTTCTCCGCTGACCTGGTCATGCAGTCGTTCTGCCACACCGCGGCGTACCCAAAGCCAATCGACGTGACCACCCACCACACCCTGCCGGACTTCATCCGCACCCGTGGCGGCGTGTCTTTGCGTCCTGGCGACGGCATCATCCACAGCTGGCTGAACCGCATGCTGTTGCCGGACACTGTCGGCACCGGTGGTGACTCGCACACCCGTTTCCCGATGGGCATTTCGTTCCCAGCCGGTTCCGGCCTGGTCGCGTTCGCTGCAGCCACCGGCGTGATGCCGCTGGACATGCCAGAGTCCATTTTGGTGCGCTTCAAAGGCAAGCTGCAACCAGGCATCACCCTGCGTGACCTGGTACATGCCATCCCTTATGTGGCCATTCAGAAAGGCCTGCTGACTGTCGAGAAAAAAGGCAAGATCAATGCCTTCTCGGGTCGCATCCTCGAGATCGAAGGCTTGGAAGAGCTGACGGTAGAGCAAGCCTTCGAGCTGTCCGACGCCTCTGCCGAGCGTTCGGCTGCTGGCTGCACCATTAAAATGCCAGAAAAGGCGATTGCCGAGTACCTGCGCTCGAACATCACCCTGCTGCGCTGGATGATCAGCGAAGGCTACGGCGATGCGCGCACCATGGAGCGCCGCGCTCAAGCGATGGAAGCGTGGTTGGCTGAGCCTAAGCTGATGACCGCTGACAAAGACGCTGAGTACGCCGAGATCATCGAAATCGATCTGGCCGACATCAACGAGCCGGTTCTCTGCGCACCGAATGACCCGGACGATGCCCGTCTGCTGTCGACCGTTGCCGGCGAAAAGATCGACGAAGTGTTCATCGGTTCGTGCATGACCAACATCGGCCACTTCCGCGCAGCCGGCAAGCTGCTGGAAAAAGTCGAAGGTTCGCTGCCAACCCGCCTGTGGCTCTCGCCGCCGACCAAGATGGACCAGCATCAGCTGACCGAAGAAGGCTACTACGGCATCTACGGCAAAGCTGGCGCACGTTTGGAAATGCCAGGTTGCTCGCTGTGCATGGGTAACCAAGCGCGCGTTGAGCCGAACTCCACCGTGGTATCCACCTCAACCCGTAACTTCCCCAACCGTCTGGGTGATGGCGCCAACGTCTACCTGGCTTCGGCCGAGTTGGCGGCGGTTGCAGCAATCACTGGCAAACTGCCGACTGTTGCGGAGTACATGGTCTACGCGAAAGAAATCGACACCATGGCAGCGGACGTTTACCGCTACCTGAGTTTCGACCAGATCGCCGAGTTCCGTGAAGCGGCTGCGAACGCCAACATCCCGGTCGTTCAAGCCTAACGAAACAACGCATCGCGCTGCACGTGTAAAGAGAAGCCCCGCCTTGTGCGGGGCTTCTCGTTTTTTGACTCACAGGCTCCTCCCAAGCACATGGCATATGCCTTGCTTTGGCTTAAGGCATAGAGTGTTTCCAAAGGCGGAAACGGCTTAAATAGACAATGGTGTCGTTCTGATCGCCGACTAATTTCGGCGCTTGGCACGGCACCTTTTTGCTTTGGGCATAGGGAAAGCACCATGAATGAGCACGACATCAGCCGCCGCGCTGCGCCGGAAAAGCCAGTCCTGAATATCGGCTTTATGGCCCTCACCGACGCAGCCTCCGTTATCGTCGCTGCCACTCAGGGTTTTGCCGAGAAACATGGGCTGACCCTCAACCTGCAACGCCAGGCCTCCTGGGCCACGTTGCGTGACAAATTACTGAGCGGCGAATTGGACGCCGCTCATAGCCTCTACGGGCTGGTCTACGGTGTGCAATTAGGCCTCTGCGGTGCGCCAGCCACTGATATGGCCGTGCTCATGGGCCTTAACCAGAACGGCCAGAGCATTAACCTATCGCCTGCGCTACAAGCTGCCGGCGTGAGCACTGCTAGCGCACTGGCGCAACGCACGCACCAGTCTGGCGCAAAATTAATATTCGCCCAGACCTTCCCCACCGGCACGCACGCTATGTGGCTGAATTACTGGCTGGCCAGTCAAGGCATTCACCCGCTGACAGATGTCGACAGCGTCGTCGTGCCGCCGCCGCAAATGCTTGCCCACCTTAAGGCACGGCGCATCGATGGTTTCTGTGTTGGCGAGCCCTGGAGCGCCCAGGCGGTGGATGAACAAATGGGTTGCACCCTGACCACCAGCCAGGCGATATGGCCCGATCACCCGGAAAAAGTCTTGGCTTGCACCCATCAATTTACCGAGCAGTGCCCTAACAGCGCCCGCGCCTTGATCATGGCGGTGCTGGAAGCCAGTCGGTTTATTGATGAGAGTGAAGAAAACCGTCGCAGTGCGGCTCAACTGCTCAGTGGCAGCGAGTATGTCGACGCGCCGCTCTCGGCTATCCAACCGCGCTTCCTCGGCCAGTACCAAGACGGTCTCGGCCATGCCTGGCAGGACGCACACCCACTACGTTTTCATGCAGGCGGTGAAGTCAATCAGCCCTACCTGTCTGATGGCATGTGGTTTATGACCCAGTTTCGCCGCTGGGGCCTGCTGCGTGAAGACCCGGACTACCTGACCATCGCCCGCCAAGTCCAGCAACTCGACCTCTACCGCCAGGCTGCAGAGTCCCTCGGTATCGCCGTACCAAGCGAGATGCGCAGCAGCCAATTGCTCGGTGGCCAGATTTGGGACGGCAACGATCCGGCCGGCTATGCCCGCAGCTTTGCCCTGCACGCCCTGGTTGATGCGCCGATCGGCGCCCAGCAGGAGAGTCGCTAATATGCTGCGCATACTGCTGATCAATGACACGCCCAAAAAAGTTGGACGCCTCAAAGCGGCACTTATTGAGGCCGGCTTTGAGGTGATTGATGAGTCAGGCCTGACCATCGACTTGCCCGAGCGCGTCGAGGCGGTTCGTCCTGATGTGATTCTGATCGATACCGAATCACCCAGCCGCGATGTGATGGAACAGGTGGTGCTGGTCAGCCGCGACCAGCCGCGCCCAATTGTGATGTTCACCGACGAGCACGACCCAGGCGTTATGCGCCAAGCGATCCAGAGCGGCGTCAGCGCTTATATCGTCGAGGGTATTCACGTCCAACGCCTGCAACCGATCCTTGATGTGGCCATGGCGCGCTTCGAAAGCGACCAGGCACTGCGCGCTCAGTTGCAGGCGCGCGATGCACAGTTAGCCGAACGAAAGCGCATTGAGTTAGCCAAGGGTTTGTTGATGAAGATGAAAAGCTGCGACGAGGAACAGGCCTACACCTTGATGCGCCGTCAAGCCATGAGTCGCCAGCAGAAACTGGCGCACGTCGCTGAACAGATCATCGCCATGCACGACATGCTCGGCAGCTAAAGAGGCTTGCAGGTACCACACGTTCTTGCAGCTGTGTTGCAAAATTTGCCGGCAACTGCTCTAGACAGAGGGCTGGCGCGCCGCTTATCTTCGCCATCTGGCCAGTGCACTGGCCAACGTCGCTCGGACGGTTCCGGGCGCTTACGTTTGCGAGATAGACATGACTGACACACGTGCGCCGCGCCGCTTTGCGCGCATCGATCGACTCCCCCCTTACGTGTTCAACATCACGGCCGAGCTGAAGATGGCCGCGCGTCGCCGCGGCGAAGATATTATCGACTTCAGCATGGGCAACCCCGACGGACCTACGCCGCCTCATATCGTTGAGAAGCTGGTGCAAGTCGCCCAGCGTGAAGACACCCATGGCTACTCCACTTCGCGCGGTATTCCGCGTCTGCGCCGCGCCATTTCTCGCTGGTACAAAGACCGCTACGCGGTCGAGATTGACCCGGAAAGCGAAGCCATTGTCACCATCGGCTCCAAGGAAGGCCTGGCCCACCTGATGCTCGCCACCCTAGACCATGGCGATACGGTGCTGGTACCCAACCCCAGCTACCCGATTCATATATACGGCGCAGTAATCGCCGGGGCGCAGGTGCGTTCAGTTCCACTGATCCCCGGCGTAGACTTCTTCGCCGAGTTGGAGCGGGCGATTCGAGAGTCGATCCCTAAACCGAAAATGATGATCCTCGGTTTCCCCTCCAACCCCACCGCGCAGTGCGTAGAGCTGGATTTTTTCGAGCGCGTAGTGGCCCTGGCCAAACAATATGACGTGCTGGTCATTCACGATCTGGCCTACGCCGACATTGTTTACGACGGCTGGAAAGCCCCGTCGATCATGCAGGTTCCGGGTGCCAAGGACATCGCCGTGGAGTTTTTCACCCTGTCGAAAAGCTACAACATGGCCGGTTGGCGCATCGGCTTTATGGTGGGCAATAAGGAACTGGTCAACGCTCTGGCGCGGATCAAGAGCTACCACGACTACGGCACCTTCACCCCGCTGCAGGTGGCGGCGATTGCTGCCCTCGAAGGTGACCAGCAATGCGTGCGTGATATCGCCGAGCAATACCGGCAGCGGCGCAACGTGCTGGTTAAGGGCCTGCATGAGCTGGGTTGGATGGTCGAAAACCCTAAAGCCTCGATGTACGTCTGGGCCAAGATACCTCAGCAGTACGCCCAGCTTGGCTCATTGGATTTCGCTAAGAAGCTGCTGCTGGAGGCCAAAGTCTGCGTATCGCCCGGTATCGGCTTCGGTGATTACGGCGATGACCATGTGCGTTTTGCCTTGATTGAAAACCAAGACCGTATTCGCCAAGCCCTTCGCGGGATCAAAACCATGTTCCGCGCAGATGGTCTGCTGCCAGCCAACAAGGCCAAGGTCGACAGCGAGTAAGCGTAAAGAGGGCACCGCGAGGTGCTCTCTGACATTTCAGCCGGAGTAATCGAGTACCGTCCACACCCGACTAAGGCCCTCGGTTATCACACAGCCGCTCTGGACCAATTGGTTGCCGCTGTGCAGCGACATCCGATTAGTCATGCCGTCGGCTGCATCGGAGCGTTCACTCAACCATTGCACACGCCCGCAATTAGCCGTTTCCACCACGTAGCTGGCGGCCACGGCCAGGCCTTCGCTGGGCAGTTTGATCATGTCCACCACCGTACCCTGCTCCTCCACGCGCTTACCATCGGCAACCAACACGGCCCACGCCTGGCCGTTTTCAATCACTAGGTAAGAGCCATTGGCGCGAGGTTGATCACGTTGCGGTTGCGCGCAACCGACCAAGAGGCTCGACAGCACAATTGTCATCAGCATCTGTTGCATTGTCAGTGACTCCTTTGCAGTACCTGTCGCCGTCGACTTTGCGGCGCACAGCGGGAGAGATCGAACAGGTATCGGATAAGACTGTGGGCTTACTATTATCGAATACTGTTTATTTGTACAGTATTTTTCGATTACCCTTGGCCATGTCATCCAGCCAACCGTGCAAGCCTGAATACAGGCTCATACAAGGCGTTACCAGGAGTATCCAGATGCTCGACGTACTGCAGTTGAAACACAGCGTAAACCGCATGCCCCTGGAAAAAGTCCGGGTCACCGTCAATGAATTACAGCTTGAAGGCATCGTCACCGAGGGCAAAACGCCGTTTAACCGGGTGCACTTCAACACCTGCTTTGCGGAGATCGAAGCCTTACTGCAGCGTGCCGGGTATCACCGCCAGCTGGATGTGGTCGGTTACCAGGGCCTGGCCTATGCCATGTTTGACCCCACGCGCTGGGAAGCAGTTGAAGTACTGCGTTGGCTTAAGGAGTTCACCGAAGAAGCGCAGCGCCGACCCGCTGCGCAGTAACGCTGCACCGAGCAATGCGCCCACACAGCAGGTGGATGAAGACGTTAGCGAAATGAGGCGAGGCGAAGCGGCGGCCAGCGAAGCGTTGCCCTCGCGCCTAATCCCAGCGAACCAAAAGCGTTCAAGCAAGCGCTTAGCTGCACGACTATGGTTCGTGATGGTGCCTGAATGGGCTGGCTGGGAAGCGCTGAATAACTGCTCAGTTATTTACTCAATAACTACAAACATAATTAGATATTGATCCTAACATTCTGTATTTAAACAAATTTAATCCGCTATTCGAGAATCTATAGAGGTCTCCTTAGGACCTTATATGCAATAGCACGCGTGGCATCTAACAAAGCTGGCAAGCCCCTTGCTAAGACACTCGTAGACCTTACACCCGTCTTCAGATCGCCAACGGCGGTGATCGGGACGAATAGACAAAGACGTCAAAGGCAACCTGCTCAAGCTGGCAGCGTTGACCGTTGACGTCTTTTTTCGTTTCTGAGACTTGAGGAATCACCATGCGTCATTTCAATACTCGCCGTTCCTTACTGAAAAAAACCTTGGCCGGCTTCAGCTGCGCCGCTGCCCTGTTACTCAACCCGCTAAGCCTGCAGATGAGCCTGGCTGCCGAATTGGAAAAAGACGAACTCAAACTCGGCTTTATTAAGCTAACCGATATGGCACCGCTGGCCATCGCTTACGAAAAGGGCTTCTTCGAAGAAGAAGGCCTCTACGTAACCTTGGAGGCGCAGGCCAACTGGAAGGTGCTACTGGACCGCGTGATCACCGGCGAGCTTGACGGCGCTCACATGCTTGCAGGCCAACCTCTGGGTGCCACCATCGGCTTCGGCACCAAGGCCGACATCGTCACCGCCTTTTCCATGGACCTCAACGGCAACGCCATCACCATGTCCAATGCCGTGTGGGAGGAAATGAAGAAGCATGTGCCGATGGAAAACGGCAAGCCGGTGCACCCAATCAAGGCCGATGTCCTGAAGCCGGTGATTGAGCAGTACAAGGCCAAAGGCAAGCCCTTCAACCTAGGCATGGTCTTCCCGGTTTCCACCCATAACTATGAGCTGCGCTACTGGCTCGCCGCAGGTGGAATCAGCCCTGGTTTCTATGCCCCGGCCAAAGGCGACATTACCGGCACGCTGAATGCCGACGTCCTGCTTTCGGTTACACCACCCCCGCAAATGCCGGCTACCCTCGAAGCTGGCACCATCGATGGTTATAGCGTGGGTGAGCCTTGGAACCAGGCCGCTGTGTTCAAGGGTATCGGCGTGCCGGTAATCACCGACTACGAGATATGGAAGAACAATCCGGAAAAAGTACTGGGCGTTTCCAAAGGCTGGGCCGACGCCAACCCGGAAACCCACAAGCGCCTGATCAAGGCTCTTATCCGCGCCGGCATGTGGCTGGATGAAAATAACAATGCCAACCGCAAAGAAGCCGTAGAAATCCTTTCTCGTCCTGAGTACGTCGGCGCAGATGCCAAGGTAATTGCCAACTCGATGACTGGCACCTTTGAGTATGAAAAAGGTGATGTTCGCGACATACCTGACTTCAACGTGTTCTTCCGCTACAACGCCACCTACCCCTTCTACTCCGACGCCATCTGGTACCTGACGCAGATGCGGCGTTGGGGCCAGATCGGCGAAGTTAAGCCGGATAGCTGGTACTTCGACATTGCCAAGCAGGTGTATCTGCCGGCGGTGTATCGCAGTGCCGCTGATGAGCTGATTGCCGAAGGCAAAGCCAAAGCTGAGGACTTCCCGCCAGCCGCCGAAGAGGGCTTTCGCGCGCCGACCAATGAGTTTATCGATGGCCTGACCTACGATGGACGCAAGCCCAACGCCTACATCAACCAGTTCTCGATTGGTCTGAAAGCCGATACCGAGCTCTAAATTCGCCATTGCCTTAGGGGGCGAACCATTCGCCCCCTCTGTATCGAGTAAACGACAATGAGCAATCCCGCTGCGGCACAACAACCCATTCAAGACAGCCTTAAATCTGCCAAGCGCATAGCCCTTGAACGCTGGTTGCCGAACCTGTTGCTGCCGATAATTGGTGTACTGGTGTTTCTTCTGTTCTGGCAGATTGCTGCCGGCAGTATCAACACCAGCCTCGGCAAGTTCCCCGGCCCAACACAGGTGGCCACTCAGTTCGTTGGCCTGGTTAAGGAGCACCAACGTGAACAGCTAAAGGCCGATGCGTTCTACCAGCGCCAAGAACAACGAAACGCCGATAAGCTTGCAAAAAACCCTGAGGCCGAGGTCAGCATTCGTCCTTATACAGGCAAGCCGACCTTCTTCAAGCAGATACTCACCAGCCTGTACACCGTTATGACAGGCTTCGTTATAGCGTCACTGGTGGCGATTCCGCTGGGGATTGTCTGCGGCCTGAGCAAGCCCATTTATAACGCGATCAACCCGTTGATCCAGATTTTTAAGCCGGTATCACCACTGGCCTGGTTACCCCTGGTGACCATGGTGGTCAGCGCTGTCTATACCAGCAGCGACCCGTTGTTCGCCAAATCCTTCGTCACCTCTGCGGTCACGGTCGCGTTGTGCTGCTTGTGGCCTACGGTGATCAACACCACCGTCGGGGTCGCCAACCTGGACAAAGACTTGCAGAACGTAAGCCGCGTGCTGAGCCTCTCGCCGATGCGCCATGTCCGCCGGATTGTCTTACCGGCCGCTATTCCGATGATATTCACCGGTCTGCGGTTATCGCTCGCCACTGGCTGGATGGTGTTGATCGCGGCGGAAATGCTCGCGCAAAACCCAGGCCTGGGGAAGTTTATCTGGGATGAGTTTCAGAATGGCAGTTCCAACTCACTGGGTCGGATTATGGTCGCGGTGGTTGTCATCGGCCTGATCGGCTTCGTTCTCGATCGCCTTATGCTTATGCTCCAGCGCCGTGTTAGCTGGGACAAAAACGCTGACCTGCGCTAAGCCACACTCAGGAGCCTTACATGAACCATGCACACCTTGAACTAACCGGCGTTGGCATCAGCTTCCCCACCGACAAGGGTCTGTACTGCGCACTGCAGAACGTAAATCTGAAAATCGACAAGGGCGAATTTGTCTCCTTGATCGGCCATTCCGGCTGCGGAAAATCTACTGTATTGAATATTGTTGCGGGCCTTCATCAGGCCACCACGGGTGGCGTGATCCTCGATGGCCGCGAAGTCAATGAACCAGGGCCGGAGCGCGCTGTGGTGTTCCAGAACCACAGCTTGCTGCCTTGGCTAACCTGCTATCAGAACGTCGAATTGGCCGTTCGCCAGGTGTTCCAGGGCAAAAAAACACGCCGTGAAATGCGTGAATGGATTGAGCACAACTTGCACCTGGTGCACATGATGCATGCCAAGGACAAACGCCCCAGCGAAATCTCCGGGGGGATGAAACAACGTATTGGCATCGCTCGCGCCCTGGCCATGCAGCCCAAAGTACTGTTGATGGACGAACCTTTCGGCGCCCTTGATGCACTGACCCGTGCCCATCTGCAGGACTCGCTGATGGAGATTCATGCCGACCTCGGTAATACGGTGATCATGATCACCCACGATGTCGACGAAGCCGTGCTGCTGTCCGACCGCATTGTGATGATGAGCAACGGTCCGGCGGCCGGTGTTGGCGAGATTCTTGAGGTGGCGCTGGAGCGCCCGCGTGAACGCATCGCTTTGGCCCACGATACGCGCTACCACGAGTATCGCGCTGCCGTGCTGGAGTTCCTCTACCAGAAGCAACTGCGCCCGGCCGCCTAAACAGCGCCAAAACTACTCAGCCAGTTGCAGGCCTGGCTGAGCGGTAACTTTGCCTGGTAAGAACAGAGGGAGTGCCGAACAGATACAGTCAGCCCGGCAGCTGTATCGTTCCGTGCCCTAGAGGCAGCTGCAAACTCATAGGGTAAAAACACGGCGTTAATTCGCGCGCTAACTGACATCTCGTGCCACTGTTTGGCCGCGTACAATAGCGCAACCACGTCACACGCCCCTCACGCCCGAACGAGAATCGTCCATGGCCCGCCTGACCCTTGAATTTCCCGAAGACCAGTTCTGCTACGCCACCCACCTGACTGTGCGGGTGACCGATATCAATGCCGCCAACCACCTCGGCAACGATTCGATGATCTCAATGATTTCCGAAGCGCGGGCACGCTTTCTGTTTGAATTTGGCATCGAAGAAACCCAAGAAGGCGGCACTGGCATCATCGTCACCGACCTCGCTACCACTTACCGCGCGGAAGCGCATGCCCGCGATCAATTGCTGTTCGAGGTCGGCGTAATGGATTTCAACCCTTATGGCGGCGATATTACCTTTCGCATCACACGCCCCGCTGACGGCGCGTTAGTGGCCATGGCCAAATCCGGCTTTGTTTTCTTCAACTACACACTGGGCAAGGTGGTGCAAATGCCTGCAGCCTTCAGTGAAAAATTCAACAAGGTCAACTGGCTTAACCCGGCCCAATAAACGCGCACCAATGCAGCGCAGGGCGTCTTCAAAAAGTGCATAACAGCGCGCTCATACTCGGCAACATGCGCTGTGTCCCGCTTAACTCGGCACATCACAAGTTGGCACAAGCCCTGCATTATTAAAATTACAATTTAATAAAGCGCAGCCCTCAACGAAGAGGACAGCACTTCCCGGTAGATCGGGATCTTGGACAAAGGCGTCCTCGCTAGGTAACTGGCGGGACGCTTTTTTTTTGGCCTGCCGTTTAGGGCAATCCTTCTTCGAGCCGTCGCGGAGCAGCCTTACACAGTGCTCTGGACACCTTCTACGCGATTTTTTATTCAGGAGATAGCCAGCATGCAAAAGCTCAAGCTGGTAATGGTCGGCAACGGTATGGCGGGTGTACGCACCCTAGAAGAGCTGCTCAAGCTCGCCCCAGATCTCTATGACATTACGGTGTTCGGTGCCGAACCGCACCCGAACTACAACCGCATCCTGCTTTCCCCTGTGTTGGCCGGCGAGCAAACCTTTGAGGAAATCGTGCTCAACGATCTCAACTGGTATGCCGAAAACAACATCCAGTTGATGCTCAACCGTAAGGTGGTCAGCATCGACCGCAAGAAGCGCCTGGTCATTGCGGATGACGGCACATCGGCCGAATACGACCGCCTGCTTATCGCCACCGGCTCCAACCCGTTTATCCTGCCAATTCCAGGCAAAGACCTGGTCGGGGTGATCGGTTACCGCGACATCGCCGATACCCAGATGATGATGGAAACTGCCAAGACCCATAAGCATGCGGTAGTCATCGGCGGCGGCCTGCTGGGCCTGGAAGCGGCTAACGGCCTTAAGTTGCGCGGCATGGATGTCACCGTAGTGCACCTCGGCGATTGGTTGATGGAGCGCCAACTCGACGCCACCGCCGGACGCTTGCTGCAGCAATCGCTGGAAGACCGTGGCCTGAAGTTCCTTCTGCCCAAGCTCACCGCCGAACTATTGGACAACGGCGAAGGCCGGGTCTGCGCGGTGAAGTTTAAAGACGGTGACGTCATCCCCGCTGACCTGGTGGTGATGGCCGCTGGTATCCGCCCCAACAGTGATTTGGCGGAACAATCCGGGATCGCCTGCAACCGCGGCATCCTGGTCAACGACACCCTGCAAACCTTCGATCCACGGGTCTACGCCATCGGCGAATGCGCCAGCCACCGTGGTATCGCCTACGGCCTAGTGGCACCGCTGTTCGAGCAGGCCAAGGTTTGCGCCAATCACCTCGCCCAACTCGGCTTCGCCCGCTATCAGGGCTCGGTCACCTCGACCAAACTCAAAGTCACTGGCATCGACCTGTTCTCCGCCGGTGAATTTATGGGCGCCGAAGGCACCGAAACCATCACCCTTTCTGATCCCATCGGCGGCGTCTACAAGAAGCTGGTGATCAAGGACGACGTCCTGGTTGGTGCCTGCCTCTATGGCGACACCGCCGACGGCGGTTGGTACTTCCGTCAGATCCGCGAAAACCACAACGTCAGCGAGATTCGCGATCACCTGATGTTTGGTGCGGCCGGCATCGGCGAAAACGCCATTGGCGACACCGGCCATCAAGGCCAGAACAAGGCCATGTCAATGCCCGATGACATGGAAGTGTGCGGCTGCAACGGTGTGTGTAAAGGCACTATCGTCAAAGCCATTCAGCAACACGGGCTGTTCTCGGTCGATGATGTCAAAAAGCAGACCAAGGCCGCCAGCTCCTGCGGCTCCTGCGCTGGCCTGGTTGAGCAAATCCTGATCAATACCGTCGGCGGCGCTGCGGACGTGAAGCCCAAGAGCGAAAAAGCCATCTGCGGCTGTAGCGACCTCAACCATGGTCAGATCCGCAAGGCGATCCGTGAACAGCACCTGATCAGCATCCCGGCAACCATGACCTTCCTCAACTGGAGCACGCCGAACGGCTGCGCCACCTGCCGCCCGGCGCTGAACTACTACCTGATCTCCACTTGGCCAGGCGAGGCCAAGGACGACCCGCAGTCTCGCTTTATCAACGAGCGCGCCCACGCCAATATCCAGAAAGACGGCACCTATTCGGTGATACCGCGCATGTGGGGCGGCGTCACCAACGCCTCGGAGCTACGCCGCATCGCCGATGTCGCCGACAAATACAACGTGCCCATGGTCAAGGTTACCGGCGGTCAACGTATCGACCTGCTAGGCATTAAGAAGGAGGACCTGCCCGGCGTCTGGAAGGACCTCGACATGCCGTCCGGCCACGCCTACGGCAAATCCATCCGCACCGTGAAGACCTGCGTCGGCAGCGAATTCTGCCGTTTTGGTACGCAAAACTCGACGCAGATGGGCATCGACCTTGAGCACGCACTGTTCAATATGTGGTCGCCGCACAAGGTCAAGTTGGCGGTCTCCGGTTGCCCGCGTAACTGCGCCGAATCTGGCATCAAAGACGTCGGCATCATTGGCGTCGACTCCGGCTGGGAGCTTTATATCGGCGGCAACGGCGGAATCAAGACCGAGGCCGGCGAGTTCTTCGTCAAGGTTAAGACCGCCGAAGACGTCATGGAATACAGCCTGGCCTTCCTCCAGCTCTACCGCGAAGAAGCCTTCTACCTTGAGCGCACCGTGCACTACATGCAGCGCGTGGGTATGGAACATATCAAGAAAGGCGTGCTGGAGAACGCCGAGCAGCGCAAGGCCTTGCATGAGCGCCTGCTGTTCTCGCTGTCGTTCGAGCAGGACCCTTGGAAGGAACAGCTGGCCAAACCGCAGCTGAAGAAAGAATTCGACCGCATCGCATTGCTGGAACTGGAGACGCACGCATGAACTGGCTGGATATCTGCGACCTGAATGAAATCAACCCGCTGGGTGCCCGCATCGTCGCCGGGCCCAAAGGCGATATCGCCATCTTTCGCACTGCCGACGACCAGGTCTTCGCCCTCGACGATCGCTGCCCGCACAAGGGTGGTCCGCTGTCCCAGGGTCTGATCTACGGCAAGCGGGTGGCTTGCCCGCTGCACAACTGGCAAATCGAGCTGGCCAGCGGCGAAGTCGTGGCCCCGGACCAGGGCTGCGCCCACCGGCACGAGGCTAAGGTGGAAAACGGCCGCGTACTGCTGGCCCTGCTGAACACGGCCGCTACAGCCGCTTGCGCCTGACGCCCGCCCTCTGCCATCTGGGAATCACACGCCATGTCTGTAACCGCTGAGATCCGCATCACCGCCTCGACCTGCTGCTACTGCGGCGTCGGCTGCGGCGTGCTGATCGAACACGACGGCGAGACGATCACCGACGTCAAGGGTGATCCGGATCACCCGGCCAACTTTGGCAAGCTGTGCAGTAAAGGCGCGATATTGCACCTGACCGGCGATCTCGATGCTCGCGGCCAGTACCCCGAACTGCGTCTGGGCAAGGGCTTGGCCCGAGCGCGCACGGGCTGGGACAACGCCTTGGATCATGCGGCTAATGTGTTCACTGAGACCATCCGCGAACACGGCCCGGACAGCGTGGCGTTCTATATCTCGGGCCAGCTGTTGACCGAAGATTATTACGCGTTCAACAAGCTGGCTCGCGCCCTGGTCGGTACCAACAATATCGACAGCAACTCGCGCCTGTGCATGAGTTCGGCAGTCGTTGGCTACAAGCGCAGCCTTGGGGCCGACGCACCGCCCTGCAACTATGAGGACATCGAACAAAGCGACTGCGTGCTGATCGCAGGCTCCAACATGGCCTTTGCCCACCCGGTATTGTTCCGCCGCCTGGAAGAAGCCAAGGCCAAGCGCCCGCAGATGAAGGTCATCGTGATCGATCCACGGCGTACCGACACCTGCGACCTGGCCGACCTGCACGTGGCGATCCTGCCGGGCAGCGACGTCGCGTTGTTCCATGGCATCCTGCATATCCTGCTGTGGGAAGGCTGGATCGACCGCGCCTATATAGAGGCGCACACTGAGGGTTTCGATGCTCTAAAAACCTTGGTGCGCGATTACAACCCACAGATGGTCAGCGAACTGTGCGGCATCAGCCAGGAAACCTTGCAGGTTTGCGCGCAGATGATCGGCAGCGCACCGAGCTTTCTTTCGCTGTGGTGCATGGGCCTCAACCAGTCGAGCAGCGGCAGCGCCAAGAACAGCGCGCTGATCAACCTGCACCTGGCCACCGGACAGATTGGCAAGCCTGGCGCCGGGCCCTTCTCCCTAACCGGCCAGCCGAACGCCATGGGCGGTCGCGAAACCGGCAGCCTGTCTAACCTGCTGCCGGGCCATCGCGATGCCGCCGACCCTTTGCATCGCGCCGAAGTCGCGCAGTACTGGGGCGTCGACGCCCTGCCGGAGACCAGCGGATTAACCGCCATCGAACTGTTCGACGCGGTACACGCTGGCAAGATCAAAGCCCTGTGGATCGCCTGTACCAACCCGGCGCAATCGCTGCCCGACCAGAATAAAGTGCACGAAGCCCTCGCCACCTGCCCATTCGTGGTGGTGCAGGAAGCCTTCTTCACCACCGAGACCTGCCACTACGCTGACCTGCTGCTGCCCGCGGCCAGCTGGGGCGAAAAGGAAGGTACGGTGACCAACTCCGAGCGTCGCGTCAGCCATGTACGCCGCGCCGTGTCCGCGCCTTTTGAGGCACGGCCAGACTGGGCGATCACCACAGATTTCGCCCGCCGTTTAGAAAAACTGCTCCGCCCCGGCCTGCCCAGCCTGTTCGACTTCGCCAGTCCCAGTGCACTGTTCGAAGAATACAAACACCTGACCACCCATCGCGATCTCGACCTCTCGGGGCTGAGCTACGCGCTGCTTGATAACCAAGGCCCGCAGCAATGGCCGTTCCCGGCCGGCGCTACTGAAGGAACGGCGCGCTTGTATAGCGATGGCCAATTTCCAACCCCAAGCGGACGCGCGCAGTTTCATGCCGACCCTTATCGCGCGCCCAAGGAAAAACGCGATACGCGCTACTCGCTGACCCTCAATACCGGCCGACTGCGTGACCAGTGGCATGGCATGAGCCGCACCGGCTCGGCTGCCCGGTTGTTCGGCCACGCGCCGGAAGCCCTACTGAGCATGCACCCCGACGAACTGCGTCGGCGTCGTCTGCTCAATGGCGAGCTGGTCAAGGTACGCAGCAGGCGTGGCAGCCTGATCGTGCCGGTGCAGGCCGATGACTCGGTACGCTCCGGCCAGGCCTACCTGCCGATGCATTGGGGCAATCGTTTTCTTAAAGGCTTGGGCACCAATGTGCTGACCCAACCGGAATTCGATCCACTGTCAAAGCAACCAGAGCTCAAACATGCTGGCGTCGAAGTGGAAAAAGTCGAGCTGCCATGGACGTTCTTCGCTCTGGTCGAGGGCGAGGTGCAAGCACGCTTCCAGGCCCTGCGTCCGCTGTTCGAAGACTTCGCCTATGCCAACCTGACGTTAACCGGACGTGAACGCCCCGCTCTGCTGATTCGCGCCGCTTGCGCCGTGGCGCCTGAGGCGGAACTACTCGCGCAGATTGATCGCCTGCTCGGCCTGCATGAGGGCCCGGTACTGGCCTATGACGACCCGCGCAAAGCGGTGGGTAAGCGCGTGCGCATCGAAGATGGACGCATCACCGCCATCCGCTTGGCCGGCGAAACCGCTGCGCGCAATTGGCTCAAAGGCCTGTGGGAGACCGGTAGCGCGGATGCTGATTTACGCCGCTGGTTGCTCGCGCCTGTGTCGACACCACCTGGCGCGGTTTACAGCACAGGCTCCAGCAAAACCCTGTGCAACTGCCTGAACGTCAGTGAAGACGCTGTGTGCGCAGGCATTGCTCAGGGCCTGGACCTAACTGCTCTCAAGCAAGAACTCAAATGCGGCACCCGCTGCGGCTCCTGTGTACCGGAAATAAAACGACTGCTGGTCGCGCACGTGGCGTCCACCGCAACAACTGCCTGAGGAGATCAGAATGAGCGCAAAAGTGTGGCTGGTAGGCGCAGGTCCAGGTGACCCCGATCTGCTGACGCTAAAGGCAGTAAAGGCCCTGCATCAGGCCGACATCGTCATGATTGATGACTTGGTTAATCCCGCAGTGCTGGAGCACTGCCCTAACGCTCGGATCATGCCAGTCGGCAAGCGCGGCGGTTGCCGCTCCACCCCACAGGCATTTATTCATCGTCTGATGCTGCGTTATGCACGACAGGGAAAATGCGTAGTACGCCTAAAAGGCGGCGACCCCTGCATCTTCGGACGTGGCAGTGAAGAAGCCGACTGGCTGAGTGAACACGGCATCGACGTGGAAATGGTCAACGGCATCACCGCAGGCCTGGCAGGTGCTACCAATTGTGGAATTCCCCTGACCCTACGTGGGGTTGCCCGCGGCGTCACGTTGGTGACCGCGCACACTCAGGACGACAGCAGCCTGAACTGGTCAGCCCTGGCCCAGAGCGGCACCACCTTGGTGGTCTATATGGGCGTGGCCAAGCTACCGGAAATTCGCGAAAACCTGCTGGCCGGCGGTATGCGCGCCGACATGCCAGTGGCCATGATCGAAAACGCCTCGCTACCCGAGCAGCGCGAATGCCGCAGCAGCTTGGCGGCTATGCAACAAGCCGCGCAGGATTTTCAATTGAAAAGCCCGGCTATTCTGGTAATTGGTGAAGTCGCCGCCCACGTTGACATGCAACTTGCGGCCGTTGGTACCTAACGCAGTTGCTTAGCCCGCAGGCGGTAATCCTCCGCAAAAGGCCCATCAACTGACGACTGTTAAACGGCGCCGCGCAATTAGAGTCGTAAATAACACGCATAAAAAACCCGGCCGGAGCCGGGTTTTTTATACAGCCAGATCGCTTACTGCTTGATCTGAGCTTCTACTTCAGCTTCTACACGGCGGTTAACAGCACGACCGGAGTCAGTGGCGTTATCAGCAACCGGGCGAGCTTCGCCGTAGCCTGCAGCGTTAACACGAGCAGCGTCTACGCCATACTGGTTGACCAGCACGTCACGAACGGCGTTTGCACGGCTCTCGGACAGGTTCTGGTTGTAGGCGTCGGTGCCTTTGGAGTCAGTGTGACCTTCAACCACAGTGGTGGTTTGTGGGTACTGCTTCATGAAGTCAGCCAGGTTCTTGATGTCGCCATAGCTTTCTTCTTTGACGCTGGATTTGTCGAAGTCGAACTTAACGTCCAACTCAACGCGAACCAGCTCCATTGGCTCTTCAGCAGCAGCGACTGGCTCAGCCATTGGCTCAGCTGCAGCCATAACAACTGGAGCCGGCTTGCTGCCACCACCGAAGTTCATGCCGATACCGACGCTTGGCGCCCACTCGGTGTCACCTTGGTCGATGTTGTACTGAGCTTCAACGCCAGCACGGGCATAGAAGTTGTCAGTGAAGTAGTACTTAGCGCCGCCGCCGATGTTGGCGAAGGTCGAACCGTTACGGCCATTGCGACCGGATTGACCGATGCTCTGATCCGAAAAACCAGCCGAGACGTAAGGACGCAGTGCGTCGCCAGCATTGTTGAAGTGGTACAAAGCATCCAGAGCGGTGTTTGCGCCCTTGATGTTGCGGCCATCTTCGCCACGGGCGTTGTGCACTTCGTCGTAGGCCAGACGCAGTTCAACGTCGTCAGTCAGGTAGTAGCCGATGCTACCGCCGAACAGGTTACCGTTGTTTTTGAAGTCACGGCCGCTGTCGAAGATTTCCTTCTTGGCAAAACCCTCCACTTCGACAGCGCCTTGACCCTGCGCCAGAGCGCTGAGGGAAGATGTGGCTAACAACGAGCCAATGACAACGCCTAAAGTGTTTTTCAATTTCATTACTAATGTTCCCTATCTTGGTGGTCAGTAAGTTGTCTGACAAACGCAAGACAACTCAGCCGGCAATTCTACCAGAATTGTCGCTAACTAAGAGCACATTACTCTAGGTAAGTTTCAGTACTGTCTGAAAATTTATCACGCAGGCGATCAAGAGCACGTTTGTAGCGCATTTTTGTCGCACTTAAGCCCATGTGCATGATGTCAGCGATCTCCTGAAACTCCAGCTCTGCGACAAAACGTAGCACCAGAATTTCTCGATCAATGGGATTGACATGCACTAACCACCGATCAAGGCCGCCTTTGTCTTCGGGCTTTGTTACCTTTTCTTCAGACGCCTCTTCGAGGGGGTCCAAACTTAAGGCATCAATAAGACGACGTTTACGCCGCTCTTTACGGTATTGGGTAATACATTCGTTGTAGGTAATGCTGTACAGCCAGGTTTTAAACTTTGATTTGCCCTCAAAGTTCTTAATGCCATACAACACCTTGAGCATGACTTCTTGGCAAACATCATCGGCATCGCGGTCATTGCCCAAATAACGCGCGCACACATTGAACAGTGTGCGCTGGTAGCGACGCATCAACTCTTCGTAGGCGCGGGTTATGTGGAATAACTCGTCATGGGCACGCGCCACCAGCTCTTCGTCCGAGAGTTCGCGGGGGTCATAACGCAGGGAGGCAGAATGGGCTTTATTCAAAACAAGTCAGGCCGACAGTCAGGACATAGGCCAACGCAGCCTGAAAAGCAGGCTGCGCAGTGGCCGCATACAATAACAGGGAATAGCCTTAGCGGCTGCTTACCTGCTGTTCAAGCAAAGTGCGGTTGGCCACGGAAACCAGCTCGCCAGCTTCTGTCAGCAGGGTCGTTTTCACAGTGCCAATCTCCTCAATCTGCCCTTCGACCGAACCCACCTGCACCTGTTGCCCCACCGCAAATAATTCACGCACATAAATGCCCGCGAGGATCTGACTGGCGATATGCCGACTGCCCAAGCCGAGCGCCAAGGCAACAGCCAAACCTACCGAAATCAGCACAATAGCGATGACGTTATTTAGCAGGTCGGTCTTAACCTCAAGCTGCCCGATCGCCACTGAGATGCTGATGATGATTACCAGGCCTTGGGCTACTCGACCCAAGCCGCCTGCATAATCGAGCCCTACGCCTTCCGCTGCACCGCGCACTAAGCCGCTGACCAATTGCGCCAGCAGGATACCGGCGAGTAGCACCAAGGCCGCTCCGAACACCTTCGGCAGGTACAAAGCCAGCATGTCAAACGTGGCCGAAACACGCTCTAAGCCCAAGGACTCGGCGGCCGTAACCAAGAAGATCAACAATACGAACCAGTAAACGATCTTGCCGATCAGGGTTGACACCGGCACCTGAATTCCAGCACGACTCAACAGCTTGGTCAGGCCTGTACCCGCCATCAGGCGGTCCAAGCCAATTTTGCCGAGCAGCTTGGACAGCAGTGTGTCGAGAAACTTGGCCACCACAAAACCCAGCAGCACTACCACCATTGCGCCGAGCAGGCGCGGAATAAAGGCAGCAATTGGGGCCCATACGCTGGCCATGGCGTCCACAAGAACTTGAGTAAATTCCATGCTTAGTCAGCCTTATTTAAATGAGCTTCAGAAGATTTTCGGCGTGATACCGGCGCGATATGTGCCGAACCCTTGTTCAGCGCGATCATCAGCGCACCTGCCCAGTGCCCCATCAATGCAAACAAATCACCGGCGCCCACCTGACGATTGGCGGTTTTTAGCACGCGATGCAGGCAAGCATCGTCGTCATGGCTCGAGGCAGGTGACTTTAGTAAATCGCGCAGCGATTGTTCAAATGGATCGTGCATGGCGCACCTCAGAGGATGTGTCGGCTAGACGAGAGCAACACCGGGCAGGTCACATCAGATCCAGCGTAAGCTGCGAAAAAGCAGCCACTGCACCAGGGCAACCACGGCCATCAGGGTGCAGGCCAGCAAAAAACCATACGGGCTTTCGGAGCCCGGAATCCCGCCGACATTGATGCCTAGCAAACCGGTCAGAAAACTCATGGGCAGAAAAATCCCGGTAATGATGCCGAACCGATACAGGGTACGGTTCATCCGTTCATCCATGCGGCGGTTATCAGCTTCCAGCAGTAAGCTAACGCGCTCGCGACTCAGCTCGAGCTCTTCTAGGTAGCGAGTTAACCGATTATTCAACTCGTTCCAGTAGCTGCCATCAGCCTCGACAAACCAGGCCTGGGCACTGGCAGTCAGCTGAGCATAAATATCCCGCTGCGGCGCCAAAAAGCGCCGCAGACTGGCAGCACGGCGACGCATCTGTAGCAAATTCGAGTGATCGGGGGCCTGGCTGACCTCAGCATCCGCACGCTCCTCCAAGTCATCAATTTGCTCAGAGACTTGACTGACCAGCAGCTCGACTTTATCGGTCAAGTAATGCGCCATGCTGAGGATCAACTCAGCAGAGGTTTTCGGCCCCTTACCCGCCAGCAGGTCTTCAATTAACGCCTCAGTGGCCCGCAGCGGTCGCAAGCGTAGAGAAATCGCCCGCTGTGTATCAGCAAAGATACGCACCGAAACCATGTCCTCAGGCTCAGCGCCCGGGTTGAGGTTCAGCCCGCGCAAGAACAGCAGCAGTTGCTGCTCAGGCAGCGCCAGTAGGCGCGGACGGGTATTTTCTTCCAACAGCAAGTCGCAGCAAAATTCATTTAAGCCGCTTTCTGTACGTAACCAGGTGTGCGCATACGGATGGCCACGGTCCCAATGCAGCCAAAGACTTTCCTGCTCACCCAGCACCAGCCCTTGCAACTCCTGCCGGGCAATACTGCGGGCGCCGCCTAGGCCATTGAGAACAAAGGCGTGCACCAAGCCCCACTGCGCATTGTCAGTTTCGTGCATGACAGTTTCTTGCAAGCGCCCTACTCCGGTATCTGCAGCGCAGAGGGTGAAATGATCACGCCATTATTGTCGGCATAAATGAATTCACCTGGGCGGAAAGTCACGCCACCGAAGGTCACGGCTACGTTGAGGTCGCCGATGCCACGCTTATCGGTTTTCATTGGGTGACTGGCCAGCGCCTGGATACCCAAGTCGGTCTGCGCCAGCACGTCGACATCACGCACGCAGCCATACACCAGAATGCCTTCCCAGCCGTTCTTCGCCGCTTTCTCGGCGAGCATGTCACCCAACAGCGCACGCCGCATGGAGGCTCCACCATCTACCACCAGCACTTTGCCTTTACCCGGCAGATCAACCTGCTCTTTAACCAACGAGTTGTCCTCAAAGCATTTGACAGTGACGATCTCGCCGCCAAAGGAGTCGCGGCCACCAAAGTTGCTAAACATTGGCTCAACCACCTGGATCAGTTCCGGGTAGGCGTCGCACAGATCAGGGGTGATGTAATGCATGGCAAAGCTCCTTAGGTAATGTGAGAGGGCTTAACGGGCGATCCGAACCAGCCTGTTACATAAATCAACGCGCAAGACCTTGGCACAGGGTGACATACAACGCGCGGCAGCTGGCCAGCTCAGACTCAATGCTTAACGCCGGTATACGACCCTGCGCCGCAGTATTTAAAGGTGACATCGTTAATAAGTGACACCGCTCGCGGTTTTACTCAGCGCAAGCGATTTTAGGTGCTTCTTGCACACGGCTGTGCAGTTCAGCCGCTACCTGTGGGCTTTTGCGCAGCCATTGCTCGACCAAGGGCCACACCTCACGTTGCGCGTCTTTGCTGATGAGCATTTCGACATGCCCAAAGTCGCTGTTAAAGCCATGCTGTTTGCCCAAGCAAAGAAATTCACTCAGGGGCGAGCCGAACTGTTTGAGTAATTTCTCACAGGCCCAGGCCGGATCCTGTTTATCACCCAGCGCAGCGACAGCCATAACCGGCACTCGCACCTCCGCCAGCCCAGCCCACCAGTCGCCCTGCGCATCGCCAAAGCGGCCAAACAGGCCGTGCCAACGCAGGCTTTCAACCACCAAGCTGATCGGCTCATCTTCTGGGCCACGCTTAAGCCGTGAGCCAGACAACAGCGAGAAGCGCTTGAGCAAAAAACGACTGCCCCACTCCACGGGCGGAATCTTAAGGGGCCAGTAGACACGGCTTATTTGGCTGCCAAACAACACGCTAGACGCTATCTTTGCCTCATCCAGATAACGCCCGCCGAGCGCCCCAGCAAGGATGATCCCACCTAAGGAATGACCCAACCAGTGGGCTTTCTGCGGGTTTAGCTCGTGGACAAAATCAGCGATAGCGGGCAAGTCATAACGCACATAATCGCTCACGGTATTGCGCTGGTAGTCGCGGTTACGCGGTGACAGCCCGTGGCCACGCATCTCGGCGATCCACACATCAAAGCCTGCGCGGGCCAAGTAAGCCCCTAAGCCAATGCCTTTGGGTGAGAACCAGAAACGTCGATTGGAGAAGCTGCCGGGAATCAGCATCAGCGGCACACCGCGCTCGTGCTCATAACCCGCACGACCGAGGCGGGTCAGGGCTAGCTCAACGCTTTTGTCAGGGCTGTTACCAGGCTTGAGGCGATAGATATCCTCACTCAGATCGCCACGCAGTTCGGCGCTGATCAAGGCAACGGGGAAAAGCACACTGCTGCTTTGCATCTATCTTCGCTCTATCGCAACGAGTTGTCGGGAGCCATTATCCACACCCTGCATACACCCCATAAGAGCGTCACGGGGAATGGCAGAGCACAAAACTGCTGAAGGCGTTTTGTGCGAGCCCCACAGGGGTCAAACACATGAATGCGCTGAACACAAAAAAGGGCAGGTTTAACCTGCCCTTAACCATCACGCTGATGGGCTATCAGGCCGGGGCTTGGCCTTCGGCTAAGAAGAACCAGGTGTCGAGCACCGAATCTGGGTTCAGCGATACGCTTTCGATACCCTGCTCCATCAACCAGCGCGCCAGATCCGGGTGATCCGAAGGGCCCTGACCGCAGATGCCGATGTATTTACCGGCCTTATTACAGGCTTGAATAGCATTGCTCAGCAGCTTCTTCACCGCCGGATTACGCTCATCAAACAGGTGCGCAACGATACCGGAATCACGGTCCAGGCCCAGCGTGAGTTGAGTCAGATCGTTGGAGCCGATCGAGAAGCCGTCGAAGAACTCAAGGAACTCCTCAGCCAGAATCGCGTTGGACGGCAGCTCGCACATCATGATGATGCGCAACCCGTTCTCACCGCGTTTCAGGCCATTGCTGGCCAGCAAGTCGATCACTTGACTGGCTTCGCCAAGCGTGCGCACAAACGGCACCATGATCTCGACGTTAGTCAGGCCCATCTCGTTGCGCACCTTCTTCATCGCCCGGCATTCCAGCTCGAAGCAATCGCGAAAGGACTCGCTGATGTAACGCGAAGCGCCGCGGAAACCCAGCATTGGGTTCTCTTCTTCCGGCTCGTACAGCTTGCCACCGATCAAGTTAGCGTATTCGTTGGACTTAAAGTCCGATAACCGCACGATGACTTTCTTTGGCCAAAATGCAGCGGCCAAGGTGCTGATGCCTTCGACCAGCTTCTCGACATAAAAATTGACCGGGTCATCGTAGCCAGCAATGCGCTTCTCAACACTTTCCTTGATCTCTGGCGGTAGGCCGGCAAAGTTCAAGAGCGCCTTAGGGTGCACGCCAATCATGCGGTTGATGATGAACTCCAGGCGAGCCAAACCTACGCCTGCGTTGGGCAGCTGGGCGAAATCAAAAGCGCGATCCGGATTACCCACGTTCATCATGATCTTGAACGGCAGATCAGGCATGGCGTCGACCGAGTTCTTGCGAATATCGAAACCTAGCTCACCTTCGAAGATAAAGCCGGTATCGCCTTCAGCACAGGAAACCGTCACACCCATGCCATCTTTCAGCACATGAGTGGCATTGCCACAGCCCACCACTGCTGGGATACCCAGCTCGCGGGCAATAATTGCAGCGTGGCAAGTACGCCCACCACGGTTGGTGACGATGGCGCTGGCGCGCTTCATCACCGGCTCCCAATCCGGGTCAGTCATGTCGGAGACTAATACGTCACCGGGCTGGACTTTATCCATCTCGGACACATCATTAATGACGCGCACGCGACCTGCACCGATCTTCTGGCCAATTGCACGGCCTTCAACCAACACCGTGCCGGTTTCCTTGAGCAAGTAGCGCTCCATCACATTGATATTGGTGCGGCTTTTCACCGTTTCCGGACGTGCCTGAACGATATACAGCTTGCCGTCATCGCCGTCCTTAGCCCATTCGATGTCCATCGGCCGGCCGTAGTGCTGCTCAATGATCATGGCCTGCTTGGCCAACTCACTGACCTCTGCATCGCTTAAGCAAAAACGTGCACGCTCGGCGCGATCAACATCGACGACCTTGACCGACTTACCGGCCTTGGCTTCGTCGCCGTAAATCATCTTGATCGCTTTGCTGCCCAGGTTGCGGCGCAAAATGGCCGGGCGACCGGCTGCCAGTGTTTGTTTGTGCACATAGAATTCGTCTGGGTTGACTGCGCCCTGCACCACGGTTTCGCCGAGGCCATAGGCGCCCGTGATAAACACCACGTCGCGGAAGCCGGATTCAGTGTCGAGGGTGAACATCACGCCAGCGGTGCCGGTTTCAGAGCGGACCATACGCTGCACGCCGGCCGATAAGGCGACCAATTTGTGATCGAAGCCTTGGTGCACGCGGTACGAAATAGCTCGGTCATTGAACAGCGAGGCAAACACTTCCTTGGCTGCACGAATAACGTTTTCGACGCCACGAATATTCAGGAAGGTTTCCTGCTGGCCGGCAAAAGAGGCGTCGGGTAAGTCTTCTGCGGTGGCGGAAGAGCGCACAGCGACGGCCATGTTGTCATTACCATTGGCCATGGTAGCGAAAGCGCTGCGAATTTCCTGATTAAGGCGCTCAGGGAATTCGGCGTCCATGATCCATTGACGGATCTGCGCACCAGTTTTTGCTAGCGCATTGACGTCATCAACATCCAGAGCGTCCAACGCTGCGTGAATCTGTGCGTTTAGGCCACTCTGCTCGAGAAAATCTCGGTAAGCCTGGGCTGTGGTGGCAAAACCGCTAGGCACCGAAACACCGGCGCCGGCAAGGTTGCTGATCATCTCGCCCAGGGAGGCGTTCTTGCCCCCTACGTGCTCAACATCGTGATTGCCGAGCTTATCGAGGGAAACTACGTACTCTACCAAGGTGATCTCTCCACTTAAGTGTTGGAAAAGCTCAGGGCTTGTGCAGAGTTTGCGCGCAAACTCATGCACAAGCTGGTTAGGGACCGGCAGCATTCGGCGGCAAGTAGCCTGCGCGATTGTGGCCTGACCCTGGAAAATAAGTAACAATGCCGGCCTGACCGGCCCTGTAAAATCGGGCCTATGATAGCCAAGATTCGTCCTCAGCTTAAGGCCCATGGCGCAAATGAAACGAACCGCTTTTTTCATCTCCGATGGCACCGGCATAACCGCTGAGACCCTGGGCCAAAGCTTACTGGCCCAGTTTGAAACCATCAGCTTCACCAAACTCACGCGCCCTTACATCGACAGCGTGGAAAAGGCCCGCGCCATGGTACAACAAATCAACAGCGCGGCAGACAAAGACGGTGCTCGGCCGATCATCTTTGACACCATCGTCAACCAGGATATCCGCGACATCTTGGCGCAATCTGATGGCTTTATGATCGACATTTTCTCAAGCTTTCTCGCGCCACTGGAGCAGGAACTGACGTCGCACTCCTCCTACTCAGTCGGTAAATCGCACTCCATTGGCCATAACTCCAACTACATGGAGCGGATCGAGGCGGTCAATTTCGCCCTAGATAACGACGATGGCGCGCGCACTCACTATTACGACAAAGCCGACATGATTCTGGTGGGTGTATCGCGCTGCGGTAAAACCCCAACGTGCCTGTATATGGCCATGCAGTACGGTATTCGTGCGGCCAACTACCCCCTCACCGAAGACGATATGGAGCGCCTGCAGCTGCCCGATATTCTGAAAAAACACAAAGACAAATTGTTTGGCCTGACTATCGATCCAGATCGTCTGACCGCCATTCGTAACGAGCGTAAGCCCAACAGCCGTTACGCCAGTTTTGCCCAATGCGAGTTTGAAGTTCGCGAGGTGGAAAACCTGTTCCGCCGCGAGAACATTAATTTTATCAACTCTACTTCTTTTTCAGTGGAAGAGATTTCCGCGAAAATATTGGTGGAAAAAGGCGTCGAGCGGCGCTTTAAGTAGCCTGAAACAGCAGCGCGGGGCACCATTTCAACTTGCAAGCGCATTGGCCCCGCGCCGCGCCGCTGATCAATAAGCCCTTCCTACACACCATGATCATCGCGGCGCTCACCCTGCATGTGCCTTAGAAACAATCGCCCGGCACCCGCACCGCGCCCTCCATCAGGATCCGCGCACTGCGCGACATAATGGCTTTTGTCACCGTCCATTGGTCATTAACCAGAGCGGCTTGGGCGCCAACGCGCAAGGTACCGGACGGATGACCAAAACTTACTGTCTCACGTGCACTGCCGCCTGCCGCCACGTTGACTAGCGTTCCGGGAATCGCCGCTGCTGTGCCAATGGCCACCGCACAGGTGCCCATCATGGCGTGGTGCAGCTTGCCCATCGACAACGCGCGCACCAATAAATCGACCTCATTGGCCTGCACCGTTTTGCCACTGGATGCCTGATAGTCCTTGGGTTTAGAGACAAAGGCGATTTTGGGTGTGTGTTGGCGGGTGAGCGCCTCATCAGCGTTTTTGATCAGGCCCATGCGCAGGGCGCCGGCTACGCGAATTTTTTCCAAACGCGCCAATTGCTCAGGGTCACCGTTGATCTGCTCGCGCAGTTCGGTGCCGCTGTAGCCAATATCTTCAGCATTAACGAACACCGTGGGGATGCCGGCGCTGATCAGGGTGGCCTTAAAGGTGCCAACACCTGGCACATGCAGCTCATCGACTAGGTTACCGGTGGGGAACATCGAACTGCCCCCTTCTGCGTCATCCGAGGGGTCGAGAAATTCCAGCACAATCTCAGCAGCTGGGAAGGTCACCCCGTCCAACTCGAACTCACCGGTTTCCTGCACCTGGCTGTGGGCCACTGGCACGTGAGCAATAATGGTTTTCTGAATATTGGCCTGCCAGATACGCACCACGCACATGCCATTTTCAGGAATGCGCGATGGATCGACCAAGCCTGCGTGAATCGCGAACGCACCGGCACCCGTCGACAGGTTGCCGCAATTGCCGCTCCAATCGACAAAAGCCTTATCAATCGACACCTGGCCATAGAGGTAGTCGACGTCGTGATCCGGCTGGCTACTCTTGGACACAATCACGCACTTGGATGTTGATGACGTAGCACCGCCCATGCCGTCAATTTGTGCGGCATAAGGGTCAGGGCTGCCGATCACGCGCATAAATAGCGCGTCACGCGCAGCGCCTGGCACCTGACAGCGCTCTGGCAAGTCCTGCAAGCGGAAGAACACACCCTTGCTGGTGCCGCCACGCATATAGGTGGCGGGGATTTTGATCTGGGGTAACTGAGACATAGTGATTACCTAGCCTTTGAAACCGTAGGGTGGACAGTTTTTCCCCGTCCACCGCACGCGCGGTCAAGGTGGATCGATACAGCATGACCCACCCTACGAAAGACCAAGGCGTTGCCGCCCCGGTGGCAGATCAGCCCTTGGTGGACTCAAGGAAGTCTTGGGCGAAACGCTGCAGCACGCCGCCAGCTTCGTAAATCAGCACTTCTTCGTCGCTGTCCAAACGGCACGTCATCGGCACCTCAACACGCTCGCCGTTGCGACGGTTGATGACTAGCGTCAAGGTGGCGCGCGGTGTGCGCGTGCCAATCACGTCGTAGCTCTCCGTGCCGTCGATGCCCAAGGTCAGCCGCGTAGTGCCTGGTTTGAACTCCAGCGGCAGCACGCCCATACCGATCAGGTTGGTGCGGTGAATGCGCTCAAAGCCTTCAGCGGCAATCACCTCAACACCGGCCAGACGCGGTCCTTTGGCAGCCCAGTCACGCGAGCTGCCTTGGCCATAGTCGGCACCGGCGATGATGATCAGGTTTTGCTTGCGGCCCATATAGGTTTCGATGGCTTCCCACATGCGTATTACTTTGCCTTCCGGCTCGACGCGGGTTAGCGAGCCCTTCTGCACCTTGCCATCCACCACGGCCATTTCGTTGACCAGCTGTGGGTTGGCGAAGGTCGCACGCTGCGCCGTCAAATGGTCGCCGCGGTGGGTGGCGTAAGAGTTGAAGTCCTCTTCCGGCAAGCCCATTTTGTGCAGGTACTCGCCCGCCGCTGAATCCAGCAAGATGGCGTTAGAAGGCGACAGGTGATCGGTGGTGATGTTGTCCGGCAGCACCGCCAGCGGCAACATGCCTTTGAGCGTGCGCTCGCCGGCCAGCGCGCCTTCCCAGTAAGGCGGACGGCGGATATAGGTCGACATCGGGCGCCAGTCGTACAGCGGGCTTTCAGACTCGGTCACTGTGCCTAAATCAAACATCGGGATGTAAACCTGATGAAACTGCTCCGGCTTAACGCAGGAGGCGACGATGGCGTCGATTTCTTCATCGCTGGGCCACAGGTCTTTCAGCGTGACCGGGTTGCCACTCTTATCCAGGCCCAGCACATCCTGCTCAATATCAAAGCGCACTGTGCCGGCGATGGCATACGCTACCACCAGCGGCGGCGAAGCCAAGAACGCTTGCTTGGCGTAGGGGTGAATACGCCCATCGAAGTTACGGTTACCACTCAGAACAGCCGTGGCATACAGGTCGCGGTCGATAATTTCTTGCTGAATGGCTGGGTCCAGCGCACCGGACATGCCGTTACATGTGGTGCAGGCGTAGCCAACGATGCCGAAACCGAGCTGCTCCATCTCGGACAACAGGCCCGCCTCTTCCAGATAGAGTTTGGCGACCTTAGAGCCCGGTGCAAACGAGGTTTTAACCCAGGGCTTGCGCTGCAAGCCGAGTTCGTTAGCCTTCTTCGCCACTAGGCCCGCGGCTACTACGTTGCGCGGGTTAGAGGTGTTGGTGCAGCTGGTGATCGCAGCGATGATTACGGCGCCATCAGGCATCAGACCCTCGGCCTCGTCGACTTTACCGGCTGCCAACATGGCCTCGTCAGCAATGCCGCGCTCATGCAAAGCGGAGGTCGGCAGGCGACGATGCGGGTTGCTCGGGCCGGCCATGTTGCGCACCACGCTGGACAGATCAAAGCTCAGCACCCGCTCGTATTCAGCGGTGACCAGTGCATCAGCCCACAGGCCGGTGGTCTTGGCATAGTGCTCAACCAGCGCCACTTGTTCTGGCTCACGGCCAGTGAGTTTGAGGTAGTCGATGGTTTGCTGGTCGATGTAGAACATCGAGGCTGTAGCACCGTATTCGGGGCACATGTTGGAGATGGTTGCACGGTCACCGATGGTTAGGCTGTTAGCACCCTCACCGAAGAACTCAACCCAAGCGCCGACCACGCGCTGTGCACGCAAAAACTCAGTCAGGGCCAGGACGATGTCGGTGGCGGTAATGCCCGGTTGACGCTTGCCAACCAAGTGGACACCGACAATGTCTGGCAGGCGCATCATTGAGGCGCGGCCAAGCATCACTGTTTCCGCTTCTAGGCCGCCAACACCCACCGCGATGACACCAAGCGCATCCACGTGCGGGGTATGACTGTCAGTGCCAACGCATGTGTCCGGGAAGGCCACGCCGCCACGCGCTTGAATCACCGGGCTCATTTTCTCCAGGTTGATCTGGTGCATGATGCCGTTGCCAGCCGGGATCACGTCGACGTTCTTGAACGCGGTTTTGGTCCACTCGATAAAGTGGAAGCGATCCTCGTTACGGCGCTCCTCAACCGCGCGGTTTTTCTCAAATGCCTCCGGATCAAAGCCTGCGTATTCCACAGCCAAGGAGTGATCAACGATCAGCTGGGTCGGCACCACCGGATTGACCTTGGACGGGTCACCGCCCTGCTCGGCGATCGCATCACGCAAGCCGGCCAGATCAACCAGTGCGGTTTGCCCGAGAATGTCATGGCAGACCACTCGCGCTGGGTACCAAGGGAAATCCAGGTCGCGTTTACGCTCAATAAGCTGCTTCAGCGACTCGGTCAAAATCGCCGGACTGCAGCGGCGGACTAACTGTTCAGCGAGTACGCGAGAGGTGTAGGGCAACTTGGCATAGGCACCCGGCGCGATGGCATCGACGGCCTCGCGGGTGTCGAAGTAATCCAGCACGGTGCCGGGCAGTGGCTTGCGGTAGAGGCTATTGAGAGTAATCACGATTAATGGCGCTCCTTGAGCGGTACGAACGGCACATCTTCCGGGCCGACGTAATTGGCGCTTGGACGAATGATCTTGCCGTCGATGCGTTGCTCAATCACGTGGCTGGACCAGCCTGAGGTGCGGGCGATGACGAACAACGGAGTGAACATGGCGGTCGGCACACCCATCATGTGGTAGCTAACGGCGCTGAACCAATCCAAGTTGGGGAACATCTTTTTGATCTCCCACATGGTTGACTCTAAACGCTCGGCAATGTCGTACATCTTCATATTGCCCTGCTCGACCGAGAGTTCGCGGGCAACGTCTTTGATCACCTTGTTACGCGGGTCGCTGACGGTATAAACCGGGTGACCAAAACCGATCACCACTTCTTTCTTCTCCACCCGCGCGCGGATGTCGGCTTCCGCTTCATCGGCGTTGTCGTAGCGCTTCTGAATCTCGAATGCCACTTCGTTAGCGCCGCCATGTTTAGGTCCACGCAACGCGCCAATACCGCCAGCGATGCAGGAAAACATGTCAGAGCCGGTACCGGCGATCACCCGCGAGGCAAAGGTGGAGGCATTAAATTCATGTTCAGCGTAAAGATTGAGTGAGGTGTGCATGGCACGCACCCACGACTCACGGGGCTTCTCGCCATGCAGAAGATGGAGAAAATGGCCGCCGATGGAGTCATCGTCGGTTTGCACCTCAATGCGCTTGCCGTTGTGGCTGAAGTGGTACCAGTACAACAGCGCAGAACCCAGCGAGGCCATCAGCTTGTCAGCGATATCACGCGCCCCCGGGTGGTTATGGTCGTCCTTTTCCGGCGACACACAGCCCAACACAGACACGGCGGTACGCAACACATCCATCGGGTGTGCCGACGGCGGCAGATGCTCAAGGGTGGCCTTGAGGCTCGCTGGCAGACCACGCAGGGCCTTGAGCTTGGCTTTGTAGCCGGCAAGCTCTGCCACGTTAGGCAGCTTGCCATGCACCAGCAGGTGAGCGATTTCCTCAAACTCACAGCGATTGGCAAAGTCGAGCACGTCATAACCGCGGTAGTGCAGGTCGTTACCGGTGCGGCCAACGGTGCACAAGGCGGTGTTGCCAGCCGCTGTGCCACTCAGGGCCACAGATTTTTTCGGCTTAAAGCCTGGGTTCGGGGTTTCTGGGGTCGCGCTCATCGCGTATATCTCCTCATCCGGTGCAGTCGGGTCGTTGTTCTTATGTGGGGCAACTATTTTTTGGCAGCGAACAACGCATCTAAGCTCTGCTCAAAGGCGTGGTAGTTGATGCGCTCGTACAGCTCCATGCGCGTTTGCATGGTATCGATCACATTCTTCTGCGTGCCGTCACGGCGCACGGCCATGTAAACGTTTTCAGCCGCCTTGTTCATGGCGCGGAAAGCCGACAGCGGATATAGCACCAGGCCGACATCCACCGAGGCCAACTCTTGCGTGGTGAATAGCGGTGTGGCGCCAAACTCAGTGATATTGGCCAGGATGGGCGCTTTTACTCGGTCGGCAAACGTCTTGTACATCGCAAGTTCAGTAATCGCCTCTGGGAAAATCATATCGGCGCCGGCTTCAACACAGGCGGCAGCACGGTCCAAGGCTGAGTTCAGGCCTTCTACGGCCAGCGCATCGGTGCGCGCCATGATGACGAAGCTATCATCGGTGCGGGCATCCACAGCCGCCTTGATCCGATCGACCATCTCCTGCTGAGACACGATCTCTTTATTAGGGCGATGGCCGCAGCGTTTGGCACCGACCTGATCTTCGATATGAATCGCGGCCGCGCCGAACTTGATCATCGACTTAACGGTGCGCGCCACGTTAAACGCCGAGCTGCCAAAACCGGTGTCAACGTCCACCAGCAGCGGCAAGTCGCAGACATCAGTAATGCGCCGCACATCGGTGAGCACATCATCCAGACCAGTGATACCTAAGTCCGGCAAGCCCAGCGAGCCTGCTGCTACGCCGCCACCCGATAAGTAAATCGCCTTAAAACCCGCACGCTTGGCCAACAAGGCGTGGTTGGCATTAATTGCACCGATGACTTGCAGCGGATGCTCGTCAGCTACCGCATCACGGAAACGTTGGCCGGGACTTTTCACACTCATGACTCACCTCGGGGTTTGACTGTTTTGCTGGGCACGCCCTGCCCCATGCTCTTGGCACTGGCGGAGCTCATGGAATAGTGGCGCTCGATATTACGTTTGGAGGCGCCGATATGCCGGCGCATCAATAATTCGGCTAACTCGCCGTCGCGCTCGCTGATGGCGTCGAGAATGCGGTGATGCTCAACAAATGCTTGGCGCGGGCGATTGGGTGTAGCGGAAAACTGCAAACGGTACATGCGCACCAGTTGATACAACTCACCGCACAGCATCTGGGTCAGAGTTTTATTACCGCTGCCTTGAATGATGCGGTAGTGGAAGTCAAAATCACCTTCCTGCTGGTAGTAGCCGACGCCTGCTTTAAAGGCGGCGTCCTGCTCATGCAGATCAAGCACCCGACGCAGCTCGTCGATTTCCGCTACGGTCATGCGCTCAGCTGCCAAGCGACATGCCATACCTTCTAGGGATTCGCGAATTTCATACAACTCAATCAGCTCGGCGTGACTCAGCGACACCACCCGCGCACCAATATGCGGTACGCGTACCAGTAAGCGCTGGCCTTCCAAGCGGTGAATGGCCTCACGCAGCGGCCCACGGCTAATGCCATAGGTGCGCGCCAGCTCCGGTTCAGAAATTTTACTGCCGGGGGCAATCTCGCCTTTGACGATGGCCGCCTGGATACGCCGAAACACCTGCTCGGAGAGGGTTTCTGAGTCATCTTGGCTGAACTGGGCAGGCTCAATCAAATCAAGCATATTGTCGACACTGTACTATTTAGATGACGGGAAATTAACTCCCAGCTCATTAAATGTCAAATGACTCACTGATATTGTTGACACTTATGCATGCTACTTTAGTCGCTGATTATCCACCTCGCAGCACTGCGACCTTACTTGCATAAACGCTTATAAGCGTCTGTCCTGACTGAAAAAGCCCATGATAGAATGCATGCCGCTGCGACCTACAGATGAACAGCGGTCTGCCTGCTAGACTGCCAACTCAAGTACGCCACCGGCGACACGCATTGCCCATTTTTTGCTAGCCCCCTCATCAACACCGCGCCTCAGGACTTATGAGACTCAAGCCCTCTTTTCTACTGTTTTGCCTGTTACTTGCTCCCGGCCTGAGTTTCGCCGAGGACAAAACAGTCTATGGGCTTAATGAATACGTCCGACTTTTCGACCTCGACCTAAAGCTCGCCGCCAAACTCGACACCGGGGCCAAAACCGCCTCACTAAGCGCGCGCGAAATAAAACGCTTTAAGCGTGATGGTGAGACGTGGGTGCGTTTCTACCTGGCCATCGATGAAGCGCACAGCAACCCGATCGAACGGCCCTTGGCGCGCATTAGTAAAATCAAACGCCGCGCGGGCGACTATGATCCCAATGAAGAAAAAACCTACACAGCACGTCCAGTGATTGAAATGGACGTCTGCATGGGTACTTCCTTGCGCACGATTGAAGTTAACTTGACCGACCGTAGTGCATTTCAATACCCATTATTGATAGGGTCCGAGGCGCTTAAACGCTTTTCGGCCTTAGTCGATCCAAGCCTTAAATACGCAGCAGGTAAACCTGCTTGTGCCCTTGACGTAAACCCTAGCCCTGCCCCTGACGAGTAAATGCCATGCGCTCTCTTACCCTCCATCTGAAAGTCCTGGTCATACTCCTTGTGAGCCTGGGCATTCTGATTACGGCTTATCAGATTTTCATCCTCGGCATCCCCATGACCGAAGACGAAACTGATGATTTGTGGAACATCGACGCCAAGGTCGAGTTTCAGGCCAACCCGCGCGAGCCGGTTAAGCTGCAAATGTTCGTGCCTCCACTGGCCCAGGACTTCGTCAGCCTGAATGAGAGTTTTATCTCCAATAACTACGGCGTGAGCATCAACCGCGCCGACGGCAATCGCAAAGTGACCTGGTCTGCCCGTCGCGCCAGTGGCAAGCAAACGCTGTATTACCGCTTGGTGCTGACAAAGCGCTACAGCGGCGAACAAGCCAAAGCTAAAGGCCCGATTTTCCGTGACAGCATCCCCGTTGAAGGGGCCGAGAAGATTGCTGCTGAAGCATTACTCGCACCCATCCGTCAGCACTCAGCAGACGTTGAAACCTTTATCAGCGAGACCATCAAACGCGTTAACAACAGCAATGACGACAACGTCAAACTGCTGCTGAGCGGCGATGCCTCAACCGCTAATAAGGCCACGGCTATTGAGCTGCTCCTGTCCATTGCCCACGTGCCCATGCAGCGCGTGCATACCATCCGCCTCGCCGCTGAAATCCAGCAGAGCCCGGAGCTTTGGCTGCGCAGCTTCAACGGCGAAAAATGGCTGTACTTCAACCCAGAGAGTGGCGAACAAGGCTTGCCAGTTGATCGGCTGGTCTGGTGGACCGGCGATGACAGCCTGGTCACCCTTGAAGGCGGCAAGCAGGCGCAAGTCAGTTTCAGCCTCAACAACAGCGAAATGAATGCCATACGCTTAGCCAAGTTGACCGACGAAAACACCGACGCTGATTTCCTCGAATACAGCTTGTATGGCCTGCCGCTGCAGACTCAACAGACCTTTATGATCATGGTCATGATCCCGATTGGTGTGCTGGTGATCTTGATCCTGCGCAACCTCGGCGGCTTGCAAACGCTCGGTACCTTTACCCCGGTACTGATTGCTCTGGCCTTCCGAGAGATGCAGCTGGGTTACGGCATTGTGTTCTTCACCATCATCACCGCACTGGGCCTTTCGCTGCGCTCCTACCTTGAACACCTGAAACTGCAGATGCTGCCGCGCCTCTCAGTGGTGCTGACCTTTGTCGTGGTACTGATCGCTGCTATCAGCCTGTTTAGCCACAAGCTTGGGCTTGAGCGCGGCCTATCGGTTGCACTGTTCCCAATGGTAATTCTGACCATGACCATCGAGCGCTTGTCGATCACGTGGGAAGAGCGTGGCGGTGGTCATGCCTTCAAGGTCGCCATCGGCACCCTGTTCGCCGCCACCTTGGCGCACTTACTGATGAGCGTGAAGGGCCTGAACTACTTCATCTTCACCTTCCCTGCAGTGCTGATGATCATGGTTGGCTTTATGTTGGCGATGGGTCGCTACCGCGGTTACCGCCTGACCGAACTGTTCCGTTTCAAAGCCTTCCTCAAGGACTAATGCCATGTTCGGTCTGATCAAGACGTGGAAAGCCCTTGAAGCCAAAGGCATCATGGGCATTAACCGACGCAACGCGGACTACGTGCTGAAGTACAACAAACGGCACCTGTACCCGATCGTCGATGACAAAATCATCACCAAACTTCGCGCCATCGAAGCGGGCATTGATGTGCCGGAAATGTATGGCGTTATCGATACCGAAAAAGGCATCGATAAGCTGCGTGACATCATCGGTGATCGGCCGGACTTCGTGGTTAAGCCAGCGCAAGGGGCTGGCGGCGACGGTATTTTGGTCATCGCCGATCGCTTCGAAGATAAGTATCGGACCATCTCGGGAAAGATCATCAGCCATGAAGAGATCGAACATCAGATCTCCAGCATTCTCACGGGGCTGTATTCACTCGGCGGCCACCGTGATCGTGCACTGATCGAATACCGCGTCACCCCGGATCAAATCTTCAAAAGCATCAGCTACGAAGGCGTACCTGACATCCGCATTATTGTGCTGATGGGCTATCCGGTCATGGCCATGCTGCGCTTGCCAACTCGCCAGTCCGGCGGCAAGGCTAACCTGCACCAAGGCGCCATCGGCGTGGGGGTCGACTTGGCCACCGGTTTAACCCTGCGCGGTACCTGGCTGAATAACAAAATCAGCAAACACCCGGACACCACCAACGCGGTGGACGGCGTACAACTGCCAAACTGGGATGGCTTTATGAAACTAGCCGCCGGTTGCTATGAACTGTGCGGCCTGGGTTATATCGGCGTGGACATGGTGTTGGACCAGGACAAAGGCCCGTTGATTCTTGAACTCAACGCCCGCCCAGGTCTAAACATCCAGATTGCTAACGACTGCGGCCTTACGCATCGCGCCCATGCTGTCGAAGCCCGTCTAGCTGACTTGAAAAAGAAAGGCATAGTCGAAACAGCCGAAGAGCGCACGCGCTTCTCACAACAGTTGTTTGGCCACGTATCAACGACCTGATTTGATCGGTCATACACATAAAGCTCGGATTAATCTGAGCTGAGCAGACGCTCACACCACACCCCACAAAGGCCCAGCCTTTATGGGGTGTTTTTTATTTCAGCCGTCACTTGCAGCGTTTTAACTTGGCTGGGCGCCAGCCTGCGCAAATAACGCTGACGCCAGGTGGGCTGCTCAGGCGGATGCACCCAAACATCCCGGCTAAAGCCCTATGTCAGCGCTAGGCTGAATGTCGGTGACGTTTTACAATCGTCGCCCGCACACCTCGGCACCTCTCATATGCCTACTTGTCTTGTAATGGCCCTGCCCTACCAAGCAGACCCATCGAGTTACTTCAGCTGCGTGATGCATGCGCCCGGTGCTGTATTGCTGGATGCCGGGCGCCCAATGGCGCAGCGTGGGCGCTATGACCTGATAAGTGCCTGGCCAATCGCAGAGCTGGTACCGACGCCTGATGAGCCAGCCAATGCCTTTTTGCAACGCCTGCGTCAGAGCCTCAGCGCGCTGGGCGAGGCGCAAGCGCCTGTCGAAACCCCACTGCCATTTGTTGGCGGGTTGATTGGTTATTTGAGCTATGACTTCGGCCGAAGGCTGGAGCAACTGCCCTCCCACGCTGTGGATGACCTTGATCTCGCCGATGCCCGTTTTGGCCTGTATGGCTGGGCGTTGATCACTGATCATCAACAACAGCGCAGCCAGTTAGTCTTTCATCCCAGCCTGGCGGTGGCCGAACGTCAGCGCTTAATCGCCTTGTTTGCTTCGCCGCCAGCGCTTACTCAACAATCGTTCAAATTGCAGGAGGCGTTTCAGTCCAACATGACTGAGGCGCAGTACCTGCAGGGGTTCGCTAGGATTCAGGCTTACATTCAGGCGGGCGACTGCTACCAAGTGAATTTTGCCCAGCATTTTCGGGCGCCTTATCAGGGCTCGCCATGGACGGCCTATCAAGCATTGCGCAGGGCGTGCCCGACGCCTTTTTCCGGTTATCAGGTATTGCCGAACGGCGGCGCAATTATCAGTCTGTCACCTGAGCGCTTCCTGCGGGTCAGTCAAGGCCACGTCGAAACTCGCCCGATCAAAGGCACTCGCCCTCGCCACGCCGAGCCACAACAGGATCAAGCGCAAGCCGACGCGCTGCTTAGCAGCACTAAAGATCGCGCAGAGAACCTGATGATTGTCGACCTGCTGCGCAATGACCTTGGTCGCAGCTGCAAGATCGGTTCAGTGCAGGTGCCTGAACTGTTTGCCTTAGAAAGCTATCCCAATGTGCATCACTTGGTCAGCGCCGTTACCGGCGAATTGGCAGCCGATAAAGATGCCCTAGACCTCATCGCTGGTAGCTTTCCCGGTGGCTCGATTACCGGTGCTCCGAAAATTCGCGCGATGCAGATTATCGAAGAATTAGAGCCCACCCGCCGTGCGCTGTATTGCGGCTCGTTGTTGTATTTGGATGTGCGCGGCGAAATGGACAGTTCAATCGCGATCCGTACCCTGCTGGCCAAAGACGGACAGATCACTTGCTGGGGCGGCGGCGGCATCGTCGCTGACTCCAACGGCCAGGCTGAGTATCAAGAATCCATCACCAAGATAAAAGTGCTGCTGGAAACCTTGGAACAGTTCTGTGACTGAACATCGCCGGCAGCGCTTTAAACCTAATCTACCGTCAACAGAATGAACCCCGCCAAAACAAAAAACCCCGAGAAGGCTTAGCCTTCGCGGGGTGTCAGGTGAAACCTTGATGCGCTACGCCGCAAGTTAGCAGGTAGACGCTAAGGGGTTAAATAGCGGGCTCTACGGCCACCATGGCCTGATCCGGCTGAGCGATTTCAACCGGCAAACCGTCTTCCGCTGCTACCACTTCACGCAGCATTTCCCAATCCAGGCGCACATTAGCGAACTCGTCATTTTTAAGCAGCGCATTGATCACAGCGGTGTGCTTATCGACCACCGAAGCTTCGCCTGTTTCATCCAAAGGTGCATGCGCCTCCAAGTAAACTTTGCCGCCACTGCGACCAAACTTGTAAGGCTCATTGATAATGCGCACCGGCGTGCCTACAGACACCAGTGATGCCAGCTTCAGGACGTTGTGGTTAAGCATGCGAAAGCAGCCATGACTTACGCGCATACCGATACCGAACTTCTTATTTGAGCCGTGGATCAGGTAGCCGGGCACCGAAAGACCCATCTTGTATGGCCCGAGCGGGTTATTCGGCCCTGGCGGCACGTAGGCCGGCAGCGGGTCACCGTCTGCGGCGTGCTCATCACGGATCGACTGCGGCGGTGTCCAGCCCGGATTCGGCGTTTTGGCGGTAATGTGCGCATTAGCCACTGGCGAGCTCCAACCTTCACGGCCGATACCCAGTGGGTAGGTGTGCACCACGTTACGGTCTTTTGGGTAGTAGTACAGGCGGTATTCAGCCAGGTTAATCACAATGCCCTCACGCGGGCCCGGCGGCAGGATGTAACGCGTAGGCAGAATAATCTCGGTTCCAACTCCCGGCAGCCAAGCGTCAACACCCGGGTTGGCCGCGACCATTTCTAGGTAGCCGAGGTCATTAACCACGCCAAGATCGGCAAAGGTGTCTTCATACTTGGCCTGAATCACCCGGACCTCGCCCACGATATCCTCGCCAGGCGGCGGCATAGGGAACTCAAGCGCACTAACGGGCGCTGCCGCGAAAACAGCAGCAAGGGGCAGGCAGCGGGTGACGGCAAAGGCACGCGACAACATCCGGGAATTCCTGACGAAAATGATGGGTTAAATGAGTTAGCGATTGTACACCGATTGATCAGCCGCTGGCACAGCTCAACGCCCCGGCAATATGCGACGCTCACCGCGCTTTTGCGCCTCTAATGTGGCTCGACAGGCCACGCACAAGCGCTCATCACGCAGCATGGCCTTGCTCAGATCACGCCATGATGGCTGCGCAGGCAGCAGCCCCCCACACAGTGTACGGTCAGCAAATTCGCCCAATTCAAGCTGGCGAGCCAACAGGTGCACGCGCGCCTCTCGGCACGCGAACAGGTCAAGTTGTTCGTCAGGCTCGATCAGTTGGTAAGCGAATAAGGACCAAGCAGGGCGCGGCATTCAGGGCTCCATTACAGGCCGCAACAGTAGCCGAAAGACTGCCTGTAGAAAAGTCCATCAGAGCAAAGGTTTTAGCGTTGGCCAGACGTTATCCAGCAGCTTGGGTTGCGCTTGCGCCGTGGGGTGGATGCCGTCGCTTTGCATCATGGCAGGCACGCCCCCTACACCCTCCAAAACGAAGGGCACCAAGGGTGTCGCATACTGTTGCGCCACCGTGGCGAACACCGCTGCAAATGCCGTGGTGTAACGCACCCCGTAATTAGGCGGCAGTTGCATCCCCAAAATCAGCACCTTGGCACCCATCTTTTGTGACTGCTGAACCATCGCCGCAAGGTTTTGTTGCAATTGCGCAGGAGGCTGACCACGCAGGCCATCATTGCCCCCCAGTTCGATAATAACCAGCTCTGGCTGATGCTCTGTAAGCAGCGTAGGCAGCCGCGCGGCGCCGCCTGCACTGGTATCGCCACTGATGGATGCATTCACCACGCGCTGATCAAAACCCTGCTCAACCAAGCGCTCTTCGAGCAAAGCAACCCAGCCCTCGCGGGTATCCATGCCAAAAGCTGCGCTGATACTATCGCCCACCACCAGCACGGTACCCGCGAACGCCGCAGGCCCCCACAGCAACACGCTTAGGGCAGTACCGAATAACCATGTACGCATTGGATTCTCCATGAGCTCAAGTATTCTCACCGCGCGAAACCTTAGCAAAGTGGTTACCAGCACGGAAGGCGAACTAACCATACTCCATGATCTGTCGCTGGCGCTGGTTAGCGGTGACAGCCTGGCCATTGTTGGCCGCTCAGGTTCAGGTAAGTCCACCCTACTCGGCTTGCTTGCCGGGCTTGATCTGCCCAGCAGTGGCAGTGTGATATTGGCTGGCAATGATCTGGGTAGCCTCGATGAAGACCAGCGCGCACGCGTTCGCGCCGAGCATGTTGGCTTTGTCTTTCAGTCGTTCCAGCTGCTCGACAGTTTGAATGCACTGGAAAACGTCATGCTGCCGCTCGAACTTGAAGGCCATGCCGATGCACGCCAGCGTGCACGAGCCCTGTTGGAGCGGGTTGGCTTGGGGCAGCGCTTGACCCATTACCCACGCCAGCTATCGGGCGGCGAACAACAACGGGTGGCGATTGCCCGCGCCTTTGTTGCGGAGCCTGCGGTGCTGTTTGCGGATGAGCCGACTGGCAATCTGGACAGCCACACCGGTGAGCGAATCAGCGATTTGTTATTCGAACTGAACAAAGAACGCGGCGCAACACTGGTGCTCGTCACCCATGATGAGCGCCTGGCTCATCGCTGCAAGCGCCTGATTCGCTTAGAAGGCGGCCATCTGGTCGACCACGTGGAACCCTGATGAAGCATTTGCCGTTTACCCGCCTGCTGTCATTAGCCAGTCGCCAACTGCTGCGTGATGCCCGCGCAGGAGAGCTGCGTGTACTGCTCTTCGCCTTAGTGATTGCGGTAGCCGCTAGCACTGCCATCGGCTATTTCGGTGCACGTCTAAACGACGGCATGTTGCTGCGCGCCACCGAATTTCTGGCCGCCGACTTACGCCTGACCGGCAGCTCACCCAGCACAGCAGAGCAAATCAGTAACGGCAAACAACTCGGGCTCGAACATGCTCAGCTGGTTGAGTTCTCCAGTGTGGTCGCCAGCGAGGCCGGCATCCAACTGGCCAGCGTTAAGGCCGCTGATAGCGCTTACCCACTGCGCGGCGAGTTAAAAAGTGCCGCTGCACTCTACGACACCGAACAGGTAGGCCCAGGCCCGCAACCCGGAGAGGCTTGGGCAGAAGCCCGCTTATTTGTTGCACTCAACCTCACACCCGGTGATAGCGTCGAGGTTGGCGCAAAAACCTTGCGCCTAACCCGCGTGCTGACTTTTTTACCTGATGAAGCCGGGGACTTTTACAGCCTGACCCCGCACCTGTTGATGCATTTAGATGACCTAGCCGCCACCGGCGTGGTGCAGCCCGGCAGCCGCGTGCGTTATCAAGAATTGTGGCGCGGAGGCCACGATGCATTGGCGCAGTATCGCCAGACCATCACCCCTGATCTTGCACCCAACCAGCGTTTAGAAGATGCCAAAGATGGCAATCGCCAAGTCGGTAATGCCCTGGGTCGGGCCGAACGTTACCTCAACCTAGCCAGCCTGGCCGCCGTGCTACTGGCCGGGGTGGCCGTGGCCATGTCGGCGGCGCGCTTTGCGGCTAGGCGCTTTGATGCCAGCGCGCTGCTGCGCTGCCTAGGCCTGTCACGCAACCAAGCGCTTGGCTTGTTCAGCTTGCAACTGGCACTGCTGGGTATCACCGCCAGTCTAACCGGCGCACTGCTGGGCTGGCTGGCTCAATTAGCGTTGTTCGGTCTTCTGCATGACTTGCTGCCGGCGCACATTCCACCGGGCGGTCTTTGGCCCGCCCTGACGGGGATGGCAACTGGGCTGGTCGCCCTCGCTGGCTTCGCTCTTCCGCCATTGGCTGCACTCGGGCGCGTACCGCCGTTACGGGTTTTACGCCGCGATATGCTGCCCGTACCCGCCAGTTCTTGGCTGGTATATGGCGCAGCGTTGCTCGCGCTGGGCTTGATCATGTGGCGCTTGAGCCTGGACCTGCAGTTGACCTTCGCCCTGCTCGGCGGTGGCTTGGTCACTGCCTTTTTGCTAGGCGGCCTGCTACTGCTCGGCTTAAAAAGCCTGCGCCGCTTGTTGGCCAAGGCTTCATTGCCGTGGCGGCTGGGCTTGGGTCAACTGCTGCGCTATCCACTCGCCGCAGCCGGACAGTCGCTGGCCTTCGGCTTGATTATCCTGGCCATGGCGCTGATCGCCCTGCTGCGCGGTGAACTGCTCGACACCTGGCAGGACCAACTGCCCGAGAATGCACCCAATCACTTTGCCCTCAACATCCTGCCGGCCGACAAAGAGGCGTTTAGCACACGCCTGAGCCAATTATCACCCCACCCGGCGCCGCTGTTCCCGGTGGTACCCGGCCGGTTAGTGATGATCAATGGTGAGCCTGTGCGGCAAATCGTCAGCAAAGAATCCCAAGGCGAGCGGGCGACTCGTCGCGATCTGAGCCTGACGTGGGCCGCTGACTTACCCGCCGACAACACCCTCGTCGCCGGCAGCTGGTGGGATAACAGTAACGCCAGCGGCTTGCCCGGCGTCTCGGTGGAATCTGAATTGGCCGAAGGACTGCAACTAAAGCTGGGCGACCGCCTGAGTTTCAACGTGGGCGGCATCAACCGTGATGCGGTAGTCAGCAGTTTGCGTGAAGTGGACTGGAACAACTTCCAACCCAATTTCTACATGATCTTCCAACCGGGGACCTTGCAAGACCTGCCCGTCACCTACCTGACCAGCTTCTACTTGCCGCCTCAACAAGAGCAACAACTGGTCGAGCTTTCACGGGCTTTCCCCGCCGTGACGCTGCTGCAAGTTGAAGCGTTGCTGGCGCAACTGCGCAGCATTCTTGCTCAGGTCACGCTGGCCATCGAGTTCGTTCTGTTATTCGTCCTCGCCGCCGGCCTTGCCGTGCTATTTGCCGGTTTGCAAGCCACGTTGGATGAACGCATCCGCCAGGGTGCCTTGCTGCGTGCACTGGGTGCCGAGCGTAAGTTGCTGCTGAGAACACGCTGCGCCGAGTTTGGTTTACTGGGTGCCAGCAGTGGTCTGCTGGCAGCGTTCGGTTGTGAGCTAATCAGCTTCCTGCTCTACCGCTTTGCCTTCGACCTCAGCTGGGAACCGCACCCATGGTTGCTGTTATTGCCTATAATCGGTGCATTGCTGGTGGGCACCGCAGGTGTTTTCGGGACACGCCGCGCCCTTAATGTCAGCCCGCTGACGGTGCTGCGCGAGGGCTGATAGACTCGCGCTCCGCCTCTAACAAGCTGACCTATGAGCCGTTACCGCCCACCCCGCTCCGCTGGCACGCCCTTGATCACCCCCGAGGGCGAGGCCCGCATGCGGGCTGAGCTGCATGAGCTCTGGCACGTGCGTCGCCCACAAGTCACCCAATCGGTTAGCGAGGCGGCCGCGCAAGGCGACCGCTCAGAAAACGCCGAATACACCTACGGTAAGAAGATGCTGCGCGAGATCGACAGCCGTGTGCGTTTTTTAAGCAAACGACTAGAGAGCCTTAAGGTTGTCAGCGTTGGTCCCAGTGATCCTAACAAGGTTTATTTCGGTGCGTGGGTAACCCTAGAAGATGAAGAAGGCGCCGAGTCGCGCTACCGCATCATTGGCCCAGATGAATTGGACCTTAAGCTGAACCTGATCAGCATCGATGCCCCTCTCGCGCAAGCGTTGATCGGCAAAAGCTTGGATGCCGAGGTGCGGGTGCACACCCCAACCGGCGAGAAGACGTGGTACATCGTCGCCATCGACTACCCGTGAGCGAGCCGCATATGCCCGCCGCCCCTTATGCCCCGCACCAACAAGCCTGCCTTGAATGGGATGATCAGGGCCAGCCTCTGTCCAGCCAGTTCGCCGATGTGTATTTCTCTAACGAAAACGGCTTGGCTGAAACCCGCTATGTGTTTCTCGCCAACAATCAGCTGCCTGAACGCTTCAGCGCGCTGACGGGCGATCAGCAACTTGTGATTGGCGAGACGGGCTTCGGCACCGGGCTGAACTTTCTCTGCGCCTGGCAGTTGTTCGAACAGCAGGCCTGCCCGGCGGCGCGTTTGCACTTTGTTAGCGTGGAAAAATACCCACTGAGCAAAGCAGACCTCATGCGTGCGCTGGCGTTGTGGCCGGAACTTGCACCGTACACAGAGCAATTACTGGCGCAGTACATCGCGCTGCATCCGGGCTTTCAGCGCTTGGTCTTTGCCGGCGGCCGTGTTGTTTTGACGTTATTGATAGGCGATGCGCTGGCGCTAATCGGCCAGCTGGATGCCAAGGTTGATGCCTGGTTTCTAGATGGCTTTGCCCCGGCAAAAAATCCGGACATGTGGACGCCAGAACTGTTTACAGCCCTGGCTAGGCTGTCGCACACCAGCACCACCTTGGGCACCTTTACCAGCACCGGCTATGTGCGCCGTCGGCTAAACGATGCTGGCTTCAACATGAAGCGAGTGCCAGGTTTAGGGAAAAAATGGGAAGTGCTCAAAGGCGTGTTTGTTGGTAGCTCCGCAGCGCTACAAAAGCCCTGGTTCGCTCGCCCGCCACAACCCGTTGGCGAACGGCGTGCATTGGTGATTGGCGCAGGGCTGGCAGGCTGCGCCACGGCCGCGAGTCTGGCCCAGCGGGGTTGGCAGGTCACATTGCTGGAGCGTCACATGGGCATTGCTCAAGAAGCCTCAGGCAACCCACAAGGGGTACTCTACCTCAAGCTCTCCGCTCACCACACTACGCTGTCGCGCCTGATTGTCAGCGGCTATGGCTACACTCGCCGGCTCTTGGAACGCCTGCAAAAAGGTACGGACTGGGATAATTGTGGCGTACTGCAACTGGCCTTCGACGCCAAAGAAACGCTGCGTCAAGCGCAGCTTGCGGCCGCCTTCCCGAGCGACCTGCTGCTGGAGTTGGACAAAGCTGCGGCTGAGCGTAAGGCCGGCATCGCCTTACCGTCGGGTGGCCTGTTTTACCCAGAAGCGGGTTGGGTAAACCCTCCAGCCCTGTGTCAGTTGCTTATTCGGCAGCCGAATATCCACCTACAACTTCATCAAGAGGCCCTGGAACTGCGCCGTGAAGACGATGGTTGGCAGGCTTGGAACGGCCAGCAGTTGCTGGCCAGTGCCAATGTCGTGGTGTTGGCCAGCGCTGCTGAAATCAAAGGCTTTACTCAGGCCGCGCAACTGCCGCTTAAACGCATCCGTGGGCAGATCAGCCGTTTGCCCGCCACAGCAGCCAGCCGCACGTTAAGCACAGTGGTATGCGCTGAAGGCTATGTCGCGCCGGCACGTTTGGATGAGCACACCTTGGGCGCAAGTTTTGACTTCAACAGTGACGACCTGACGCTAAGCAGCGCCGACCACCTGAGTAACTTGCAGTTATTGGACGAGATTTCGCCGAAATTTGCAGATCAGCTTAACTCCGCCATGCTCAACACCGATCTGCTGCAAGGACGTGCGGCTTTTCGCTGCACCAGCCCCGACTACCTACCGATTGTCGGGCCCCTAGCGGATGCAAGCGCCTTTGCCGATACCTATGCCGCGCTGAGCAAGGACGCCCGCAAATTACCGGAAGCGCCCTGCCCTTGGCTGCAAGGCCTGTATATCAACAGCGGGCATGGCTCGCGCGGGCTAATCAGCGCACCGCTGGCCGGTGAATTGATTGCCGCTTGGTTAAACGATGAACCCCTGCCGGTGCCTGCCGATGTGGCCCAAGCCTGCCATCCAAACCGCTTCGCATTGCGCGCGCTGATTCGCAACAAAGCTTAAAGCGCGCCTGCGGGCAGGCGCGCTTTAGCATTAGCTACGCAGACTGATCCGCCAGGCGCGGTGGATTTTCTGGTTGCGGGTAAAATCCGGATCAAGCGTCGAATCGCTGATGTCTTCAACCTGATAACGCGCAGCCACGCTGTCATCGAGCACGAACTTGCGGAAATTGTTGGAGAAATACAGCACGCCGTCTTTAGTCAAACGCGCCATGGCCAAATCGAGCATCTGCACGTGGTCGCGCTGAATGTCGAAAATACCTTCCATGCGCTTGGAGTTAGAGAAGGTCGGCGGGTCAATAAAGATCAGCTCATATTCGCCACGGTCCTCGGCCAACCAGGTCATCACATCACCCTGCTCCAGCTTGTTCTTGTCCGAATAGCCATTGAGCGACAGGTTACGCCGCGCCCAGTCCAAGTAGGTTTTTGACAGATCGACGCTGGTGGTGGTGCGTGCGCCGCCCTTGGCAGCATGTACGGTAGCCGTGGCGGTGTAGCAGAACAGATTAAGGAAGCGCTTACCGGCAGCCTCTTTCTGGATGCGCAAGCGCAGCGGACGGTGATCCAGGAACAGACCGGTGTCCAAGTAATCAGTGAGGTTGACCAGCAACTTCACGCCACCTTCGTTGACCTCTACAAACTGGCCCTGAGTCGCTTGGCGTTGATACTGCTTGGTGCCGCTCTGGCGTTCACGGCGTTTGACAACCACTTTGCTCTTATCGACGTTCAACGCCTGCGGAATTGCTGCAATGGCATCAAACATGCGCGCTTTGGCTTTTTCAGGATCAATTGACTTGGGGGCGGCATATTCCTGCACATGCACCCAATCACCGTACAAATCCACTGCCATGGAGTATTCCGGCATGTCAGCGTCATACAGGCGGTAGCACTGTACACCGTCACGACGCACCCATTTGCTCAGTTGCTTAAGGTTTTTTTGCAGGCGGTTGGCGAACATCTGCCCGCCCTCGCTCAAACGGGCCAACTCCACCAAGGGGGCGGGTGCCGATGCGGGTTTAATCGGGTTGCCATTCTTGTTGTACTGACGCTCCAGCGGCTCAAGCGGGGCTTTGTCGGCTTCTATTTGTTCACGCTCGCGCTCACGTTGCTCCGGCGTGCGGCGCTCACCGGTGACGAACTGCTCGGGCTGCACGTTAATCAGCAGCAACTTGCACGGCAGCGCGCCGTTCCAAAAAGCGTACTGCTTGTGGCTGCGAATACCCATGCGCTTGCCCAGGTCTGGGGCGCCGGTAAAGACTGCCGCTTCCCAGCCCATACAGGCCTGACGCAGACGCTCGCCAAGGCTCTGATACAGGTACAGCAAACTGGCTTCCTCACCCAGTCGCTCGCCATAGGGCGGATTACAGATCACCAAACCTTTCTGGTTCTGATCAGGGCGCGGCTCGAAGGTCGCCACTTCGCCTTGATAGACCTTGATCCAATCACTCATGCCCGCGCGTTCAATATTGTTGCGCGCGGGCTGAATCAGACGTGGGTCGGCTTCGTAACCGCGAATCCACAGTGGCGGCTTAGCCATGCCAATGTCGGCGCGTTGCTGAGCTTCAGCCCGCAACTTGTTCCACAAGGCGGGTACGTGACCCAGCCATTTGCTAAAGCCCCACTGCTCACGGGTCAGGTTCGGCGCAATATCGGCGGCAATCATTGCCGCTTCTACCAAGAAGGTGCCAACCCCACACATCGGGTCAGCCAGCGCGCCGCCTTCGGCAGCAATACGCGGCCAGCCGGCACGAATCAACACGGCTGCCGCGAGGTTTTCTTTGAGCGGCGCAGCGCCCTGCTGCAAACGGTAACCGCGCTGGTGCAAGCTATGGCCAGACAGATCCAGAGACAAGATCGCTTCGCCGCGATCCAGTCGCAGGTGCACGCGCATGTCCGGGTTCACTTTATCGACTGAAGGGCGTGTGCCGTCTTTCAGGCGCAGCTTATCGACGATGCCGTCTTTGACCTTCAAGGCACCGAAGTGAGTGTTATCGATGCCGGAACCGTTGCCACTGAACTCAACGGCGAGGCTGCCGTTGGATTCCAAATGCTCGAACCAGTCGACCTCCAGCACACCTTCATAGAGGCCTTGTGCATCCTGCATGCTGAAGCGCTTGAGCACTAATAGCACACGGTTGGCCAAGCGCGACCACAGGCAAAGGCGGTAGGCGGTTTCCATGTCCGCCATGCCACGAATGACTGAAGTGTGCTCACGCGCCTCTTCAAGGCCGAGGCTGCTGGCTTCTTCGAGCAGCAAGCCTTCGAGGCCCTTGGGGCAGGTGAGAAAGAGTTCGTAGCGTTCCGACATGGGAGTTTCCAGTGCCTAAGGCAATCAACGGTGCGCCGTAAAATCAGCACAACCAAAATAAGTGACAAAGCGCCTCAGCACGACCCTTCGTCGGAATAAACAACAATCTCAATCGCAATACATTCGCGATCGCAAAACACCTTTACGCCCACAGCATAGGCGCCAAAGAGAAAAACCAAGACACCTGCCACCGCCCTTATGGCCTGACCCTCAAAAAGGCTACAGCCTTATGACAAAACGATCATTCACAGCCACCCGTGCATTGGTTAGAAATCACCCTAGGTCATCACTGCAACGGTGATGGCAAGGAGGCTCGCGACGCCGGCAGCGAACTCCGTAGGCAGACCATTTCTGCCTGACCTTGCGACAAGGTCTAAGGGACATAACAGTCAACATTGAGGGCTTCACCCTATGAAAAGACTTAAGCGTGATCCGTTAGAAAGAGCTTTTTTGCGCGGTTATCAATATGGCATCAGTGGTAAATCCCGCGACCTCTGCCCCTTCACACTCCCCTCTGTGCGCCAAGCTTGGTTGAACGGCTGGCGCGAAGGCCGCGGGGATAACTGGGACGGCATGACAGGCACTGCCGGCATCCATCGACTTAACGAACTTCACGCTGTCGGCTAGCCCGGCAACTTACTGACCCACCCAACGCGCTCATTCGAGCGCCGGATGCAAACCAAGGGCTCCTTTCAAGGAGCCCTTTTTATGTACGAGGCCTGTGCGGCAGCGCCGCTATCGCATCAACAGCTTCGCGAATAAGCGCCGGGCCCTTGTATATAAAACCGGAATAAATCTGCACCAAGCTTGCACCTGCTGCAATTTTTTCGGCCGCATGCTTGCCTTCAGTGATGCCGCCCACGGCGATAATCGGTAGACGGCCTTTTAACTCACCCGCCAACACCTGAACAATATGCGTGCTCTTCTCACGCACGGGCGCACCAGAAAGCCCGCCCGCTTCGTCCGCACTCTCCAGCCCCTGCACACCGTCGCGATTGAGCGTGGTGTTGGTGGCAATCACCGCATCCATTCCGGCCTCAACTAGCGCATTGGCGAATTCGATGGTTTCCTCGTCGCTCATATCGGGAGCAATTTTGATCGCCAGCGGTACATGTTTGCCGTATTGAGCAGCAAGAGCTTCTTGGCGCTTACGCAGAGCTTCGAGCAGGCTCTTGAGCGAATCGCCGAACTGCAGGCTGCGCAGCCCTGGCGTATTTGGCGAGCTGACGTTAACCGTCACATAACTGGCGTGTTGATAGACCTTGTCCAGGCACAGCAGGTAATCGTCCACCGCGTTCTCAACCGGGGTGTCGAAGTTCTTACCAATATTGATACCCAGCACGCCCTTGTATTTAGCGGCCTGCACGCGACTCATCAGGTGATCAACGCCGTGATTGTTGAAGCCCATACGATTAATGATCGCCTCGGCCTGAGGCAAACGAAACAAACGCGGTTTAGGGTTGCCCGGCTGCGGGCGTGGCGTCACGGTGCCGATTTCAACGAAGCCGAAGCCCAGCTGGGCAAAGCCATCAATGGCGTCGCCATTCTTATCTAAGCCTGCAGCCAGACCGACCGGGTTAGGAAAATCCAGCCCCATCACCTTGACCGGCAGGACGGCCGGGCGCTTGGTCATTAAGCCATTTAGCCCCAGACGACCACCAGCACCGATCAGGTCGATGGACAGCTCGTGGGACGCTTCGGGGGAGAGTTTAAACAGCAGCTCGCGGGCCAGGGTATACATGGGCAGGCTTAGCTCGATAAAGTTACAAAGACTGCGATTATAGCCGGCTGAGAGTCTGATAGGCGAGGCGCGCGGCGGTATCAACCGATACGGCGCAGGCTGAGCAACTCACCCGCAATACTGAACTCAAGTTCGAAGGATCCGTAAACACCGTCATGGGTGAGAAACGGCCGAAAATGGTGAGCCGGTACACTGACACTCCGCCCATCGCGACTTTGCACTAATATCCGGTTGGCGCGCCCCTGATAGACGGCACGCAAGCGCTCGGCTGATAACGCAATATCAAACACCAGACTGGGCATGGAGGCACCTTTGCAACTGACTGCGGCAATCTTGCCATACCCCGTGCAAGTGACCGGTAAAAAATGGCCGGGTGCCCCTTTTACCGGCGTATGCGATAACCCGCAAAGCGCCCAGCCATGGCTGCCAAGCCATAAAGAACCTGTCAAAACGGCCGACAAAGCCAGTGCAGCAGCCAACGAGCTCTGCCAAACTGTAATGAGTCTACTAGGAGTTTTACCCGGCCATGAGTCTGCCTGAGCAGCCCTCCACCATAAGCTCACGCCTGGGTGCTTTGGCACAACGGCTGGGCCTTGTCGGCCGTGGACAACGGCAGATCCTTGAGCGCGCCAGCCAGCTAAAACTGCCATTCAACGCACTGCCGCAGCTGCGTGAAAGTATCGGCTGGCAAGATGGACCTCAGCTGCACCGTCTTATAGACCTGCCGCGCAGCTCGCTCTCAGGCCCTGTGCAGGAAGACAAAGCGCAGGCACACGCCATGTTAGTGCGCGTCATTGAAACGCAAAAACAGCAACTGACATCATTCGACCTGCGCATGATTGAGGGGTTATCCGCCTGCAATCCTCAACAGGATAGCCACGCGAGCTTCGAAACCTTCGCCGCCAGTGGGGCGTGCCGACAAGTGCGCATCATCAGTTACAAGGATTTCGTCAAAATAATCAGTACGGCGCTGCCGCGTTTTCTCGCGGGCGAACGCATCGGTTTGCGACAAGCCAGCTGGCGGGGTGATCGCGTATTTTGGGCGGGCGAGCATCACAGCGAAGCTTTTGCCTGCGCCATTGCCTATGCCCGTCGACGCGAGCTGGAAGTCAACCTACCGGCCGAACTCAGCTATTACCGTTTAAGCGAGCAAGGCCTGGCTGACCTGCAGCAGCATTACCACGTATTGGGCATGCCCAATGCGGCATGGAGCGACTCGGCCTTTATGGCGCTGCTGCTGGATAAGGGCCTGCCCTATGCGCGCCTTTCCCTGCTGGGCGGCCCAGGCGCTGCGGAGTTTCTGCTATTACCCAAGCACTCACCCGAGGCCAACGCATTGGGTGAGGGATTGCGCCTGGCGGGGGCGCCGGATGTAGTCGGGTATCTGCGGCAACTTAAAAACAATGCGTGATCACCCATTACTACAGTTCGCTTAAAAATGTAGGGTCCGCCCATACATGGGGGGACCCTACGTCACTTCAGTTGAAGCAAGATTAAGCCGCCAAAGCTCCGTTACCCAGCATGTTGTCGATGATGTCTGCAGTCGACAACATGCCTCCTCCTGATAGATCGACGCCCTGCAAAGTGATCGACTGATCTGCCCCCGAACTCACCAAATCGCCAGTGCTCGACACCTCAATCAATGTATCGCCACCGGCAAAACTCATCTCGATATAAGCCCCCAAGAGATTAGTTGAATTCGCTGTGCCACTAAAATCGAGCAGCTCGGAAAGATCCAGCACGTCCACGTTGCCGGAGGTTTGGCCGAAGCCAATGACCTGATCATGCCCCGTATCACCAGAGCGCCAAATATACGTGTCATTGCCAGCACCGCCAGTCAGCGTGTCATCGCCCAAACCGCCGATCAGAAAATCATCACCGCCGTTGCCAATCAGCGTGTCGCCGCCTGCACCGCCAAACAATAGGTTGGCACTGTTATTACCGATCAGCGTGTCGTTAAACCCTGAGCCGATCAAATTCTCGATGCTGCTGAGCGTGTCAGTGCCGGCACCGCCAGTATTCTGCCCAGTGGTGAGGCCCAAGTTGACGGTTACAGCAGAGGTCGCATCAATATAACTGGCCGTATCGATGCCAGCCCCGCCACTTAAAGTGTCGTTGCCAGCCCCACCCACCAAAATATCGTTGCCATTGCCGCCACTCAGGGTATCGGCACCACCCAGACCGATCAGAATATCGTCGCCATCACCGCCATTGAGGGTGTCATTGCTGCCATCACGGCCAAGCAAGATTTCATTGCGGAAGGTGCCTGTCAGTGTGCTGGAATTGGCACTGCGCACAACATCAACAACCCCAGTATCGGAAACAGTACTGCCATTTATTGATGCACCGTAGGTGAAACTTCCACCGTCGGCGGCGCCACCACTTTCCTCGGTAAATGTAACCGTGGTGCCTGATAAAGCCGCACCGCCATCCACAGCCCCCGTCACACTCAGCACCAACAACAATCCACTGCTTGATCCGCTATCGTTGGCAAGCAAGGCCCAGGTCGGGATATTGATGACATCATTAATACCATCCTGGGCAATCACATTGGTCAACACCAGATCATCACGAATGACCATTGGGGCAGACCCTGGGTTGATATTAATGTTAAGGCTCGCCAAGGCAGTGGCATCGGCATCGTTATCAATTAGGGTAAAGCCAATGCTCAGAGCAATCGCCGTAGTAATAGTGCTTGGCGGGGTGTAGGTGTAGCCGCCTGTAAGCATGTTCACGGTGATATCAGAGCCAGAGCCCATAAGCACCTTCAGCGAAGTTGCGGTCAGGCTGCCGTTATTGGCGCCTCCCGAAGCAACGAACGTATTGGAGGATTTGGAGTAGGTGTAAGTCGTGCCATTGACCAGCAATGTATGGACAAAGCCACCATCACTCCCAAAATCACCTCCCGTCGTCAGGTTGCCATTGATCGGAGAAGCCTGGGCTGTAGCCACCAAGGTTGCAGTGAGGTCATTGAAATCATTAACCACTATTGCGTTGGTGTTGCTGCCGCCGTTGGTGCCATTGTAGGCAATCGGGTTAAGTGCGCTGGCATCCACTCCAGAGCCCATACCCAGGGCGTAGGCCCGAATATTGTTCGCGGTAAGGAAGTTAATCCACGCCTGCTCTTCGGATACCCCACCATTCGAATAAGGCGCCGGCCAACCCGCTGCCGAACCTGCCGCACTGGAAATCCCACCATCACCACTGGGTGCATTGGGGTAACCATCCGAGAGGAAGTAGGCGACATTCTGCACATTGCCGGTGGTGATTTTTCCGCTTTCAGCAAACGAATTGATCGTATCGATCAACGCAGCATCGTAGTTGGTTGTGCCACTGGCGGAGGCCGCCAGAATTGCAGTTTTAGCCGCAGACAATGTCAGCCAGCTGCTGGCGCTCGAAGCGCCTGAAGAAAAGGTCGTGAAACTTACCTTCACATCACCCAGCGCATCGTATTGTTCCAGAAGCTCCAGCAAGGCATTTTTGGCGACCTGCATGCGGTCCATGCCGCCCACGCCAGATGAGCTACCCATGCTCCCGGACACATCTAATACGATGATCAGGTTGGTGTTGAGATTGGTTTCTGCTTGCCCGTTCTGCACTTGGCTAACAGCGCTTGGTGCATCGTCCAAGAAGCTGATGGCATGCCCGAGGTCAATCGAGCTTGTAGCCTGATCGCCATCCTTGTCAGTGATTGTGGTGTTGAGTTTGATCAAGTTGCCTGCCGCCAGGCTAGCCTCCTGATTCGGCCCACTATTAGGCGCATGAATGATCGAGCGTTGTTGATCCAAAGTAACGGTGCCATTGCCAGCATTCACGCCAACGGTGAAGGCAATATCCCCTGCCGCACTCCCCACCCGACCGACCACATTACCTGCCTCTATAAACAGCAGAATGTTGCTACCGGTGAGCGAATCATCCAGGCCGCTGTCCGCACCTGCCGCACTAACATTAAGGCTGTAGACGATGTTGCCAGCGTCATCGGCGCCGAAGCTGGATGTAAATGCCCCAGCAAAATTGATGCTGGCGTTGCCGGACAGATTGCTTTCATCAACCTGCAGGCTATCAGCCGCCACTGCATTGGAGCTAATGCTGGGACCATCATCTCTGAAGCTGATAGCGCTACCGAGATTGACCGAAGCTGTGGCCGTATCGCCATCCTTGTCGGTAATAGTGGCGCTCAGTTGCACCAGGTTGGCAGCGGCCAAACTGGACTCCTGATCTGCACCACTGTTCGGGGCATGGATAATCGCCCGCTGTTGGTCGAGGGTGACCTGGCCGCTTGTATTCACGGAAACAGTAAAGGACACCGCGCCGGCCGCATTGCCTAAGCGTCCAACCACCACCCCAGCCTCGTTAAACAGCAGGATATTACTACCAGTGGCGGAGTCATCCAGGCCACTGTCCACACCTACAGCGCTGACATTCAAGCTGTAGGTGGTGGCGCCAGCGCCATCGGTACCGTAGTTGCCGCTGAATAAACTCGCAAAGCTGGTGGTGGCATTGGTAATCAGGACAGTCTCGTCAACTTGCAGGCTGTCGTTACCGGCCGCTGCAGTAGCGCTGATGCTGGGCGCGTCATCCCGGAAGCTGATGGCGTCGCCCAGGTTAATGGTCGCACTGTTGCTATCACCATCTCGGTCCGTGATGGTCGCCGTCAGTTGCACAACGTTGGCAGACGCCAGGCTGGTTTCCTGATTTGGCCCGCTGTTAGGCGTATGCATGATTGCGCGCTGCTGATCCAGGGTGACCACGCCACTGGCATTAACCGAGACGGTAAATGACACGGCACCGGCCGCGCTACCCACGCGCCCGACCACGTTGCTGCCTTCAAGGAACAACAGAATATTGCTACCAGTGGCAGAGTCATCCAAACCACTGTCTACACCTGCAGCGCTGACATTTAGACCATATGTAGTGGTGCCTGCACCGTCTGCACCGTAGCTGGAAGTGAACGCTGCAGCGAAGCTGACGCTGGCATTGGTGGCTAAGTTGGTTTCATCCACTTGAAGCGAGTCTGCAACCACCACGCCAGCACTGATACTAGGGCCATCGTCCCTGAAACTGATGACATCCCCCAGGTTCAAGGTGGTACTGCTGGAGTCACCGTCGTTATCGACGATGGTAGCGCTCAGCTGCACCAGATTGGCACTGGCCAAGCTGGACTCCTGATCCGCCGTGGTATTAGGTGTATGAGCGATGGCCCGCTGTTGATCCAACGTCACCACGCCACTGGCATTCACGGACACAGTGAAGGACACCGCACCGCCGGTACTGCCAACACGACCAACCACATTGCCACTTTCCAGATACAGCACGATATTGCTGCCGGTCGCTACATCGTCCAAACCGCTGTCAACGCCATTGGCGCTGACTTGCAGGCTGTAGGTAGTGGTACCGGGCCCATCAGCACCGTAGTGACCACTGAAGGACGCAGCAAAGCTAACGCTGGTATTAATCGACAGATTGGTTTCGTCTACCTGCAACGAATCGGCAACGGGCGAGCCGGCAGTGATAGTCGGCACATCATTCTCGATATACACCAAAAAATCGCCCAGCAGAGCAACCGGGTCGACGCCGTTGCTGGCCAGCAGAATGCTGGCAAAGTTCATCACCAGCAGTTCGTTGTCATCGCTACCTGTCGCGGGATGATCCAGTGGACCACTGAGGGTAAAGGTGTAGTCGCCGTCAGTTTGCACCTGCAGGGTGAAGATGGTCGGGCCTGAGGCGCCTGCTTTGGCGATAAGTGTATTACCAACCACGCTGTAGACCAGACCAACGCCAGCAGAGCTAGCCGTTGGCAGGCCAGCAGTAATATTCGTGAGACTAAACTGAACACCCGCTGACGAACCCACAACCAGTTCGCCAACATTGCCGGTCGCAACCGTAGTAATTCCATCGTTATCGGTAATGCCGCCAGGTAACTCATCCTCGTCGACCATGGCGATGACAGGGCTGGTGTCTTCCACATACACCGTCAAATTGGCGCTGGATGGATCGCCATCCTTGTCGACGATGGTGTAGGTGAAGGTCTCGGTTTTATCACCGACGACATTTGAGGGCGCCTGATAGGTCCACGCCCCAGTGCTGAAGTTGAAGCTCAGTTTGCCGCCTTCCGTGGTGGTGATATTGCTCAACTGGCTGCCGTTAATATTCGGTCCGGAACTGGGATCGATAGTGCCCGCGCCATCCCACACATAGGTGATGCCATTGATAGCGATGGACTGGATATAGCCCGGGCCATCGGCGCCAAAGCCATCGTCATCAGCGCTGCCAGCAGCGCCATCACTGCCAAGCAGCACATTACCGCTGACCAGAGCGCCAATCTGGCCCAACAGGGTGTCGATCAGCCCATTGAAAGTAGAGACCAGAATAGGCGCACCGACGCCATCCAGATCCACATCCTGCAAGCGAGCAGTATTAATGCCATTGCCTACACCGATGGCGGTGACGCTCACACCCACAGAGCCATTAACGAAGGCATTCCAAGCTGTAGCCGTTGCATTATTCAGCGAGTTGCCGCCCGAGCTTGTCTGCTCGTTGGGGTTACCGTCACTGATAAAGAACACTTGGTTGCTTGCCCCAACTACCGGGGTGTATACCCCCATCGTTTCCTGAATCGCTGCCGTAAAGTCAGTTTGCCCATTGAACGGACGGCTGCCACCTTCGGTTGGGTTAAGACTGCCGATCAGAGTCGAGAAGGCGGCATAGTCGCTAACCGCAACATAGGAGGTCGCCGTACCAGAGAAGGCAACCAGCTTGATACTCACATCGCCCGTGGTGCCATTGAACAATGCCTGCCCCGCAGCACGAACGGCCTGCAGCATGGTATTCAGTTCGGTATTGTCGATACTGCCACTGAAGTCCAACACAAAGGCCACATTGAAGTCATTGCCTTGCGAGGCTTGTACTGTGGCAACGTCGTCCTGAGCTTGCGGAGTGTCATCGTCAACATTGATCGATAAGGTGCCAGTGGCGCTGTCTCCATCTTTATCGATCACCTGATAGCTCAGGGTAAAGGCTTGGTTGTTCTCCTGATCAGCCGTGGCATGTTGGATAGGCGCGTTTTGGGCAACGGTGTAAGCACCGCTTGACTGATTCAACGTCACAGTCAGGACAGTGGTAGCTCCCTGCTTGACCAGCAGTGAGCTTCCCGAAGTTTGGTAGCTGAAACCGGCCGGAGCCCCGGTGTTCAGCCATTGCAGGCTACCCGCACCATCAGCCCCAAAGTTGTAGCCCAAGGTGCCACTGGCATTCGCAGAGTCGACATCATCAGTGCCGCCAGGACCTCCGGCTATCCCACCAGCCAGGGCATCGTCGTCCAGTTGCACCAAGGCATTCGGCAGCACACTTGGGCCGTCATCTTTGAAACTGATGACTGTACCGATATCAAGGCTGGCGCTGGCCTGATCACCATCCCCATCGGTCACCAAGGCATTCAGGCTGATATGCCCCGCGCCAAGAAACTTGGCTTCGTCTGGATCGCCAGTTGGGTGAACGATGGAGCGAATCTGATCGAGAGTAACAGTGCCTGCTGCATCGACGCTCAGGGTAAATACCAATTGGTTTGTGCTAGAGGTGCGGCCTTCAATAACCCCCGCATTGAAGCTGAGGATCACCGCCTGGTTAGTTTCTGTATCCACCAAGCCTGAGTTGGCGTTTTGCACATTCAGGTCGTAGGTCACACCCTGCGTAACTGCCAGACCATCAGCACCTGGCTGCACATTGAACACACCGCTGAAGTTAGCCATGGCATCAATATGGAAAGTCGATTCATCGACCTGCAGTGCTGAACCCCAGGTGATATTGGTGCTGACATCGTTGTAGTCGTAATCCGAGGTGGATGTTTTGTCTTCCCAGTTCTGATTACCCGCATTGCCGGTGTCCTGCAAATGCGAGCCACCAGGATTTAGGATGGAATTACTGAACAGCACATTGGCACCGTCAGCGCCCACTAGCGGCACACCACCCAACTGCGCCTGCCACTGGCCGGCGACAAACTCAAAGGTCACAACCGAACCATTAGCCAGGCCTGCATTGGCTCCGCCATTAGGGATGATAAAGAAGCCGGTATTGGCTGGGTCTAGGCCACTGAGATCAGCCACATCACCAACGGACTGGGCATGCACATCAGCCCAGATCACTTTACCGTCTACTGGTGAACCATCTGGCGCCTTGTTGTAATAGCCATAAGCGTTGCTAAAACCGGCATCGGTTCCCTGGAAAGTCACGAAGGAAGTCACGCCAATATTTCCGACCTGGATGGTCGGAGTGTCATCATCAATCGTTACGACCAATGACCCCGTGGCCGAATCGCCATCACCGTCAGTCACCGTGTAGCCGATGTTCAGGGTGATATCGTCTTCAGTACCACTTAGCGGGTGCATCAGTGGTTGCAGCAAATTGATGGTGTAGGCGCCGCTGGCAGGGTCAGTGAGTTGAACCGTGACCAACGCTCCTCGAACACTGCTGATAGTCAACGTATTGCTGGCCGAATCCCAACTGGAAGAAACATCCTCACTGCCCAATGCCGCAGGCCCACTAAGCGCAACAGATTTGAGACCGTCTGCCCCGGCATCAAATGCCAAGTTACCACTGGTACTAGTAGCTGCACCGAGGACATCACCTATTCCACCATTGATACCGCCGGCAAGGCCTTCGTCGTCGAGAACAACTGCTGCGCTAACCTGACCTGCAATGGGACCATCATCCTCAAAACTAAATGCACCCGCCGCGCCCAAGTCAATCGAGACGCTGTCGCTGTCGCCATCACCGTCAGTCACAGTCTGAGTCAGCAGCAGCGCACCGTCGGCAAGCGTCAGCACTTCGCTGTCATCCGCATCGGACGGGTCGGCATGCCAGAGGTTGTCCAGCAGGTCCAGCGTCACTGCACCGCTGACCGGGTCGATGGTCAGGGTGAAATACGCAACACCACCAGCGCTGCCGGTAACGATGTTATCCAGCTGATTGAGCACAATCTGCTCGCCTTTACCCAGTGGCGCATCAGGGTTTACCGCATACAAACCACTCGGTATATCAACTCCATTTAGGGCGAGACTAAACACAGTGCCGGCATCACCGGCCGCTGCACCGTCAGCACCAAATACGCTGCCGAACTGCGCTTGCACCACTGCCGCGCTCAGCACCGCAGAACCATTCCCGTCGGTAGCTGCACCGCCCAAGCTCGGCAGGCTTTCATCCACAGTTGCGATACCCAGCCCTTCTGACTGTTCGCTGAGCTGTGCAATGGGACCATCATCCTCAAAACTAAATGCACCCGCCGCGCCCAAGTCAATCGAGACGCTGTCGCTGTCGCCATCACCGTCAGTCACAGTCTGAGTCAGCAGCAGCGCACCGTCGGCAAGCGTCAGCACTTCGCTGTCATCCGCATCGGACGGGTCGGCATGCCAGAGGTTGTCCAGCAGGTCCAGCGTCACTGCACCGCTGACCGGGTCGATGGTCAGGGTGAAATACGCAACACCACCAGCGCTGCCGGTAACGATGTTATCCAGCTGATTGAGCACAATCTGCTCGCCTTTACCCAGTGGCGCATCAGGGTTTACCGCATACAAACCACTCGGTATATCAACTCCATTTAGGGCGAGACTAAACACAGTGCCGGCATCACCGGCCGCTGCACCGTCAGCACCAAATACGCTGCCGAACTGCGCTTGCACCACTGCCGCGCTCAGCACCGCAGAACCATTCCCGTCGGTAGCTGCACCGCCCAAGCTCGGCAGGCTTTCATCCACAGTTGCGATACCCAGCCCTTCTGACTGTTCGCTGAGCTGTGCCAGCGGGCCGTCATCGTTCACAAGAACATCAATAAAAACAGTAGGCGAGACGTCACCATCAAGATCGAACACCCGCACAGGGAACGTTTCACCGACCTGATCATCAGCCCCAGTCGCATTCAAGTCAGTGTGATTAAGCGTGTTACTGGTGAGGGTGTAGGTCCAGTTACCGGCGGCATCTACGCTGAGTGTTCCGTATTGCCCCTGCACGACTCCTCCACCGGTTACATCAATCCAGTTGCCGTTAACATCCTGAACTTCGAGCGCAGACACGCCGTCTGGCGAGTTAATGATGATGCTGCCACTGGCTTGCTCAGAATTACTGACAGAATTGGTTCCGTTGGCCAGCCCTTCCTCATCCACTAGCGCAGGACCAGCAATCAGCTCAGCACTTTCGTCTTGATATTCAATGTCGATTTCTGGAGTGAAGTCCGGGGCGTCCGGCGCCTGATCAGCTTGCACCGGCTCAGGATTAGGAAATTCCGGCCCAATGCTCAATCCTTTGGTAGGAAAGCCAATGACAGGATCGAGCGCACCCGCCGTTTCACCCAACAAGACAAAGGAGTGCCCGCCTCCTGCAGCACCTGGTGCTCCGCCAGCGCCAGGACCGGCTGCAGTTGCCTCACCAGCAAGAGTCGGGTCAACGCCTGCTTCAATCGCGGCTTGCAGCCGTTCAACATCAGTCAGTTCGCTGTCACTGGGCACGTCTGCTGGCACTTGTGCAGCAGATGCTGACGGGCTGGAAGTACCTGCGAGCATTTGCTCGTTGAGGCTCAGGGTACTTTCGCGCCCTAAGGTAAGTTGCTGGCCATTAATCATGGCAACTGAAAGGGCACCAGCAAGCCCGGTAATCATTTGCTCCCCTGCAAAAACCCGATCGCCTTCACTAAGCGGCCGACGCGTTCCGTCGCCAGCTACTGCATAGACTTCGCCGATAACTTGGCTGACGACACCAATCAAAGTAGCCATGACTCCATCCTCACTACATCTGCCGGCCACTGCCGACACGTATGCCTGAAAAGGTCTAAACACCCCTTGAGGAGAGAACAAAAGCACTGACTGGATACAGCGACATCATCTTAAAAAATAAAACGACAATAAAATGTCATCCTAAAAGCGTCGCTTATCGAACCAGAATAAATCTCTGCCCAAAATTGCGCTTGATCCTTTGTTTAAGCCATCTACGCCCCTAAAAGGCAGTAAAAACATGATTTCTGCTCCTAGACAATGGTCCGACCTACTCAGACTGCATAATATTTTTTCCTTATAAACCATGTAGCGCTTTCGTCTTAGCCAGGCCGAAAAGTGTTCTTAACTCTTAACTTGCATGAGGAGAGCGGCACCATAAAAATAAAAGCCATTTTTTTGGCGATATAATCTTGAAGCTTAAAGGAGATGCATCAGATGCGCGCAATCAACCCGCTATGGAGCAGTATCGTGCTGGCGGCGGTATGTACCCAGGCACAAGCGATCACCTTATCGGAGGCAATCCAGAGCACATTGGATAGCCACCCAGAAGTGCATGCAGGGGCCAACAGCCGTCTTTCATCGGATGAAGAAGTGAAAATTGCCAAAGGCGGCTACTTGCCAACCGTCGACTTACTGATGGGTTACGGCCGCGAAAATACCGACAGCCCTAGCACCCGAGTGCTGGGTAACCACAACACTGAAACGCTGAACTACGGCACCTCCGAGCTGCGTTTACGGCAGATGCTCTTTGATGGTTTCAACACGCCCAATGAAGTTGCACGCACACAAGCAGTGGTCAATTCTAGGGCCTATCGCCTGCTGGGCACCTCTGAAAGCCTGGCCCTGCGTACCACTGAGATATACCTCGACTTGTTGCTACGCCGTGAAATGGTCGAGCTGGCGCGCAACAACCTGCAGGCTCACCAAAGGATTAATGATCAGATTGGCATGCGTAATCAGCAGGGAGTCGGTAGTACCGCTGACCTTGACCAATCTGAGGCGCGCTTAGCGCTAGCAGAGAACAACCTGTACACCGAGCAGGTCAACCTCGCCGATGCCGAAGCGAATTTTTTCAGTGCCGTTGGCCGCATACCCGACCAGCTGGTGTCACCTGCCTCACTGAAAGGCACATTACCGGCCAACCTCATCGAGGCACGGCAAGCGGTGATGGACAACAACCCCTTCCTCAAATCCGCACAGTCGGATGTGCACGCGGCCGAAAAACAATACGAGGTGGCTAAATCGACGTTTTATCCGCGCGTGGACTTTGAACTGGCGACCAATGCCGACAACAACACCCAAGGCGATCAGGGCCACAACAATGGCTGGCGGGCCGCGGTTGTGATGAATTACAACCTGTTCAACGGCATGCGCGATAAGGCGCGTCTGCAATCGAGTGCCCATCAAATTAATGAATCGATGGACATCCGCAACAACGCCCTGCGCGTACTTAACGAAAACCTTTCGCTGGCTTGGAACGCCATGGAGAACGCTCGACTGCAAACGCCCAAAGCACGTGATTATGCGGATTACACCATGCGAGTTCGCGAAGCGTACCAACAACAATTCGGCTTAGGCCAGCGCACATTGCTCGACCTGCTGGACAGTGAAAATGAATTATTCACCGCTAACCGGCGCTACAGCGAAGTGCGCTTTAGTGAAGAGTTCTCCATGTACCGAGTGACCGCTGCAATGGGCGATTTATTACGCCAGCAGCAGGTGGTGGTGCCTGCAGAAGCAGTGGCTCTTAGCGATGTAAAGAGCGAGGCGCGCTTGCCCGAAATGAAGTAGAACCGGCATAAGGAGTAGTCCATCTTGACCAGCATGGAGCGGCCGGGACCATCCAGCGATCCGCGTCTTAATCACGATGATCCGCTGCTAGATGGCTTGTTGATACTGTGCAAACTCCACGACTGTTCAGCCAGCCGTGGCAGCTTAAGCGCTGGCCTGCCGCTACCCGAGCAGCGCCTGACCGCCGAGTTGCTGCCCCGCGCCGCAGCGCGGGCAGGGTTGCAGGGGCGTTTGCTTGAACGTGATTTGGCCAGTATTTCAACCCTTAACTTGCCTGTGCTGCTGCTGTTGAAAAACGGTCGCAGCGCTGTTTTGCGCCAATGGGGGCCAGACAACCAGGCGCAAATACTGCCTTGCGAAGCCAACGGCGGTGAACAATGGGTGAGTCGTGAACAATTGGCCGACGAGTACAGCGGCCAAGCCTTTTTTGCCCGCCCACGGCACGAGTTAGAAGAAGCCCGCTCGCCACTGGTGCCGCGCATAGAGGCCTGGTTTCGCGATACCTTGAAGCTGTCGCGCTGGCTGTACACGGACGCCATCCTGGCCAGCCTGCTGATCAACCTACTCGGTTTGATGGTGCCGCTGTTTGTGATGCAAACCTATGACCGCGTAGTCCCCAACCAAGCTACTTCGACACTCTGGGTACTGGCCATTGGTTTATTTATCGGCATGGGCTTTGAGTTGCTGTTGAAGATCTTGCGTGCGCACCTGCTCGACACTGCGGGCAAGAAAACCGACGTCGTTCTTTCAGCCACGCTGTTTGAGCGCATCACTGGCATGTCGATGAAAGCCCGCCCGGCCACTATCGGTGGCTTCGCCCAGAGCATTCATGATTTTCAGGGGCTGCGTGAATTCCTCACAGCCGTCACCCTTACTAGCTTGATTGACCTACCCTTCTCATTTTTGATGATCACGGTTATCTGGTTGATCGGCGGTTGGCTGGTTGTCATCCCTTTGCTCGCGTTCCCGATCACCGCACTCTTTGCTTTTATTATTCAGGCTCGGCTTCGCGATACCGTTGAAAAGAGCCTGCAACTGGCTTCACAACGCCAAGCGCTGTTAATTGAAACCCTCGGCGGGCTAGAAACTTTAAAGGCCTGTGGCGCGGAGAGCGAGCGCCAGCATCAGTGGGAAAAAACCCATGGCGCCCTCACCCGCTTGGATATCCATGCTCGCTCATTGGCGGCAATCGCCACCAATGGCACGTTGTTTTTGCAGCAGTTTGCTGGCATGGCCACCATCATCGCGGGCGTCTACATCATCATCGCCGGTCAACTCAGCGTTGGCGCCTTGGTGGCGTGCTACATGTTGGGCAGCCGCATACTTGCGCCACTTGGCCAGATTGCGGCGTTGATCACTCGCTATCAACAAGCACGCTTGACCATGACCAGTACCGACGCATTGATGGCGCTGCCGCAGGAACGTCAGGCCAAGCAACGTCCACTTGACCGCACGCAACTGCATGGCGCGCTGGATGTACGCGACGTGACCTTCAGTTATCCGGGGCAAAGTAACCCAGCATTAGCTGGAGTAAACCTGCGCCTATCAGCAGGTGAGCGCGTCGGTATCATCGGCCGCAGTGGCTCAGGTAAAAGCACCTTGGCGCGCTTGGTCATGGCGTTTTACAGCCCTGACAAGGGGCAGATCCTGCTCGACAATCTCGACCTGCGTCAGCTTGATGTAGCGGATTTGCGCCATCAAATCGGCTATGTCGCCCATGACCTGCCATTGCTCGCCGGCAGCCTGCGCGACAACCTGACCCTGGGCGCACGCTATGTCAGCGATGCTCGCATGCTTGAGGTGGCTGAACTGACCGGAGTGGTCGATTTGGCGCGGCAACATCCGCAAGGTTTCGACCGTCCCGTAGGTGAGCGCGGCCAACTACTTTCCGGCGGCCAACGCCAAGCAGTGTTGATGGCGCGCGCACTGTTGCTTGATCCTCCGATTCTACTGCTGGATGAGCCCACTAGCGCAATGGATAACACCAGCGAGGAAATCCTGCGCAACCGTCTGCAAACTTGGACGCAAAACAAAACCCTGCTTCTCATCACGCACCGCGCCTCCATGCTCAGCCTGGTTGATCGCCTGGTGGTATTGGACAACGGCCACATTGTTGCTGACGGCCCTAAAGATGCGGTGATTGAAGCGCTGCGCAAAGGTCGAGTTGGCCCCGCAGCGGTATAGGAATGCTCATGCCTATTAGCCAATCAATTCGCAACTATTTCGCCAGCATGCGCCAGCGCAAGCAAGACACCGAGTTTATGCCGGAGGTCGACGGTGCCATTCTCGAAGACTCGCCGTGGTTCACCCGCATCACTGTTTGGGTGGCCAGCGCATGCTTAATCACAGCACTGGTTTGGGCTAATTTTGCCGTATTAGAGGAAGTCACGACGGGTGAAGGCAAAGCTATTCCTTCGAGCAAAATTCAGGTTATCCAAAACTTGGAAGGTGGCATCGTCAGCGAGATATTTGTCCGCGAGGGCCAGATTGTCGAGGTAGGCGCAGTGCTCCTCCGCTTAGATGACACACGCTTTCTCTCCAATCGCGGTGAAGCTGAGGCCGATCGCTTGGCGCTGGTTGCGCGAGTGGAACGCCTGAGCGCCGAAGCTGAGGGTCGTCCGTTAAGCATGCCAACGGATATCCTGCGCCTGGCTCCGCAGTTAGCTGAAGATGAGATGGCGCTTTATCAGTCTCGGCAGAATCGCCTAGAAAGTGAGCAGCGCACCTTGGGCGAGCAACTGCGGCAAAAGACCCAAGAGCTGGCCGAATTTAGCGCTAAGTCCCAGCAATATCGCGCAAGCATGGGCCTGCTGCAGCAGGAGCTGAATATGTCACAACCGCTGGTTGCCGCGGGTGCAATCTCCCAAGTAGAAATTCTTCGCCTACGCCGCAGTCTGGTGGAGATACGTGGCTCGCTGAACGCCACCAACCTGGCAATCCCCAGAGCCGAGTCCGCGGTAGATGAAATCAAGAGCAAGGTGGAAGAGTCAGAATTGAGCTTTCGCTCAGATGCCTTTAAAGAGCTCAATGAGATCCGTACCGAACTGAAGAAAATCACCGCCAGCAGCGTGGCTATTGAGGATCGCGTTAGCCGCACGACCGTGGTGTCACCCGTACGCGGGATTATCAATCAACTCAAGGTCAATACCATTGGCGGCGTGGTCCAACCGGGCAGCGACATGCTGGAAATTGTCCCGCTGGATGACAGCCTGCTGATCGAAGCAAAGGTGCGGCCACAAGATGTCGCCTTTCTTCATCCGGGGCAGAAGGCCATGGTCAAATTCACCGCGTATGACTTCACCATCTACGGTGGCCTCAAGGCCAACCTTGAACTGATAAGCGCGGATACCATTACCGACAAAGAAGGCAACAGTTTCTACCTGATCCAGGTGCGCACGGATAAAAGCCATCTGGGTAGCGTGGAACATCCGCTGCTACTTATGCCCGGCATGGTTGCCACGGTGGATATTATTACCGGCGAGAAAAGCGTTCTCGACTACCTACTCAAACCAGTCCTCAAGGCACGCTCAGAAGCCATGCGCGAACGCTGAAACACGTTGTTAGGCATCAGCATCTTCAGCTTAAAACATCTGACTGGCCATGATTACGCTGGTAAGTGTGTTCGCCCATTGCCTCAATTTGCCCATCAATAAGCGCCTCGAACGGCGCCAGCAAGGCATCGAAGCGCTTGGGAGTTTCCAGCTCATTGAGCGCTGTAACAATCGCTTCCAGCGTTGAGAGCGCACCCGGCATGGGGGCTTTGCGTAAGCGATAGCGCGACTGGAGCCCCATCGCGAGCGTCACGCGCGGTAAGTTCGCCAGTAACGGGTTCAGGTGCAAAAGCTTGCGCGCTTTTCGCCAAGTGCCGTCTGGCACAACTAACAGCAAGGGTGCGTCGCTGCACTGCTCAACGAATGGCACCAAGGCTTGCGCCTGCTCGCCAGGAAAAAGCAGGCAGGCGTGATACCCAGGCGGCTGTAATAACGCCGGCAGTGAGTCAAACACCTCACCCACCAGCAACTGGGCGTTACTCAAGCCAAGTGCTGCTAAGCGCGCGGTATTCAGTGCATGTTTGACTTCACTCGGATGCTGCAAAATCAACACCCGCGTGCGGCTTGGCAAGCTTGGGATAAGGGCGCACAGGCAACGCGCAGCAGGACGAGCACAACGTGAGCAATGCGGGCGTGGCATGGGTGTCTCCTTGGCCGCGCAGTGTGCCATAACCCATAAAAAAACGGCTGACCTCACAAGTGAGCTGAGCCGATCACTGCGCAGTTAAGCCTGCACTCAGCGGTTGAAACGCTCCGCTAGGCTGTGCAGATAATCTGCCATGTCTTCCAGCTCTTGACCGATCTGCGCGCCTTGGTGGGCCTGCTCAGCACTGCGGTCAGACAGCTGGGCAATTTGGGTGATCTGCCGGCTGATGTCCTCCGCTACATGGCTCTGCTCTTCGGATGCCGAGGCCATTTGCTGGCTCATCCCGGTAATCCGGCTGACTGCTTCGCTGATGCCCTGCAACGCGGTACGCACCGACTCCACACTCTCGACACTCTCTTTAGAAATTGCTTCCCCCTTGCCCGCCGTTACCACCGCACGCTCAGCGCCTGCACGCAGTGAGGAAATAATCTGATGGATCTGCTCAGTCGATTCCCGCGTACGCGAAGCCAGTGAGCGCACCTCATCGGCTACCACGGCAAAGCCTCGGCCTTGCTCACCGGCGCGGGCGGCTTCGATGGCGGCGTTGAGTGCCAGCAAGTTGGTCTGCTCGGCAATCGAGGTAATCACATCCGCTACGCTACCGATTGATTGGGTGGAATTGGCCAGGTCATTTACAGCTTGGCCAATGTCCACCACCGCTTTGGCCATGTGGTGCATGGAATCCAGACTACCGCTGGCCAGCTGCAAACCCTGCTTGGCTAAGCGATCAGCCTCCTCCGCGGCATGCGAGGTGTCCTGCACGTTATGTGTAACTTCCTGAATAGTCGCAGCCATTTCGTTGATAGCCGTCGCTGACTGATCCGTTTCACTGCGTTGCTGATCGAGCATTTGCGCACTGGAGCGTGACAGATCGGCAGAACGCGCCGCATGCTTCTTAACGTTACTGCCCGCATCCTCAATGCGCGTCAGCGCGGTCTGTAAGCGCGCCTCTTCGCTGATCATCGCCATGTCCAGCAACGCCTGGGCGCCGCGATTGTCGGTATAGGTCAGGGCGACTAAGGCACTGGTAAACGCCTTGGGATGCTCGGCAAGGGTGTTGCGAATCAGGCTGCGTCTTGCAGCAAGCTGATAGGAGCCGAGCACAAATAACGTGATCAGCGTCAAGACCCATTGCCAAGGGTCGCTGAGCAATAACTCGGCGGCCAGCACAACTAAACCGGCCAAAATCAGCGGCCATGACTGGACAATATCCAGCGTCCAGCTTTCTAGCCTGGCGACTGGTGGCTTACCTTCGCGTAAACGCGCATAGAGCTTTTCCGCCCGGCTTTTCTGCGCTTCATTAGGTAAAGAGCGTACCGACTCATAACTCATAACCGCACACGCGCTCATTCTCATAAATCGGCGTTACATAGGCGTTTACCCAGTAGTAATCGCCGTTTTTTGAGCGGTTTTTGATGATCCCCATCCAAGGCTTGCCCTGCTTGATGGTTTCCCACATGTGGCTAAAAACGGCAGGCGGCATATCCGGGTGGCGAACCAAATTATGTGGCTGGCCGATCAGTTCCTCACGCGAAAAACCACTGATTTCGACAAAAGCATCATTGCAGTAGGTAATAACGCTATTGATATCAGTGGTGGAGATCAGACGATCTTTCTCCGGGAAGGTTTTTTCCCGCTGAGTAACTGGGAGGTTGTTGCGCATGTGGGTTATCCCTGCCTGGTTTTGTGTGACCGTATGTGTGCTATCAAGCATAGCAGTGGACGGGGACAGGGCTTGGTTACTTGCATTGCTGCAGCAAATGCCGCAACCGGCCGTGCATTACGCAAAGTCGGCCAGAACAAAAAACAGGGACTAAAGGTGCGTGCAAGTGCTTATCAGCGCATGGCTAAACCGGCTGCGCGGGGCACGCAGCCTGTTCAGCTAAGCGTCTGCGTCCAATCAACGACGCCGGCGACCTGCTGGCTGGGGTGCTGGCTTGTCGTTGCGGATAGGGATGGGTTGCAGTGTTGGCGGCTCACGCAGGCCGAGTGCAACCAGTAGGTCATGCAGAGCATTCTGTAATTTGGCATTCATAAAAAGTAGCCTCCAACCCATATCATTGAACAGATGCTTAACCATCTGGCTTTATCTTAGCCTAGGCGGGTCGAACTAGCGCCCGCTTCATCGTTACAGACTAAAACAGTACACGAAGCCCGGCATACAGCGTGCGCCCCGGCCCTGGCTCAAAATAACGATCTCTAACGGCGTTGATCCGCAAGTTGTCGAAATATTCACGGCCCAGCAGGTTATCGATACCCAAATAGGGTTCCAAGCTTTGCTCGCCGAACTGCACGCGCTTGCCCATACGCAAGTTGAGCAACGCATAGCCTGGGGCTGACTGGGTATTGGCATCATTGGCGTACACCCGCGCCTGAGCCGTAACCCCCACGCGCACGTAACCGCCTTGGTGCTCATAGGCCAATTCGCTGAATAGGCTATGCCGCGGGATACCTGGGGTTTGCCTGCCTGAAAAATCGTCACTTTGGGTTTGATACTGCGTATACCGGTAGCGGTTAGCGGCATACGCCATGGACCAACGCCAGGCGTCGGTCACCTGCCAGCCCAGGCTCAACTCCAGACCATCGCGGCGCGACTGCCCAGCATTGCGATAGAAGCTTCGTCCGGGTTGCGCATCCAAACTGAATGCTACCAGTTCTTCCTCCAAATCAATCTGGTAAAGCGCTGCGGCATACCGCAGTGCGGGCCATTCACCTTTGATACCCAGCTCACGACTGAAGGCTTCGGCAGGTTGCAACGCTGCATTAAATCCGCCCCCTTGAGGGTCAGCCAGCTCACTGATGGTTGGCGTCTCGAATGAAGTCGCCACACGCGTATAGACCGACTGCTGTGGCGTCAGGCGATAACTTAGGCCAGCGCTGTAGTTCCAATTTTCCAGGTTACGCGAGCCTGAATCATCGCGACTGTCAGCCAGATAAAGGTCATTCACGGCCAGTCGTACGTGGTCATAGCGCAGACCCAGGGTGGCCTGCCATCGCTCACTGAGGTCGATTTGGTCTTCGACAAACAACCCCTGGCTGAGCGCTGACTCATCCTGCTGCTGACGTGACGGGCCACGCTCACCGGTTAGGTTGTCATACCGACGCCGATCATCGCGCTGCGCCTCCAAGTCAAAACCGCTGGTGATTTTATGGAGTAAGCCGGCTAACTCACGGTGGTGGCTGTATTGCCCGCCAATGCCGACAAAATAACGATCAAAGGTTGTCTGTCCACTCGTTTCAAAGCCCAATCGATTACCGAACTTGCGATGACCAACATAGCTGCGCAACTGGTACTGATCGGCCCCTGTGGCGTAACCATCCCAGACCAACGCCAAACGTTGCTGACGAATATACTCATCGGCGTCGAAAGATAAATTCGGCGCAGCAGCCTGGCGACGATCGTCGTCAACTTGGGCCGCTGTCAAACCGCCAGGATCTTCCGCGCGGTTATCGATGGCATTAAAACTCAAACGTAAACGGCCTGTCGGCGCATACCAACCCAGCTTGCCCGTCACGCTGTTGGTCTGCGCTCGGCTGTGCTCGCGATAGCCGTCGAGGGTGGTGCTGTTAAAGGCCAGTAGCCCGCCGAAATCACCCTCACTGCCGCCCATCTCAACGCGTGTGCGCTGGTAACCCAGGCTTGCTGTGCTGACATCCAGTTGCATTGAGGGCAAAGCCGGTGGCTCGCGGGTTTCGATCGCCAGCACACCGCCGGCAGCATTGCCATACAGCACCGAGGCCGGCCCACGTAAGACCTCCATGCGCTCGACCAAACCAAGATCAAGCCCGTCGAGTTCAGTTTGCCCATCAGGCATGGTTAAAGGCACACCATCAACCAGCACGCGAATGCCCCGCACACCGAAATTACCCCGCGCGCCGAACCCACGAATCGAGGGCCGCAAGCCTTGAGCCACGTTGTAACGGTTGAGGCTGAACACCCCTGGCACGCGAGCTAGCAAAGCATCAAGGGCGAGATTTTGTTCACCCGGCGCACTGCCCGCTTCAACCACTGTCACCGCAGCCGGTGTGCTCAACCAGCGCACGTTACTGCGTGGGCTAGTGATCAAGAGCGGAGCCAGCTCAACAGCAGTTTCTTCAGCCTCGGCCGCCAGTAATGTGCGGTTATCTGCGAGTAACCATAGGCAGGCGGACGCGACAGCGAAGGATAGGCGCATGCGGCTTAATACTCCCTGTCGGCTTGGTCTTTACGCCGATAGGGGAACACATCGATTACCTTGCCGGCGCGAATAGCGTCTTGCAGGCTTTTCCAGTAGTCGGCGTCATACAGCTCGCCATGCAGCTCATTGAATAATGAGCGCTGCTGCTTATCCGCAAACAGAAACGGCGGAAATTCCTCAGGGAATACATCCAGCGGCGCCACCGAATACCAAGGCTCGGAAGACATTTCATCCTCGGGATAGCGCGCCTGAGGAATGCGGCGGAAGTTGGCTTCGGTGAGGAAGCAAATTTCGTCATAGTCGTAGAACACCACACGACCGTGTCGGGTCACGCCGAAATTCTTCAGCAGCATGTCACCTGGGAAGATATTCGCTGCTGCCAATTGCTTAATGGCCAAGCCATAGTCGTCGAGCGCGTCACGCACCTGAGCTTCACTGGCGCTCTCCACATACAGGTTCAGCGGCGTCATGCGCCGCTCAGTCCAGCAGTGACGGACCAGCACGGTGTCGCCATTAACTTCAACAGTGGACGGCGCGACCTCCAGCAACTCGGCCAAACATTGCGGATCAAATTTGCTTAACGGGAAGCGGAAGTCAGCAAATTCCTGGGTATCCGCCATGCGTCCGACCCGGTCGACTGTTTTCACCAAGCGGTACTTCTCAATCACCGTATTGCGGTCAACGTTTTTAGACGGCGAGAAGCGGTCTTTGATGATTTTGAAAACAGTATTGAATCCCGGCAGGGTGAACACGCTCATGACCATACCGCGCACACCAGGTGCCATTACAAACTGGTCATTGGTGGTGGCTAGGTGGTTGATCAACGAGCGGTAGAACTCTGATTTACCGTGCTTGTAGAATCCGATTGAGGTGTACAGCTCGGCGATGTGTTTGCCCGGCAGAATGCGCCTGAGGAAGCCAACAAATTCCGCCGGGTAACCGACTCGCACCATGAAGTAGGAACGGGTAAAGGAGAAGATGATCGACACTTCCGCTTCATCGGTAATCAGCGCATCAATCTGGATGCCCTGCCCTTCGCGGTGTAACAGCGGAATCACCAACGGCCATTGCTCATCAAGGGTGTAAATGCGCCCCACCAAATACGCGCCTTTGTTGCGATACAAACGTGAGGCAAACAACTCAATGCGCAGGGCCGGGTCTTTGCACACCCAATCGGGCAGGCTTTCGCGCAACTGTTTGAGCAAACGATCCAGATCACGCTGCAGGTTTTCATAGCCCACTTCGAAGCTAAAATCCTCAAAAATCTGCCGCAGGGCTTTTTCAACATCGCCTTTGGGCTCGTACAAACGGATTTGCGGTGTACGCGCATTAACCCGCAGCGCCGGGCGGGTGGTGTGGATAAACATGCAGCCATCATTGATTTGGTCATGGCTGAACAACCCGCAAAAAATCGAGTTAAACCACGTTTCTGCCAGTTCATCGTCGTCGCGTAGGTTAATCAAAGCAATATAGGCCGACTTAACCAGCGGCCACTGCTGCACATCCAGTAGTAGCTGAGCCTCATAGGCTTTGCGTAAGCGTTCGCTGACCGCATTCACGCTCGCTTCATACAGTGCAATACGCGCCGCTGATGCGTCCTGAATTTCCTGCCACTGCGCCTGTTCGAATCGCACGCGCGCGCCGTTGGTAATCTGCCGAAACTGCTCACGGTAATCATCGAAGCCTTCGAGGATAAGCGCGGCAATCGCGCTGGCTGGCCATTGCTGTGGCATAAACAAACCCCTTCGGATAACTGCAGTTAATCGGTTGAGCTTATCCAGTGACCGCCGCAAGTAAAAGCCAGCAATGCATGGATAGGCATTTATCTAAGCTCAAATCGTTACCCCGCATGTGCCATAACCTGTATTGCGAATTGCCTTGGCGCGCCAGCCCGGCAACACTGCTCAACCTTTTAAAGCCTGTGGAGGCCGCTGTGCGCCTTGCTGACCTGATGCGCCTATTGCTGCTTGCTGCTATTTGGGGCGCCAGCTTTTTGTTTATGCGCATCGTCGCGCCGGTGCTCGGCAGCATGCCGACTGCTTTTTTTCGTGCCAGCTTGGGCATGCTTGGGCTGCTGGCAATTCTGTTGCTGATGCGGGTGCGTTGGAACTTCAACGGCAAGCTCAAGCATTGTCTGATTCTTGGCGTCATCAATGCCGGATTGCCTTCTGCCATGTACTGCTTGGCCGCGCTGGTGCTACCAGCGGGTTACTCAGCCATCCTCAACGCAACGACGCCCATGATGGGCGTCTTGATCGGCATGCTGTTTTTTGCGGAGGCGCTGACCTTGAGCAAAGCGGCTGGCGTGGCTGTTGGCCTGTTTGGTGTGGGCGTGCTGACCCGTACCGGGCCGGTTGAGTTTGACTCAACCCTGCTACTCGGCGCCGCCGCCTGCTTGGTGGCGACCGCTTGCTATGGGTTTGCCGGCTTTCTCACCCGGCGCTGGATCGGCATGCAGGGCGGCTTGGATAACCGCTTAACCGCCTTTGCCAGCTTGTGCGGCGCCAGTCTTTTCCTGTTGCCGCTGTTTGGTGGTTCTCTATTTATACAACCGCCTGCCAGCTGGGGTGGTCTTGAGGTTTGGCTGTCGTTGGCTGGGCTAGGTTTTGTCTGTACAGCGTTTGCTTACGTCCTGTACTTCCGTTTGCTAAGCGATATCGGACCGATCAAAGCCAGCACCACGACCTTCCTGATTCCGCCCTTTGGTGTGCTGTGGGGCGCACTGTTATTGGATGAGCCTTTATCCTGGGCTTACCTGTATGGCGGCGTGCTAATCGCGATTGCCCTGTGGCTGGTGGTGCGACCCACTGCACACGCTAACGCTTGAGTGCAGTGCACTGCAGGAAGGTGTTGCTAATGGCCACCGAAAACAAAACACCCTGCGAGAATAAAACCCTCGCAGGGTGTCGGGTGACCGTTCAATTGGCTCGCGAATGCGCGCCTTCAGTGGAGGCTATTACAAGCTCAACGGACGATTGGACGCTTTGAGGAACTCACGCTTGAGCGCTTCAAACGTGTGAACCGCTGGGAATTGTGGGAACTCGCGGATCACATTCTCTGGCGCATGAAACAGGATGCCTGCATGGGCTTCACTGAGCATGGTGGTGTCGTTGTACGAGTCACCCGCCGCAATCACTCGGTAGTACAGGCTCTTGAAGGCAAGCACCGACTGACGCTTGGGGTCTTTCTGGCGCAGCTGGTAATCAACCACGCGGTCAGTCTCATCGGTAACCAGCTTGTGACACAGCAAGGTGGGGAAACCTAACTGACGCATCAGCGGCTGGGAGAACTCATAGAAGGTGTCTGACAAAATCACCACTTGAAAGCGTTCGCGCAGCCAATCGACGAACTCCACTGCGCCCTCCAGCGGCTTGAGTGTGGCGATCACCTCCTGAATATCAGACAGCTTTAAGCCATGTTCATCCAGAATGCGCAGGCGCTGCTTCATCAGCACGTCGTAATCGGGAATATCCCGGGTGGTCGCTTTTAGCGATTCGATGCCAGTTTTTTCCGCGAAGGCGATCCAAATTTCCGGGACCAGTACGCCTTCCAGGTCGAGACACGCGATTTCCACAGGACACTCCTAGCTTGGATTTATGACAGAAGGCGGCACTCTAGCGACTCGCTCCACGCGGTGCAATGCAGCACTTATATCCAAATCAGAGCACTACTACGACACAAGGTTATTTAGCCGTATAAGCGGCTTTTGCTACCATCGCCGCACACGGCGCGCAGCGTCAGATTAACTAGGAATTCAGCCCGATGAGCCTCCCCTTTGATGCTACCGAACTGGCGGCGGACTTCGCCGACAAGTCGCCACAGGACATTCTCAAACTCGCTTTTGAACACTTCGGTGATGAATTGTGGTTGTCCTTCAGCGGCGCCGAAGATGTAGTGCTGGTCGACATGGCCTGGAAGCTCAACAAGAACGTCAAGGTATTCAGCCTCGACACCGGTCGCCTGCACCCAGAGACCTACCGCTTTATCGATCAAGTACGCGAGCATTACGGCATTAGCATCGACCTGCTCTCGCCTGATGCAACTGCACTAGAACCCTTAGTCAAGGCAAAGGGTTTGTTCAGCTTCTATAAGGATGGCCATGGCGAATGCTGCGGCATCCGCAAAACCGCTCCGCTTCGGCGCAAACTCGCCACCGTTAAGGCTTGGGCCACCGGCCAGCGCCACGACCAGAGCCCAAGCACTCGTAGCCAAGTGGCCGTGGTCGAACTCGATGCCGCCTTTTCTACAGCGCAAAACACCCTGTTTAAGTTCAACCCATTGGCGCAGATGAGTAGCGAAGCTATATGGGCTTATATCCGCATGCTTGAACTGCCTTACAACAGCCTGCATGAACGCGGCTTTGTCAGCATCGGCTGTGAGCCCTGCACGCGGCCGGTGCTGCCTAATCAGCATGAGCGCGAAGGCCGCTGGTGGTGGGAAGAAGCCACACAAAAAGAATGCGGCCTGCATGCCGGCAATCTGATTGCCAAGGGTTGAGGGTAAAAGCGCAAACATTCCCATAAAAAAAGGCCAGTCACTGACTGGCCTTGCTTATTGCTCATCTCAATCAGCTTTGATCTGCTTGCCGCTGACGGCGTGCCATGTAGCGCTCCACATAGGAGCACGATGCAATCACGCTGTAGCCCATGCGCTCCGCATATTGCAGGGCATGTTCAGTCAACGCGGCAGCGACGCCTCGCCCACGCAGGGAGTTGGGCACAAAAGTACGGTAGATATCCAAGGTTTGCTTGCCAAGGTCCATATAAGCCAAATAGGCCCGATCACCGTCCACGGTGGTCTCGAATTGATGGCCTGCAAGGTCATGGTGAACCGTCAATGCCTCGCTCATAGCAACTCCTCTGTTAACTCGGTAAACCCTTTCCACCTGTATGGCAAACGGCTTATCGCATCTTTACCCATTAGGTTGTAGCCAGTTATGACCAGCTTATCAGGCCAAAACCTACGAGGTCACGTGAATCAAGGACTTAGATCACACAGCAAGGCATTGAGCCGCTTCCATGACGCGGCCGCCACCAAGACTATTACGCGGCACTCAACCATGATCTGCGTTTATGCGAGCGTGCAGCGAAAAGTATCGAGCTTAGCGCTTGCAGGCATTTTTAATGATTAACGCTGTGGCAGATACTTTCGCAACAGCATAAAGAACGGTTACTCACGTCAACGTTGCTTATTTTTTACTCAAAAAACAGGCTGCATATGACAGGCATGGCAGTAATCAGAAAAAAACCCATGCGCCTTGCCTTCGTCACATTTACTTACTGCCGGTTACAGGTAGTATGTACGCCGGCTAATTTCCCACTATCGGGAGTTTGCTTTTATGGAAAAATTCCACCTCAAGGGGAACACGATGAACAACGTTCTGAAATTCTCTGCTCTGGCATTGGCCGCAGTTCTGGCTACCGGTTGCAGCAGCATGTCCAAAGAAACTGAGTCCCGTTTGACTGCAACTGAAGATGCAGCCGCTCGCGCTCAAGCCCGTGCCGACGAAGCCTACAGCAAGGCTGACGAGGCTATGGCAGCTGCTCAGAAGGCTCAGCAAACTGCTGACGAAGCCAATGAGCGTGCTCTGCGTATGCTGGAAAAAGCCAGCCGCAAGTAAATAGCTCACAAGGCTATGAAAAGCCGACCCAGTTTCTGGGTCGGCTTTTTTATTGCGCAAATGACCGTTACGGTTGTGCTAAAGCCGTTCACAACGGCAATCAAGCCGTTGGCGAGTAGCGAGCCTAGATGACAATAGGTCGGCGCCCCGCAATCGAGTGCGCTAAGGTGCCGCCATCAACCAATTCCAGCTCACCGCCGAGCGGCATGCCATGGGCAATGCGCGACGCGATTAAGCCTTTACCCGCCAACAGCTGAGCAATGTAATGGGCGGTGGCTTCGCCCTCGACCGTTGGGTTGGTCGCCAGAATCACCTCGGCAAAACCACCCGCAGCGATCCGTGCCAGCAACTCAGGAATACCAATCGCTTCTGGGCCGAGCCCATCGAGCGGTGATAAATGCCCCTTGAGGACAAAGTAGCGGCCACGAAAGCCCGTATGTTCGACCGCATACACATCCATTGGCCCCTCAACCACGCACAGCACACTGTCATCCCGGCGCGGATCAGCACAGAGCTGACACTCATCATCTTCACTGAGGCTGCGACACTGCTTACAGTGGCCAACCCCTTCCATGGCCTGCGTCAGCGCCTGGGCCAAGCGCAGCGCCCCAGAGCGATCACGCTCAAGCATCTGCAAGGCCATACGTTGAGCGGTTTTTTGCCCAACGCCGGGAAGAATGCGCAGAGAATCAATCAGGTGGCGGATCAGCGGGCTGAAACTCATGGAGAAATACTCGGCAACGACGAAGACTCAAGCGTTTACTGCGCCTACCAAGCTGTTCAGCTATTAGTGGCGCAAGGCAAAGGCAGGTACAGGTTGAGGACACCCATACCTGCCTGAGGCACATACATGTGCGATGCCCGGGTGTTGTTTAAAACGGCATCTTAAAGCCTGGTGGTAGTTGCATGCCTGAAGTCATACCCGACATTTTTTCTTGGCTGTTGTGTTCAATCTTGCGCACCGCATCGTTCACCGCAGCGGCGATCAGGTCTTCGAGAATTTCTTTGTCTTCCTGCATCAAGCTGTCATCCAGGCTGACGCGCTTAACATCGTGACGCCCCGTCATGACCACACTGACCAGCCCAGCACCGGACTGACCGGTCACTTCGGCGTTCGCCAGCTCTTCTTGCATCTTCTGCATTTTTTCTTGCATTTGCTGGGCCTGCTTCATCAGGCCGGCCATGCCGCCACCTTTCATCATGGTGTAAGTCCTCGGTAATTAGGGGTTAACGGAAGTGTCTAGGGGTTCAATGCTGTCCGCGCGAATCACCGCAGCGAACTGCTGAATCATTTGTTGAATCACAGGGTCTTGATGGATCGCAGCCTCAGCATCACGCTGGCGATTAGCCCGTTTGTGCGCTGCCGCCTGCCCTGGCGTCTCCTGTTCAGGCTTACACAACTCGATCAATACCGTGAGTTCGCGGTCATGAAATTGGTTAAGCGCTTCATTAAGGCGCCGCTGCTGAGTAAGGTTAAACAGCGCTGCCTGAGCAGGATCAAGGTGCAACAGCCAGTTATCGCCCTCAACAGAAATCAATGTGCAGTTGGCGCCGATACTGCCAGTCATCCCAGATAAACCGAGTTTGGGGAATAACTCCAGCCAATCAGCAGCAAGCCCCGTCGCCGGTTGCGCTGCGGGTAATACCTCAGGCTCGGCAGATGCGGCGCTTTCCACTGCGTCAAAATCATAATCAAACGACTCGGCGTCCATCTCGACATAGTCGTAGTCGCCCAGCGGTGGCTCGTCGTCATCTGCATCCGTATCAGCCGACAGCAACGGCTTGACTGCTACGGGCTCAAGCATTGCTGGGGGCGACGCTTCAGCTCTTATATCGGGCGCTGTCGGTGCGGCAGGCGCTTCAACTTGAATATTCGCTGCTTGCGCCTGCTCTTCCCAAGGCAGATTGACGACAGCTGCCACTGTAGGTGCTTCATTTATGGGCGCAGCCTGTGGCGCCGGTTCTTCTAACTCCACCGGCGTCGCATCCATAACCGGCATAACGATTTCAGCTGCTTCAGAGGATGCGACAGGTGTTACGGCAGAGAGCGCCTGGGGCGCAGGTGCCGTGGCCTCAACAACATGGACCTGGGCGGCGACAGCAGCATCGGCCACTGGGTTGCTCGTGGGATCAGCGGTGGCCTGACTAATCCCCAGCGGCTTTAGCGCTACCCTCGGCACATCATGGGTATCCGCTGGGCGGAATGCCAACATGCGTAACAGCACCATTTCGAAACCGCTACGTGGATCAGGTGACAACGGCAAATCTCGGCGGCCGATAAGACCCATTTGGTAATAGAACTGTACGTCCTCGCTGGGCAGAACCTGCGCCAGCTCAAGCACTCGTTCGCGGTCCCCTTGGCCATTGTCTACCGCCTCAGGCAGAGCTTGAGCTATCGCCACACGGTGCAGTACGTTGAGCATTTCGGACAACACGCCATTCCAGTCCGGGCCCTGCTCCGCCAAATGACGCACTGCTTCAATCAGCCCTCGGGCATCACCTTCCAGCAAGGCGTGCAATACGCCGTAAACCTGCCCGTGGTCGAGAGTACCTAGCATGGCCCGAACATCAGCCGCCAACACCTTGCCTTCACCGAAGGCAATCGCCTGATCGGTCAAGCTCATGGCGTCGCGCATGGAGCCATCTGCCGCGCGCCCAAGTAACCAGAGCGCATCGCTTTCAAATGGAATCTGCTCGGCAGCCAGAACATGACTGAGGTGATCAACCACTCGCTCAGGCGGCATGTTCTTTAGCGAAAACTGCAAGCAGCGCGACAACACCGTGACCGGTAATTTCTGTGGATCAGTGGTGGCCAGAAGGAATTTGACGTGGGGCGGCGGCTCTTCCAGCGTTTTCAACAGTGCGTTGAAGGAACTGGTTGAGAGCATATGCACTTCGTCAATCAGGTAAACCTTAAAACGCCCGCGGCTGGGTGAGTACTGCACGTTGTCGAGCAACTCGCGGGTGTCTTCTACTTTGGTACGGCTGGCAGCATCGACTTCAATCAAATCAATAAAGCGGCCTTCATCAATCTCTTTGCAGATCGAACAAACGCCACAAGGCGTTGAACTGATTCCAGTTTCACAATTCAGGCACTTAGCAATAATCCGCGCGATAGTGGTTTTGCCGACACCGCGAGTGCCCGTGAACAGATAGGCATGGTGCAGACGCTGACTGTCCAGCGCATTGATCAGCGCCCGAAGCACATGAGTCTGACCCACCATTTCATTGAATGAGCGTGGACGCCACTTGCGTGCAAGAACCTGATAACTCATCGAAACCCGTCACAAGAGGAAAGCAAAAGTGTGGCAATCCTAACGGAGCATGGGCCAAATTGCATCTGATGCGCAGCCCAGCAACACCCTCTGTGCATGATTAAACATAAATGAGCTGGCTTAAAATCAACCAGCTGGGTATAGTCCACATCGTTAGTACCACGCTGTAAGTCAATTAGGCCTTTAAGCCCCCTCGATGGATTTCAAGTAAGAGCGCATGACCTAACCGGGCATGCCGCGCAGCTCTAGCTCACGACCCAACCTGCTGACTGATCTGGCCGTCCCGCGCAAGCGCTGACTCAAGCCCGCCTCCGACGTACCGACCCGCACACAGCCACCTCAATTGGAACTTGTGCGTGTAGTCCAGCTCCTATCTGAACATGTAGCCGATCACTTATATCGACCGCCTGGAGCTCTATTTAGCGCAATGACGCGCCCGCTGTTTTAGGAAATACCCAAAAATGAATACTCAAAACCAAATTCAGGATGCCATTCGCACCCTATCCAGTGCATTTGCACCGTTTGACTGCCGCATCCTTGCCGCCCGCAAAGGCAGCTTCAGCTTCACCATCGTCAATCATGCCGGTATCGCCCAGCACAGCCAGCGCCTTTATCCTGGTCAGTACAGCGGTGCACACCTGCAACAAGTCATTGAGCGCGCACGCCAGTCCCTGACCGCTTAATTGCTCAGATAGGCGAACCATTGACCATCCTAGAGGTCTGAAACAATCACCCTCAGGATGGAGCACCCTCATGGATAACATTAACCGCGAACTCGTTGAGCAGCTCTTCTCTCCCTTGCGCGCCACATTCAGCCTACCCCGCCCAGATGGTGGCGTGGTCCTCTCGTTACTGGATGCAAGCGACGCCACAGCGTATAGCCGTGTGCTCAGCCCAGCCCAACGCACTGACCCTCAAGCTTTTGCGCAAAGCCTTGAAGACATCCGTCTTGAGCTGGCCATGCGCTCCGGCAGCATCCCCGCCGATATGCGTAAAGCGCTTAAAGAACAAGACAGCGTGCTCAGCTACCACACCGACTAGCCGCAGTAAGAGCCTCGCTCACCGGCGCGGCTCTTGGCCGGCCTGAATTTGTGCGCAAGCCAATAGGCACGACGTTTTTGCAAGTGCACTTACCTAGCCGATGACAACCTTTAGCTGTAGTCAAGCTATTGGATGGCCCGTTGAGTAACACTGGAAAATATGCACGCCGCTGGCTATTGCACAGCAATGAGCTTGGCTGGCAGATAAGGCGATTTATTAGGGCGGAAACTAGATTGGCCGCTGCTCAAGTATTGAGCGATGCCAAAGAGATGATGGAGGCAGCCCCACCAGCCACACCTCGGCACACGATGTAACCGCTTCGGCTGCTCCCTTCCAGGCCTGACCGGGTTAACGGTTGATCGTTGCGAGGGGACCGGCAGGACCACCATAACGCAGCTCACCAGAAGCGAGCCGCGTCATTGTACCGGCTTAAAACGAAGTTACAACCGCTGTAAACGCCTAACCCATTGAATCGATTACTACACACGAAACCGCCCCACCAGCTTACTCAAGCCATGCGACAACTCAGAAAGCCGCTGGCTGGCTTGAGCACTTTGCTCAGAAGTTTGCGCGGCTTGATTGGACAAGTCTCGAATATCATTGATATTGCGAGCAATCTCTTCGGTCACACTGCTTTGCTCCTCACAGGCCGTCGCGATCTGGGCCGTCATGTCATTGATACGCATAACCGAGTCACTGGTGTCGGTGAGCGCCTGATCCACACCGGCCGCCTGCTCGACACTTTGCCGTGCTTTGCTGCTGCCTGAATGAGTGGCCTTAACGGCATTCTGCACACCGATCTGCAGACGCTCGATCATCTCCTGAATGTCCTTGGTCGACTCTTGCGTACGTGCCGCCAGTGCGCGCACCTCATCTGCCACCACGGCAAAACCACGGCCCTGCTCACCCGCACGTGCCGCTTCAATTGCAGCATTTAGGGCCAGCAAATTAGTTTGCTCAGCGATACCACGGATAACGGCCAGCACTGTGCCGATACTGGTCGCTTCTTGCTCAAGGGTCTGAATGGTGATTGAAGCGCTTTCGACTTCCTGTGCGAGCTGACGGATGGAGTTGATCGTAGCGCTTACCACTTGCGCACCGTCACGAGACTGAGCCTCGGCGCTGCGTGCGGCATCTGCTGCATTTTGCGCATTGCGCGCCACCTCATTCACCGCAGAACTCATCTCGGTTGCGGCAGTACTGACTTGATCAACTGCCGCATGCTCACTGCTAATCAAACGATCATTAGCGGCGGCCATCGCGGCCAAATTTTGCGCAGCGCTTTCGACCTCCCCAGTAACTCGACTTACCTCCTTAATTAGTGGCTGCAATTTATCCAAAAACCGATTGAAAGCATGACTGAGCTTGCCCAACTCATCGTTAGATAACACCTCGATACGCACCCGCAGATCGCCATCACCATCGGCGATCTGTTCAATACGGTTGAGTAAATTGTGCAACGGCTTAGTAACCAGAATCGGAAAACCCACTACCAGCACGAGGCAAACACCTAAACCGATTGCGATGATCACGCTTTGTTGCCAACTCAAGGTTTCTCCGAGCTCAATGGCCGCAAGCCCTTCAGCATTAGCGGCGGCATCATCCATCTCGCCTAGTTTGTCGATCGCGTCACGCATCATTTCAAACTGCTCTTCGCTGCTACTGAAGCTCAATGCGCTGGCTGCTTGTGGATCACTCACCGCCAGTTGCAAGACTTTCTGCGAGGTCGCCTTCCAGCGCTCAAACCCCGCATCAAATTGCGCAACCAATTGCATCGCTTCGCTGCCAGGCTGCATATCCGCAAATGTGTGCACACGGTCATACGCTTGCTGCAGGTTTTCGCTGTGCGAGGCAGTTAGCGCCTGCCCATAAGCAGCTGCTCCCTGGCTGAGTAAGCTGCGCTCGGCAACGAATGCTTGATAAAGATCACGGTCCGCATTGAGCAGCAGGCTGATGCCCGGCAAAAAACGATTCGTCAGCTTGGTGCTGGAATCAGCGACTTGATTTATCCCTCGTATACCCAGAGTACCCATGGCAACGAGCAATACAGCCAAGAGCAAAATCGGTAGGGCAATTTTCCAACGAAACCCTAAATTAGCGAATGCTCGTAACATGCTGGCATCTCTCAAATAATGGATAAGTAAAATCAGCGTAGACCAGTGATGATTGAACGATGTAAAAAGCGTTCGGCTTTGTTTGTCCAGCGTTGCACCCCTAACCCACCCTACTAAAGCTCCCTGCCACAGCCCTTCGCCACTGGAGTATTCTTGCCCATATGGCCCATCCATTTCTGAGGAAGACTAACGTGGCAATCACCAAAGACCAGCTGATAAGTGATATCGCAGAGGCGATCGACACGCCGAAAAGCACTGTGCGCGCAGCACTTGAACAACTGAGTGAGATTATCAGCGACGCACTGGAGAACGGTGATGAAATCACCCTGCCTGGGATTGGCAAATTTAAAGTGAGTGAACGCCCTGCTCGAACCGGCCGCAATCCGCAGACCGGGCAGGCGATTCAAATTGCAGCGAAAAAAGTCGTCAAATACGTGCCTGCAAAAGCACTGAGCGATGCACTTAACAGTTGAATTGGCGTTGAGAATGCAAAGGCGCCCGAACAAGGGCGCACTTTCGCGGCAGCATTATCAGCATTTACCTTAAGACTAAACCTTTGCCTGCTCTAAAGCGGGCATTGTTCCACGCGCACGCACCAATCCTCAGCTCAGGCGTGACGTCGACCTACGCACGATTTTGATCGAATGCTTGAGGGTCGGTTTTTGGGTGACGCTGACAGCCTTACGACTCACCGTGTCGATGGTGATATTCCAGAAGCCGCTGCTGGGCACGGCGATTTTCGCCGGGAAGGTGTCAAAAGCGCCACCGTGATAGGTATGGCGGCCGCCATTCTTGAAACTGCGAAAGTTAGCATCGCTCATCAGGCGAATGTTGCAGGTCTGCGAGCACTCAATCACGACAAGGTCGTCTTCGTTAAGGTGTTCGCGCTGGTGTATAAATTTCATCTACCGCTCCGCACAGCTAGGTCAGTCCAATCAGGCCACTATTATGAGTGTCGGGCGCGGCTTGAGCAAAGGCTAAGCCTTATGCAATCGCCCAGCACGTGCCGCCGCAACGCGTACCACCACAACTAAGCTGGTGGTAGCATGCGCACCCCATGCATATCCACGATCTTCACCAACGCCTGACTGACCTCGGTGCCAAGCCCATGCACATTGGGCGCATCACCCGTGCCTGGCTGCGCGGCATGCCGTTGGACACCGGCACACGCAATCAAAAAACTGAGAACTTCCTGCCGCTGGCGGTGCGTAATGCCCTGCCAGAGCTGAGCCGTGAACTTGATCAGTTGGCGCGACTGAGCGCCGAACACCCCGGCAGCGATGGTTCGGCACGCCTGCTGGTGGAGCTGAGTGACAAACAAATGGTAGAAAGCGTGCTGCTGCCCCGTGATGGTCTCTGCGTATCCAGCCAAGTGGGGTGTGCGGTGGGCTGCGTGTTTTGCATGACGGGTAAAAGCGGGCTGCTGCGCCAGCTGACAACCAGCGAAATACTGGCTCAAGTGGTGTTAGCACGGCGCTTTCGACCCGTGAAAAAAGTGGTCTTCATGGGCATGGGTGAGCCGGCGCACAACCTCGACAATGTGCTGGAGGCGATTAACCTGCTCGGCACCGAAGGGGGTATCGGCCAGCGCAACTTGGTGTTCTCCACCGTCGGCGACCCGCGGGTATTCGAGCGTTTGCCGCAGCAGCAGGTCAAACCAGCTTTGGCCTTATCACTTCACAGCACAGACGCTGAACTGCGCCAGCAACTGCTGCCGCGCGCCCCGCGCACCAACCCAGAAGAGCTGGTCGAGCTGGGCGAAATTTATTCGCGACAGGTTGATTATCCGATCCAGTACCAGTGGACGCTGCTCAAGGGCATCAACGACAGCCAGGCAGAAATGGACGGCATCCTGCGTCTGCTAAAGGGTAAGTACGCGATCATGAATCTGATCCCCTACAACAGCCTTCAAGATGACGAGTTCCAACGTCCGGAGGGTGATCGTATCGTGCAAATCGTGCGCTACCTGCACAGCCGCGGCGTGCAGACCAAAGTGCGTAACTCGGCCGGCCAGGATATAGACGGCGGGTGTGGCCAACTAAGGGCTCGGGCTACTGAGTTACTCAGCCAACGTAAAAGTCGCACTTAGCCGATAACCGCGCTTTTTATGGCGCAGCCACAACGCCCTGCGGCCATGAATAAACACGACGCCGCCAGGCTGCACGGGCATTTTTACCAACCTGTTATGGGCACAAAAAAGCGGACAACCCTTTCAGGCTGTCCGATTCAGTTGTACCGGTAGGTTAACTGCTCACACGGCCAACTTTACCTATCAGCTGGTGCGGATCAGATAATCGAATGCACTCAGCGACGCTTTGGCGCCCTCGCCGATAGCAATCACGATCTGCTTGTATGGCACCGTTGTCACGTCACCGGCGGCGAAGATACCCGGCACATTAGTGCTGCCTTTGGCGTCGACGATGATCTCACCTCGTGGCGACAACTCGATCGTACCCTTGAGCCAATCACTATTAGGCAACAGACCGATCTGTACGAAAATACCTTCCAGCTCGATGGTGTGCAGTTCTTCAGTGCCGCGATCTTTGTAGACCAAGGCGCTAACCTTCTGGCCGTCGCCTTTAACTTCGGTGGTCAGTGCACTTTTGATAATGGTGACGTTGCCCATGCTGTTGAGCTTGTTCTGCAACACCGCATCAGCGCGCAATTGGCTGTCAAACTCGATCAGCGTGACGTGGGCAACAATACCGGCCAGATCGATCGCCGCTTCCACTCCGGAGTTACCGCCACCGATTACGGCCACACGCTTGCCCTTAAACAACGGGCCATCGCAATGCGGGCAGTAAGCAACGCCCTTGCCTCGGTATTCCAATTCACCAGGCACGTTCATTTCTCTCCAGCGTGCGCCGGTGGCGAGAATGAGCGTTTTAGCTTTCAGTGAAGCGCCGTTCTCGAACTGTACTTCATGCAGCTCACCGGCATGCTTACCTGGGATAATGGCGCTGGCACGCTGCAGATTCATGATGTCCACTTCGTACTGTTTAACGTGCTCTTCCAACGCACGGACCAGCTTTGGACCTTCGGTTTCCTGCACCGAAATAAAGTTCTCGATCGACATAGTATCGAGCACTTGGCCGCCAAAGCGTTCAGCTGCAACACCGGTACGAATACCTTTGCGCGCCGCATAAACAGCCGCTGCAGCGCCTGCTGGGCCGCCGCCTACTACCAGAACATCAAAAGCTTCTCTGGCATTAAGCTTCTCGGCATCACGCGTTGAGGCACTTGTATCAATCTTGGCGAGGATTTCTTCCACACCCATGCGGCCTTGGCTGAACAGTTCGCCGTTCAAGTAAATGCTCGGCACCGACATGATCTGACGTTCTTCGACTTCCGCCTGAAACAGCGCACCGTCAATCGCTACATGGCGAATATTCGGGTTAAGGACCGCCATCAGGTTCAGCGCCTGCACCACATCTGGGCAGTTCTGGCAGGACAGCGAGAAGTAGGTTTCGAAGCTGAAGTGGCCTTCAATAGCCTTGATCTGTTCAATCACATCCGCTTCAAGCTTGGAGGGGTGACCGCCAACTTGCAGCAGCGCCAGCACCAAGGAGGTAAATTCATGGCCCATGGGGATACCGGCGAAGCGTAATCCGATGTCTGCACCCGGGCGATGCAGCGAGAAAGAAGGCTTGCGGTCATCGCTACCGTCTTCACGCAGGGTGATCTTGTCAGTCAGGCTGACGATGTCGTGCAGCATTGCACTCATTTCTTCAGATTTGTCGCTGTCATCAAGGGACGCGACGATCTCGAACGGTTGAATGACCTTTTCTAGGTAGGCCTTCAATTGGGCTTTAAGCGTGGCGTCCAACATGATTTAAGTATCCCTTTGACAAAATTCAGAAACAAAAACGCCCGGACGGATTGCGCCCGGGCGTTCGGGCACTCTAGAGGCTGGGTTACAGCCCTTAAGCGCAAAGACCAGCAGATAAAACACAGCGGGAAACGTGATGCATAACCGCAGGAGTTTCCCGAATGTATTTAAATCTTGCCAACCAGGTCCAGCGACGGAGCCAGGGTCTTCTCGCCTTCTTTCCACTTAGCAGGGCACACTTCACCTGGGTGAGCGGCAGTGTACTGAGCAGCTTTTAGCTTGCGCAGGGTTTCCGACACGTCACGGGCGATTTCGTTGGAGTGGATTTCAACGGTTTTGATCATTCCGTCTGGGTTGATCAGGAAAGTACCGCGCAGCGCCAAACCTTCTTCTTGGATATGCACACCAAACGCGTTGGTCAGGGCGTGGGTCGGGTCACCGATCAGCGGGAACTTAGCCTTGCCTACTGCAGGCGACGTCTCGTGCCAAACCTTGTGCGAGAAGTGAGTATCGGTGGTAACGATGTAAACCTCGGTACCGGCCTTCTGGAACTCAGCGTAGTTGTTGGCGGCGTCTTCAATCTCAGTTGGACAGTTAAAGGTAAAAGCCGCTGGCATAAAGATCAGTACCGACCACTTGCCCTTCAAGGACTGCTCGGTCACTTCAATGAACTTGCCATTGTGAAAAGCGTTGACCTTGAACGGTTGAACTTGGGTGTTGATAAGGTTCATCTCTGCTTCCTTCTGAGGGGGTTAAGAATTCACGGGGCCCATGTTAGCGCCTTCTGCAAAAAAAGCTTATTGATTGCCGCCATGGTTTCGATTGAGAGAGTCAATCGAAACTAGGGTTCAGACCAAGGCTGGGTCTATTACCAGCACCAACTTACCGTTGACCTGATTACTTGCCAAGGCAGCAAATGCAGCTTCGGCATGCTGCAGCTCAAAAGCCTGTTGAAGTTGCGGCTTAAGCCGCCCTTCGCTAAAGAGTGGCCAAACAAATTGCTGCAGGTCGCGCAGCAAATCTGCCTTGAACTGCTCATCGCGGTTACGCAGGGTTGAGCCGATCAGCTGAATGCGTTTGCCCAATATCACAGCCAAATCCAGCTCAGCCTGGCGACCACCAAGTAAACCAATGTTCACCCAGCGGCCGTCTACCGCCAGCAACTCTTGGTTAAGTGCGGCATAACTACCGCCCACAGGATCAAGAATCACATCGAAGGGCGCAAAATCGCGCAACGCTTGCAATTGTTCTTCCCCGCGCAGTACGCCGCCTTGGGCACCTAAACTCTCACAGTAGGTCAAGCGCTCCGCCGAACCAACACTGACCCAGCTTGGACTGCCAAACGCCTTGCACAACTGGATAGCCGCCGAACCGACACCACTGGCACCGGCGTGGAGCAACACCTTCTGCCCAGGTTTCAGGCCCGCCAGCTGAAACAGATTGAGCCAAGCGGTCGCATACACCTCCGGCAATACCGCTGCTTCATGCAACGTTAGCCCGTCAGGAACCGGCAGTGCGTGACGCGCATCAACCACCACCTCCTCAGCCATACCGCCGCCGCTCAACAGTGCACAAACGCGGTCGCCCACTTTCCAGTCACAACCGGCGCCAACTTCACTGATGACACCCGCGCATTCCAGCCCGAGCACCTCACTAGCACCTGGCGGCGGCGAATAGAGACCGGCGCGCTGTAACAAGTCGGCGCGGTTGAGTCCTGCGGCTGCGACACGGATACGAATTTCCCCCACATCGCAGGTCGGAGTTGGGTATTGCCCCCATTCCACACGGCCTTCAACGCCTTGCAATGCCTTCATGCTGCCTCCATAGTGCATTGAACCCAGCCCGACGCTAACCGCCGGGCTTTTGTATTGCGCCGATGGAACCTGGCGCCTTAAAGACGGCCTAATATGCGTTATCAATTGCCCACACGTCGAATTAACATGAAGCGATCCTTACTCAGCATCACCCTCGCCTTTTCGTTTGCCCTAAGCGCCTTGCCGCTCGCCGCGAAAACCAACAGTGGCGACCCTTGGGAATACCTGCAGCCTGATCGCGAGCAAGTCATCGCCAGCCTTAACGTCGTTGAGCTGTTGAAACGCCATCACTACAACAAACCGCCGCTGAATGATGAGCGCTCGGAAAAAATCTACCAGGGCTACCTGAAGATGCTTGATCCCTCGCGCAGCTACTTTATCGCCTCAGATATTGCCGAGTTTGATCAATGGCGGACACGCTTTGATGACCTGCTGAGAAATGGCGATCTGCAGCCAGGCTTTGCTATCTACAAGCGCCACTTGGAGCGCTTGGAGGGTCGCTTGCAGTTCACCCTTAATATGCTTGAACAAGGCGTCGGTAAGATTGATATGGACAGCGATGAAAGTCTGCTGATCGATCGCGAAAATGCTCCATGGGTTAAAGATGTAGCTGAACTGGACAACCTTTGGCGCAAGCGGGTGAAAGACGAAGTGCTGCGTTTGAAAATCGCCGGCAAAGAACCCAAAGCTATTGAAGAGCTGTTGACCAAGCGCTACAAAAACCAGCTTGCCCGGCTGCAGCAGACTCGCGGCGAAGATGTGTTTCAGGCGTATATCAACGCCTTTGCCATGTCCTATGACCCGCACACCACTTACCTGTCGCCAGACAATGCAGAAAACTTTGACATCAACATGAGCCTGTCACTTGAAGGCATCGGTGCGGTTCTGCAAAGCGATAACGAACACGTCAAAGTGGTGCGCTTGGTACCGGCCGGTCCAGCGGAAAAGAGCAAGCAGATTGCGCCTGCTGATAAAATTATCGGCGTGGCTCAGGGCAGCAAGGAAATAGTCGATGTGATCGGCTGGCGGCTGGATGAAGTGGTCAAGCTGATTCGTGGCCCGAAAGGCTCGCAAGTGCGCCTGGAAGTGATCCCGGCGAGTAACGCGCCGAATGATCAGACCAGCAAAGTAGTCTCCATCACCCGTGAAGCGGTCAAGCTGGAAGAGCAAGCTGCGAAAAAATCCATCCTTAATCTCAAGCATGACAACCGTGACTACAAACTGGGGGTGATCGAGATACCGGCCTTCTACCTAGACTTCAAGGCCTTCCGCGCGGGTGACCCGAATTACAAAAGCACCACCCGTGACGTCAAGCGCCTGCTGACTGAACTGGAGAAGGAAAAGGTCGACGGCGTGGTCATCGACCTGCGCAATAATGGAGGCGGCTCGCTGCAGGAAGCCACCGAGTTGACAGGTCTGTTTATTGATCAAGGGCCGACCGTGCTGGTGCGCAACAGCGATGGTCGCGTTGATGTACTGGCCGACGAAAACCCCGGCATCTACTACAAAGGGCCAATGGCCGTGCTGGTCAACCGCCTGTCAGCCTCCGCTTCAGAAATTTTCGCCGGTGCCATGCAGGATTATCACCGCGCGCTGATTCTCGGTGGCCAGACTTTCGGCAAAGGCACCGTGCAGACCATCCAGCCGCTTAACCACGGTGAACTTAAACTGACCCTGGCTAAGTTTTACCGCGTCTCCGGGCAAAGCACTCAGCACCAAGGGGTGATTCCTGATATTCAATACCCGGACGTAATGGACACCAAGGAAATTGGCGAGAGCGCGCTGCCTGAGGCACTGCCATGGGACAGCATCAAACCGGCGATGAAACCAGAGCTAGACCCGATCAAGCCATTCTTGGCCGAACTGCAACGCCGCTTTGAGAGTCGTACCGCACAGAACCCAGACTTCACTTTCGCCCGTGAACGTCTGCAATTGGCGCAAAAACTGATGCTTGAAACGACGGTCAGCCTCAATGAAACCAAGCGTCGAACCCAGCAGACTGATATTGAAGGTCAACAACTGGCCATCGAAAACAGCCGTCGTCAGGCAAAAGGCGAAACGCTGCTGAGCAAACTCAAAGAAGAAGACGAAGATGCTCTGCCGGTTGAAGATAAAAAAATTCAACCTGAAGATGATGCCTACCTCGCCGAAAGCGGGCGCATCCTGCTCGATTATTTGGGTTTAAATACCCGCTTGGCGAAACAGTAAACAACGAGCGTCATCAAAGGTTCATCAACCTGTCGTGAAATGCGGGGATTGGTAGTAATGCCAATCCCCGTTTTTTATGCACAGAGAGCCGTCATGATCGTCACCGAGCAGTTCAGCGCGCTGGACAACATCCTCGCCAATGGCGACCTGCACAGCCTGTTTCAACCCATTTTCTCGCTCTCAGAACGGCGCATTCTTGGCTACGAAGCCCTTAGCCGCGGCCCGTCCAACAGCGTTCTGCACTCCCCCATCAACTTGTTCGCCGTGGCGCGAAGTGCTGGGCGCCTGAGTGAATTGGAGTTGCTTTGCCGGAAAAATGCCTGTCAGCGTTTCAGCCAACTGAAACTTGAAGGCAAATTGTTCCTCAACGTCTCACCGGACTCGCTGATGGAGCCCAAGCATCAACCCGGCCGCACGCTGCAACTTTTACAAAGCCTAGGCATTCCACCCAGCAGGGTGGTCATCGAGTTAACAGAGCAATCGCCCACTGATGACTTCGCTCTGCTCGACAAGGCCCTGCACCACTATCGCGCTATGGGGTTTTCCATTGCGTTGGATGACCTTGGTGCGGGCTATTCAAGCCTGCGGCTATGGTCTGAGTTGCGCCCTGATTATGTGAAAATTGACCGTCACTTTATTGATGGCATCCATCAGGACGCGGTTAAACGTGAATTCGTCGGTTCAATCCTGAAAATGGCTAAAGCCTCCCGCGCCCAAGTGATTGCCGAGGGTATCGAACTGCCTGAAGAGTTGAGCGTACTGGCCGAAATGGGTGTCGACCTGCTGCAAGGCTATCTACTTTGCCGCCCGCAGGAAGTGCCACCGTGTGACACCGCCAACTTGCTGCCCAGCCCAATAGGCGCTAACCCGCTGAGCGAGGATGTCAGTGACCTGCGTGGCCTGCTCAAATTTCAACAAGCAGTGGCCTTGGGCACGCCTATCAGCGCGGTACTGGAAATGTTCCGTGCTCAGGCCAATCTGAACTCCTTGGCTGTACTTAATGAGGCCCAGCAGCCTGTCGGCATCGTGCATCGTCATTCACTGGCCGAGGCCTTACTGAAGCCATTTGCCAACGAACTATTCGCCAGAAAGCCGATCAGCCGCCTGATGAGTGATGACTACCTAGCTGTTGAATGCAGCCAGTCACTGCAGCAGGTGAGCCGCCTGCTCACCAGCCGCGCACGACAGCGTATCGAAGAAGACTTCATTATCATGGAGGACAGCTGCTATATCGGGCTCGGCCGGGTGATCGATGTGCTCAAGCTGATCACCGAACTAAAGATCCAGCAGGCCCGCTACGCTAACCCACTGACTCTGCTGCCGGGCAATGTGCCAATCCAGCAATGCTTAACGCGCTTGCTGCTGCAGGGCCGTGAAGCCGTGGTGTGTTATGTCGATATCGATAATTTCAAGCCGTTCAACGACATCTATGGCTACGCCAAAGGCGATGAGGTGCTGCTAAGTTTGGCGCAGTGCCTAAATGACCGCGTTGACCCAACGCGGGACTTTGTCGGCCACATTGGCGGAGATGACTTTCTGCTGGTACTCAGCTCTCAGGACTGGCGCGCACGATTGAATCGCCTGCTGGAAGATTTCCAGAGCCAATGCCGCCGTTTTTATCGTGAAGAAGACCTGCATGCGGGCTGCTTTGTGGCCCACGACCGCAACGGCAAACGTCAGGAATACGCCTTGCTGTCTTTGTCATTGGGGGTGGTACACGTGCATCCCGAGCAATGCGCAAAGCTTGACGCTAACCAACTGGCCGCTCTCGCCTCTGAGGCCAAACGCCATGCCAAGGCTGTACCGGGCTACAGCCTGCACATCATTGATACCCAAGCTGACACGGCGGCTTAAGCGAGCACACTTACTCGCGCAATCAGAGCCCGCTTAGTTGCCTCGACAATTGGCTGAAATGTTCAGCTTTTTCCGCATCGGCGGTAACACCCGCCGCGCCAGTGCGGTACAACTCTGCTAATCGGTAAGCGGCGGCTGGGTGTTTTGCCTGTGCAGCTATTGTCCACCAGCCGATAGCCTGCGGTGCGTCAGCGCTGTGCTGGGGGTCTCCCGCCAAACTCAGTGCGCCAAGCTGATAAGCCGCCTTGGCATCGCCCGCGTTGGCGGCCAACCCGAGTAAACGCCGGCCTTCACTGCGTGCGCCAAGGCCTTGACCGCGAAACAGCAGGATATGCCCGTAGAAACTTTGCGCTTGGGTATCGCCAAGCGCGGCCATGCGGGAAAACTGCCCTTCTAACCAACGCCAGCCGCGCGGCTGTTTGACTAACCACGCCCAATGAAACAGGCGACGCGCCACTAAATAGCCGATGCGTGCACGCAGTGGACCGAACATCAGACCTCTCCTGGATAGCTGAACTCAAATACGCGGGCGACTTCAGCAGCGTGCCAAGAAGCGGCAGCGATACCGTCGGATGCGCCCGTAAAACGCCCCAGGCGGCTGACGCATTCAAAGAAACCCGTACGCGGTAAACGGCTTGCACCTTGGCTGATGACCAATGCACTGCGCAGTGGACGCTCAGCACGTGCATCCAGAGCAGCTAAGTGCTCTAACGCGGCCGCTAAGGTCTGCATGGCTGGTGTGGGCAGAGCCAAACGTTCGATCAGGGCCCGGTAGGTCACGACATGACGCTGGCGCTGGGCACTTTCGAGCTCACCCAGCAGCGCTTGCCAATGTTGCCGACTGATGCTGACACTCACGGCTGCAGCTCCCATCCGTCAACGCCCAGATGCCAAGCCAGCGCGCGCTGGATGGCCGCATCAGGCTGGCGCTCGCCGCTTTCGATCATGCTTAGATAATGCGGGCTGATACCGACATTACGGGCCAATTGCTCGGCACTCATGCCTTTAACTTCTCGTAACGCCGTCAGCTGATTTAGGCTGGACTTGGGCTGGGACTTCACGGCTGCAGCCACCACAGCTGGGGCCTCAGGCGCACGCCCAGCCGCCTGCAACAATGCTTGATACTGCGCCCACGGCAGCACCGCATACTCTGGTGCGCCATCACGCTCAATCACTTGTACATTCATCTTTTACTCTCCATGCAGAGCATGCGCACCGCTCTCAGCAACTCCAAAACCGGCGTTCATGTTAACAGTCCGCCAGAGCAAAGAGCGTGATCTATACTGCCGTACAACATCAAGCACCACTCAGGGGCAAGCGTTGCGTTCATTCATAGTATTGCTGTTGATTGGCTGCGGTGGCTGGGCATGCGCGGATGAGTTGCGCTGGGGCTTTGCCAGCGCGGACGGTATGCCATATGTAGATGTGCACGCGCAGCAACTACGCGGTGGCTTCATCTATGAATTAGGCCGACAGGTCAGCCAACAGCTGGGCTATCAGGCAGCGTTTGTTGAAACGCCGAACAAGCGCATCGATGAATTTATGCAACGCGGCCGCATCCACGTAATCTGTAATAGCAACCCGCAGTGGATGGGCAACCCAGAGCGCTATCGCTGGTCAGCCCCTCTATACAGTGAAGAGGATGTAGTGCTCACGCACAGTCAGCACGCTCCAATCAATAGCCTGCAGGACTTGTATGGCAAGAGTCTTGGCACCCAGTTGGGTTACGTCTATGACAGTGCCTTAATGGACGCTTTCGCCACAAAGAAAATCAATCGCCAGAACCTGCGCGACCAAGACGCCGGGCTCAACCTGCTGCGCAAACAGCGCCTAGATGCAATCATCAACATGCACCGAACCCTGCGCTTTCAGATGAACCTACACAAAGAAGCGCCGCTGCGGATAAATACTTGGGTGATTAACCGTTATGACATGCACTGTACCTACAGACCACTGCTGCCGGTTAGCGCTGAGCGCCTCGACAATACATTGCTGCAGCTGCGTGATCAGGGCTTGATTAAGAAGCTGCTCAACGACAGTTGAGCCAGATACAGCCCTTACTGCAGTGACCCATTTGTCACCGTGATCGACTCGTCTACTTCTGGCAACCGCTCGACGACCCGCAGCACCTCTGGCGTTTGAGCCGTTCGCCATTGTTGAAACGCCCCCAGCTCTACCTGCCAAGTGCGCATCACCCAAGCCAGAACCGCTAAATCGTCGATAAAGCCAAATCCAAACAACCAATCAGGCAGTGCATCCAGCGGCGTGACGAAATACAACAAGGCCGCTACTACCGCGAGTAATGCCCGAGAGTCTATTTTGCGGTATTCCCCGCGCCACCACGCCAAGCAAAGCGCTTGCATAAGCTTTAGTTGGTCGGCCAATTCGGCAAAGCCACTGCCCAACTTTTCACGCTTACGGGCGGCCGACGACAGCAACGCCGGTAGCCGTCCAGCCTTGAGGAAACGCTTGGCTAAAAACTGGTAACGCGCGAAATTTTTCGGTGCTTTCATCGCCTTCTCCGGGCAAGCCCGCATATCTGCTGGGCCGGCTGTGGTTATCCACCGAAGCTGTGGATAACCTTGTGAATAGTTTCTCTATAAGCCTAGCAAACGCCCAGCCCACGGGGCCTCATCACAGATCGGACATTTTTTGCTCACAGAGTAAAAAGACTTAAAAATCAACAAGTTATAAATTACAAAGAGTTTTTTTCAAGAGCGTTACATTAACCTGTCACAGCCACTATGGGAAATGTGCATAACCGTAACACCTCAGCCACTGCAAGCATCCTTTAAGACCCCCTAGTCAAGCAAAAGGTGCAGGATATGACTCACAAAAACAACAACGCCCCGTCGAGACGGGGCGCCGGGTAAAACAATGAAAATTACTCTTGAGCGGCAGCGTCTTTAATGGCAATCAGCTCCAAGTCAAACACCAGCACGGAATTGGCTGGGATGGCCGGAGTCGGGCTCTGATCGCCGTAGGCCAACTCGCTCGGGATGTAGAGCTTGTACTTCTCGCCAACGTGCATCAGTTGCAAGCCTTCAACCCAGCCTGGGATAACGCCATTAACTGGCAGATCAATCGGGCTACCACGCTCAACCGAGCTGTCGAACACGCTGCCATCGGTTAGCTTGCCTTCGTAATGAACAGTCACCACGTCAGTTGCTTTCGGCTGCACGCCGTCAGCTTTTTTCACCACTTCATACTGTAAGCCGGAAGCGGTAGTGGTTACGCCGTCGCGTTTAGCGTTGTCTTCAAGGAACTTCTTGCCAGCTTTGGCCGACTCTTCGTTCAGCGTTACCATGCGCTCTTCAGCGCGCTTCTGCAGGAAGGCAAAGGCTTCAACAAGCTCTTCATCTTTGAGGCGCTGATCTTTCTTACCAATAGCGTCTTCGATACCCTGAGCAACGGCGCCGGAGTCCAAGTCATCCATGCCTTCTTGAGCCAGGCTTTTGCCCATATTCAGGCCAATGCCGTAAGAGGCTTTCTGTGCTGGAGTTTCTAAGGTGATGTCGCTGGTTTGCGAATCGCAACCTGCGAGAACCAAACCTACCAGGGCAACCGCCGCTGCTAAACGATGCTGTTTCATGCTTGTTCCTTGTCCGGTTAGCCCTAGGGCTTTGGTGTGAAGACGCGAGCTTAGCAGGCCGCTGCAATCACTGGCTACCGTGTTAGGAGGCAGAAAATGTGTATAAGTTCAGATGTTTAGCGAATTAGCGGAGAAGGCTGTTGCGGAGATTTAGCATGTGCCACAGAGGGGATGGAGCGAGGATAAAAATGGCGCAGCGGACGGGACTCGAACCCGCGACCCCCGGCGTGACAGGCCGGTATTCTAACCGACTGAACTACCGCTGCGCGTAACTTCAAAAACGAGTTGGTGGGTGATGACGGGATCGAACCGCCGACCCGCTGCTTGTAAGGCAGCTGCTCTCCCAGCTGAGCTAATCACCCTTCACTCTCGAAGTGGGGCGCATTCTAGTCAGCCGCTTAACCCTTGGCAAGCACTGTTTTGAAAATTTTTATTGATGCAGCAAAGGCTTAGCGCGGACTTGGCCTGCGGCACCACTCGGGGGAATAATGCGCCTCGAATGCAACGCATCGGTTCCCTGACCCGTCATATGGCCTGAAACAGATCCGCGCCCGCACCTGACATCGTGTGACACCTGCCACTGTCGGCAGCTCAGTTAATGGAGATTCACCCTCTTATGTGGTTTCGTAACTTACTGATTTATCGCCTCACCCAAGATATCCCTTTTGATGCCGAGGCTCTGGAAACGGCTTTAGCCGCCAAACCGGCGCGCTCCTGCGCCAGCCAAGAACTGAGTACCTACGGTTTTATTGCCCCCTTCGGCAAGGGCGGTGATGCGCCGCTGGTTCACGTCAGCGGTGATTTCCTGCTGATCGCAGCGCGCAAAGAAGAGCGCATCCTGCCGGGCAGCGTGGTACGCGATGCATTGAAGGATAAGGTCGACGAAATCGAAGCTGAACAGATGCGCAAGGTCTACAAGAAAGAGCGCGAACAGCTCAAAGATGAAATCGTACAGGCCTTTCTGCCGCGCGCGTTCATTCGAAAATCCGCCACGTTCGCTGCTATCGCACCCAAACAGGGCCTGATTCTGGTTGATTCGGCCAGCGCTAAGCGCGCCGAAGATCTGCTGTCCACCCTTCGAGAAGCCATCGGCTCGCTGCCGATACGCCCCCTCGCGGTAAAAATTGCACCGGGTGCCACGCTTACTGATTGGGTCAAGACCCAGAAAGCCGCTGATGACTTCTTTGTATTGGATGAATGCGAGCTGCGTGACACCCATGAAGATGGCGGCGTGGTGCGCTGCAAGCGCCAAGACCTGACCAGCGACGAGATACAGCTGCACATGACCGCCGGCAAGCAGGTCACCCAACTGTCATTGGCCTGGCAAGACAAACTATCTTTCATGCTCGATGACAAACTGGTGGTGAAACGACTGCGCTTTGAAGACCTGCTGCAAGATCAGGCCGAACAAGACGGTGGTGATGATGCTCTCGGCCAGCAGGATGCCAGTTTCACCTTAATGATGCTGACCTTGGTTGAGTTCCTGCCGGCGCTATTCGAAGCGCTAGGCGGTGAAGAAATGCCTCAGGGCATTTAATAGCAACAGCACACGCGCAGAGGGTTAAAGCACGAACCCTCTGCAGCTTGCGTGCATCACACTGCATGCGTGAGGACGACCTCACCACTCTGCGAGTGACCAGCATGGGACGACCCTTCTTTATGTTACGGAGGTGCGTATGTCCTGGATCATCCTCTTGCTAGCCGGCCTGTTTGAAGTCGGCTGGGCTGTCGGCCTGAAATACACCGACGGCTTTTCTCGCCCTATCCCTACCCTGCTAACCGTTACGGCCATGATCATCAGCCTGACGCTGCTGGGCTTGGCCATGAAGGAATTGCCATTGGGCACCGCCTATGCGATCTGGACCGGCGTGGGCGCTGTGGGCACGGTAATCGCCGGTATTGTTCTTTTCGGTGAAGCCATGACGCTGCTGCGCTTAGCAAGCGTGGCCTTAATCGTCTGCGGCCTGCTTGGGCTGAAGTTCAGCCATTAACAGCCCAAACTGTGCAGTATTTATTAGGGGGAAACGCACCATAAAAAATCCGCGACCAGAAAGGCTGGTCGCGGATTTTCAGGGTGACGCTGCAGCGACTTAATTGTCACGTGAGCGCATGGGCTTCAAATGCTCACACCAATTAGGCGGATAACTCAACCAACAGCTTATTTAAGCGCTGCACGTAAGCTGCTGGATCTTTAAGGTTATCGCCAGCAGCCAGTGCGGCTTGGTCGAACAGAATGTGGCTCAGATCAGCAAAGCGCTCCTCGTCCACCTCGTTATCAAGCTTCTCGATCAGCGGGTGAGCCGGGTTGAACTCAAAAATCGGCTTAGACTCCGGCACCTTCTGCCCGCTGGCTTCTAGAATCTGGCGCATTTGCATTCCGAGGTCTTGCTCACCAATCGCCAAAATTGCCGGCGAATCAGTCAGGCGGTGGGAGACTCGTACCTCAGCAACTTGCTCGCCCAGCGCTGCTTTCAACCGCTCAACCAGTCCTTCTTTAGTTTTAGCGACTTCTTCTTGAGCTTTCTTGTCTTCTTCTGAGTCCAGCTTGCCAAGGTCCAGGTCACCGCGAGCAACGTCGACAAAATGCTTACCGTCAAACTCGGTGAGGTAGCTCATCAGCCATTCATCAATACGGTCGGTGAGCAGCAGGACCTCGAGGCCTTTCTTGCGGAAAACTTCCAAATGCGGGCTGTTCTTCACCTGCGCGTAGGATTCGCCGGTTAAGTAGTAGACCTTGTCCTGTCCTTCGGTCATACGTGCGATGTACTCACCTAGGCCGACACTTTGCTCGCCGTTTTCGCTACGGGTTGAGGCAAAACGCAGCAAACCGGCGATCTTTTCTTTGTTGGCAAAGTCTTCTGCGGGACCTTCCTTGAGGACTTGGCCGAAGTTCTTCCAGAAGCTTTTGTAGTGCTCAGGCTCGTTCTTGGCCAGCTTTTCCAGCATGTCCAGCACGCGCTTGGTCAGCGCTGACTTCATCGAATCGATGATCGGATCTTTCTGCAAAATTTCGCGGGAAACGTTCAGCGACAAGTCATTGGAATCAACCACACCCTTAATAAAGCGCAGGTACAGCGGCAGGAACGACTCAGCCTGATCCATGACAAACACGCGCTGCACGTAAAGCTTCAGGCCGCGCGGCGCTTCACGCTGGTACAGGTCGAACGGCGCACGCGCCGGGGTGTACAGCAGCGAGGTGTATTCCAGCTTGCCTTCAACCTTGTTGTGGCTCCAGCTCAGCGGGTTTTCGAAATCATGGCCGATGTGTTTGTAGAACTCCTGATATTCCTCGTCCTTAACCTCGGTACGCGGGCGGGTCCATAGGGCGCTGGCGCGGTTGACGGTTTCCCACTCAAGCTCAGCTGGCGCAGCTTCACCTTCGACAGCGGGTTGCTCTTTCGGCAGCTCGATAGGCAAGGCGATATGGTCGGAGTATTTCTTGATGATGTTGCGCAAGCGCCAGCCATCGGCGAATTCGTCTTCAGTACTTTTCAGGTGCAGAACGATGCGCGTGCCACGCTCGGCTTTCTCAACGGTGGCAACTTCAAAATCACCCTCGCCTTGGCTCGACCAGTGCACGCCTTCGCTGACCGGGCTGCCGGCGCGGCGGCTAAACACGTCAACTTTATCAGCGACGATAAACGCCGAGTAAAAGCCCACGCCGAATTGGCCAATCAGGTGCGAATCTTTCTTCTGGTCGCCGGTCAGGTGCTGCATAAAGTCAGCGGTGCCGGACTTGGCGATGGTGCCCAGATGAGTAATGGCATCTTCACGGCTCATGCCGATGCCGTTGTCTTCGAGGGTGACAGTCTTGGCGTCTTTGTCGAAGCTAACGCGGATTTTCAGCTCAGCGCCGCCTTCGAGCAGTTCCGGCTTGGCCAACGCTTCGAAGCGCAGTTTGTCGGTGGCATCCGAGGCGTTGGAAATCAGTTCACGTAGGAAGATTTCTTTATTCGAATACAGCGAATGGATCATCAGGTGAAGCAGTTGCTTCACCTCGGTCTGGAAGCCCAGGGTTTCTTTTTGAGTTTCCACACTCATGGTCTCTTACTCCACATTATTGACGAAGCCGCAATGCGGCGATGTCATACAAAGTGGGGCCATGTTGTGAGATTTCAAGTGCTTGGCTGCAGCTAGCTTTAGGGTTCGAGAAGTTCGATGCGAGTAATCTCCTCCGGGAGCAGCTTGAAGCTGACCTCGCCTTGGCCGTTCATACGCTGGCGCAAAACGATCCGACCATCTTGGTCGACACCCTGGAATCGGCCTTCAGCACTGTTGCCGCGTTCAGTGGCCGCTCGCATGCTGAGGTTTTGAAACCGGTCAGGGCTGCGCAGCAAGCTGTCCAAGCTGAACCGTACACGGCGGTCAATTGGACGGCTAACGCGCTCCACCACCTCAGCCGTAATCGTTGCGGGCTTTTGCACACTGGGCACAGCAGTTACGCGCGGCAGGGGTGCAAAGTTATCAGCGGCAACCTGCCAACCACGGCCGTCCAGCTTCTGCAGGATAATCGGCAACTGCTGCACCTCACCGTTAATGCGCGCCTGTACGTTGAGATCAATGCTTTGCAGTGGAAAGTTCAGGTTGCCAATTGGCTGTAACTGCACCTGACGGGTCGCAAAACGGCGCTCTAAATAGTTTTGAATGACATAGCTGACCGTATCGATTGAATCGAACTGACGATCCACTTTGTCGCCCTGATAACGCAGACCGTTGCGAAATAGCTCAAGTTTTCCGCTCAGGGTGGTTTTGAATTGCGGCGGTAAAACCAGGTGGAAATCGCCCACCAACTTGTTCGGCGCAACCGGCTGCAGGTCTAGGTGCAGGGTATAGCCACGGCTCAAACGCCGGGCTTCAGGCAACTCTTGCTCGGGCAACAACCAGCTGATTTCCACCTCCGGCAATATGCCCAGGTCCGCAGGCAACACATCGACTCGCACGGGGCCTGTGTCGACTTTGGGTAAACGAATCACCAGTTCGCTCTGGGCAAAGAAATCCTGGCCCTCGCGCAGGCTCAATACGCCGTCCATCAGCTCAGCCTGTTGTGGCGTAAAAGGTTTGCCATTGAGCTCACCTCGCAAGTCGATGGCCAGCTCAGCGGGCGTCTCCACACCGGGCTTGAGCCATTTAAGGCTGAGAATGGCCTCCAAACGTTGTGCATCATTGCTGGCCAGCAACGTCAACCCAACCACCAATGGAATGATGCCTAACGCCGACAATGCCACGGCCGGGCGCGCCGAACGCCAGTGGCGTAGCAGATACAGCAAGGTGAGTGGCGGCACAAAACTGGCCCAGCCCCAGAGCAGGCTGGTGGTGAAGGCCCGCATTACCAGCCACACCAACCCGGCGAGTATCAGCAGCAAACCACCTAAAATCAGCAGCGCATCCATTCAAACGTCCTTAGCGATGGTTATACGAGGGGCTGTCAGCACAAGATGCTCAAGGCTCATCGACCTTGAAGTGCGCACGCGCGGTGGCAATCGGCTCCGTCTGAGTGGTCTGCCAGGCGGTAATCGCCACGTTGGCCACTCGCCTCCCCTGACGCCACACCTGGCACTGCACGAAGGTGTCACGATAATGACCGGCGCGTAGGTAATCTATCGAGAAGTCGATGATTTTCGGCAAATGTGGAATACCCATGAACATGAGCAAGTGCAACATGGCCGAGTGTTCCATAAAGCCAGCGATCACTCCGCCATGCAAAGCGGGCAACATCGGGTTGCCGATACAGTCTTTATTGGCGGGCAGGCGGAACACCATGTCATCGCCCAAACGCAGGCACTCGATGCCAAGCAATTTGGCATAGGGAATCAGGCTGATCAGCGGGTCGTAGTTGTTCTGCTCATGAGCGTCACGCACCAGTTGATTGAGGTCGAACGTACTCATTGGCCAGCCCCTTTCGCAGCAGCTTGCAGGTCAGTTGGTTTGCCCATGCGCATAAAGGCACCCACCACATGTGCAATCGGCTCTTCGGGGTTGTCCTGATAAGCATAACCACGGGTAAAGATGATGTTCTCAGTCACCCTGTAGCACTCGGCAAAACCAAAGACATCCTTGTTCGGCTCAGCGGGCCGCATGTAATCAATGCGCAGATCCAACGTCGGGCAAATCTCAAACTCGGGGAGCACGCATACGGTGGAAATACCACAGGTGGTGTCCATCAAGGTGGTGATGGCACCGCCGTGGATCACCCCGGTTTCGGGGTTGCCGACGATTTGCTCACTGTAGGGTAAGCGCAGGATCAAGCCATGTGGCTCAGCGCTGTACACGCTCATGCCAAGCACCTGACAGTGGCGCAATACCGATAAAAAACGCTGCGCCCGCTCAGCAATAGGAAAACCACTCATAACGTCTAGACCCAGACCACGCACACAAAGGGCCCGCATGATAACCGCTGACAGAAACCGCGGCATCATGACGCCAACCTGTTGCTGAGAACGGTCAGACAAATGCAATGGGGCGTGTAATAAGGAACTTCGGCAAATAAATACTGTTTAATGGCAAGACTTGGGCAACCAAGTATTGGTTACTACATAACAAGGAGCTCTAACCGTGCAAAAGCCATTCACCTATGCCCTGCTTCTCGCCGCCATGCTCGGCCTGGCCGCTTGCGATAAAACCCCAGAAGACAAAATGGAGTCAGCCAAGGAATCTGCCTCTGAAGCCATGGAATCCATGGGTGACGCTGTTGAAGAGACTGGCGACGCCATCGAGCAGAAAGCCGATGAAGTGATGGGCACCGAGCCAACCACTGGCGAGAAAGTTGAAGATGCTGCCGACGACGCTGCTGACGCAATGGAAGATGCAGGCGATGAAATGAAGGATGCTGTTGAAGGCCAATAAGCCTTTCAGCTGATGCAAACAGGCCCGCACATTGCGGGCCTGTTTATTTATGGCGTAATCAAAGCACGGGGGTAAGCATCAGCAGTAGGCTACAGAACAGCCCGATCACCCAGACCATGCTGCGTTGCCAGTGCAGATCGGCCCAGTAGAAGAACAGATACAGCATCCGCGCCACCACAAAAGTGATGGCCAGCACATCCACTAAAACGCCGTGGTTGTTGGTGACATGGGCCATCAGCACACCTACCGCAAATAATGGAAACGCCTCAAAGCTGTTCATGTGTGCAGCCAGCGCACGTGCGCCAAAACCACTTAAACGCCCCTGCTGAGCGCGTGGGTGATGGTTATCGTAATGACCGTCGGCCTCCTTTGCCATGGCCCTGGCCACTGGGGCCTTGGCGATGAAAATCAATATTGCGCTGATAAAAATGCACCAAAACGGGATGCTCATTCGCTTTTCTCCTTAGACGACTCAAACGCCGGGGTCTGGGTGTAGACCATCACTTCCAGTACATCGGAATGAAATTCGCGGCGGTACAGCACCAACACCACACCTGCACTGACCAGCATAAAAAACCATGGATTGATAAACCAGGACAGCGTCGCCATGCCGAAATAATAAGCGCGCAGACCTTGGTTAAACTGGTTGGCCGCCATCGAGATCACTCGCGCAGTGCGCTCAGCAAAGGCTTTACGCTCCTGCTCGGTCACATGGCGCTCACCCACCATGGGTGCAGAGCCCAACAGCACAGCAGCAAAATTGTACTGGCGCATGCACCAGCTGAAGGTGAAAAAGGCATAGACAAAGACGATGCCTAAGCACAACAGCTTAACCTCGGACAGCTCGCGACTGGCGGCCTGAACAAACGGCAGATCCGCCAACAGCGAAACCGCGCGATCCGATGCGCCCAGCACCGTGAGAATACCGGCGAGAATAATCAGCGTACTGGAGGCAAAAAAGGAGGCATTGCGCTCCAAGTTACCGATCACACTGGCGTCGGCGATACGGTTATCGCGAAGCAGCATGCGCCGCATCCAGTCTTCACGGTACAGGTGCAGCACGCTGGCTAAGCATGGCGTGGTGCGGCCCTTCGCTTGGGCAAACCGGGTGTAGCCGCCCCAGCAGACTACAAACCATATAACGGCAAGCAAGTGCGGCAGGTATAAGTCACTAAATGGCATGGGAACTCCTTGTTGGCCTGCGCCGATTATAGGCAGGCCACCTGCGCAACTGATATCGATCTGGTTTAGATGCGCAACCGCCGCGCAGCTCATACGGGCGAGCGTATGGATTTACCCTTGTGTAGAAACAAAAATACCCGCATCTGGCGATACGGGTATTTTTATATCCACTGCTTAAGGTGCAGGATGCTTAGTAGTAAGCATTTTCCTTAATGCTGTGGTCCGTTACATCACGCACCCCTTTTAGCTCAGGAATACGCTCCAGCAAAGTCTTCTCAATACCTTCTTTCAGGGTCAAATCGACTTGACCGCAGCCTTGGCAACCCCCGCCAAACTTCAGCACCGCAATGCCATCTTCGACCACATCAATCAGGCTTACTTCGCCGCCATGGCTGGCTAAACCGGGGTTGATCTCAGTTTGCAGGTAGTAGCTGATGCGCTCGTTGACCGGGCTGTCCGCATTGACCATCGGCACTTTGGCGTTGGGCGCTTTGATGGTCAGCTGGCCGCCCATTCGATCAGTGGCATAGTCGACCACGGCGTCGTCAAGGAATGGCTCGCTGACCGCATCGATCCACGCAGTAAAGGTGGCCAACCCTAGGGCGGTGTCTTCGGCCTTTTGCTCGCCCGGCTTGCAATAAGCAATACAGGTTTCTGCGTATTGGGTGCCCGGCTGGGTAATAAACACCCGGATGCCGATGCCGGGGGTGTTCTGCTTGCCCAGCAAGTCAGCCAGGTAATCGTGGGCAGCGTCGGTAATGATAATGGTGCTCATGGCAACTCCTCGCAAACATGGCGGCATTGTACGCCACTCACCTGCGCCGGGAAAGTCCTAGTGTTTTAGTAGGAATAACATCCAGCAGCATTGATCCTCTACGGCGCGGGTTATCCGCAGAGAAACGCTGCAATCGCATCGGCGGCGCTGAGTAAATGCTGTTGGTGGCTCAAGCCTGAGCTTTTTAGGGGCTTGAGGTCATGATCACCCGCCGTGAGCCAGCGCAATTTGATCGAGTCAGACAGCGTATAGCCCGCCACCGCCTGACGATTACCCAAGGCATCACGCTCGCCCTGAATGATCAAGGCCGGCGTGCGCAACTGCGCCAAGTGCGCGACACGCGGCTTTTCCGGTTTACCAGCGGGATAAAACGGATAACCCAAACAAACCAATGCAGCCGCATTTAATTCATCAGCCAACAAGCTGGCCATCCGGCCGCCCATCGATTTACCGCCAATCGCCAGCGGGCCTGAAACCTGTTGGCGCACCTGACGATAAAGTTCACGCCATTGCTCCAGCAGCTGCGCCTGCGGGTTGGGCGGGCGCTTTTTGCCGTCCAACCGACGCGTCGCCATATAAGCAAACTCAAAGCGCACCACGGTAATGCCACGGGCCGCGAGGTGTTGCGCCATGTATTGCATAAATTCGCTGTCCATTGGCGCACCTGCGCCATGCGCCAGGATCAACGTCGCGCGCGACTCGCCTGTTGGCCGATTGCATAACCAGCCCTCAAGGCTCTGTTCCTGCACGTATTGATCCCCGTCAATACCCGCCTCGTGTGCTTTGTTCATGCTTGCCTCGCTTAAAGAATCAGTTGGACTGCAGCGTTGACCGTAAAAGGCTGCAGCGGCTGATTTTCGATGATCTGCCAATAACCGTGGACGGAAGCCCCCATAAAATGAACACAACCAGGAACACAACCAGCACCAGCGCCTACAACTACAAGGTGGTGCGCCAATTCACCATCATGACGGTGGTGTGGGGCATTGTCGGCATGGGTCTAGGCGTGTTTATCGCTGCGCAACTGGCTTGGCCCGAGCTTAACTTCAACCTGCCATGGACCAGCTTCGGGCGCCTGCGCCCGCTGCACACCAACGCGGTAATTTTCGCCTTTGGCGGTTGCGCCTTGTTCGCCACCAGTTATTACGCGGTACAGCGAACCTCGCAAGCCACACTGTTCGCGCCCAAACTCGCCGCCTTTACCTTTTGGGGCTGGCAACTGGTGATCCTCTTGGCGGCCATCAGCCTGCCAATGGGCTGGACCAGCTCTAAGGAATACGCCGAGCTGGAATGGCCGATCGATATTCTGATTACCATTGTTTGGGTCAGCTATGCGGTTGTGTTCTTCGGCACGATTATGAAGCGCAACGTCAGCCATATTTATGTCGGCAACTGGTTCTTTGGCGGCTTTATTCTCACCGTGGCTATTTTGCACCTGGTGAATAACCTAGAAGTACCGGTCACCCTGACCAAGTCCTATTCGGCTTATGCCGGCGCGACAGACGCGATGATTCAGTGGTGGTATGGCCACAACGCCGTGGGCTTTTTCCTCACTGCGGGCTTTCTCGGCATGATGTATTACTTCGTGCCTAAACAGGCCGGACGGCCGGTTTACTCCTATCGGCTGTCGATTGTGCACTTCTGGGCACTGATCACCGTCTACATCTGGGCTGGCCCGCACCACCTGCACTACACCGCGCTGCCCGATTGGGCGCAGTCGCTCGGCATGGTGATGTCACTGATCCTGCTCGCGCCTAGCTGGGGCGGCATGATCAACGGCATGATGACCCTCTCAGGCGCGTGGCATAAGTTGCGTACCGACCCAATCCTGCGCTTCCTCGTGGTGTCCTTGGCGTTCTACGGCATGTCGACCTTTGAAGGTCCGATGATGGCCATTAAGACCGTCAACGCCTTGTCCCACTACACCGACTGGACCATCGGCCACGTTCACGCTGGCGCGCTCGGCTGGGTTGCAATGGTGTCCATTGGTTCGCTCTACCACATGCTGCCTAAGGTCTTCGGCCGCGAAGAAATGCACATTATTGGCCTGATTAACGTGCACTTCTGGTTCGCCACCATCGGCACCGTGCTGTACATCGCGTCGATGTGGGTTAACGGCATTGCCCAGGGCCTCATGTGGCGTGCAGTCAATGAAGACGGCACCCTCACGTACTCCTTTGTCGAGGCGCTGGAAGCCAGCCACCCCGGCTTTGTTGTTCGGGTAATTGGCGGCGGGATCTTCTTCGCCGGCATGTTGGTGATGGTCTGGAACGTCTGGCAAACCGTGCGTCATACCAAAACTGAAGAGATGGAAGCCGCCGCCCAGTTTTCGGTTCAGGGAGCCCACTGATGAGACACGAAATACTCGAAAAGAACATTGGCCTAATGGCGCTGATGATGGTCCTAGCCGTCAGCATCGGCGGCCTAACGCAGATCGTTCCGCTGTTCTTCCAAGACGTTACTAATGAGCCTGTGGCAGGCCTTAAGCCTTACACCGCGCTGCAACTGGAAGGTCGCGACATTTATATCCGCGAAGGCTGCGTGGGCTGTCACTCGCAGATGATTCGTCCGTTCCGTGCCGAAACTGAACGTTATGGCCACTATTCAGTGGCCGGGGAAAGCGTTTACGACCACCCCTTCCTTTGGGGCTCAAAGCGCACCGGTCCGGACTTAGCCCGCGTTGGCGGCCGTTACTCGGACGAATGGCACCGTGCGCACCTGTATAACCCGCGCAACGTAGTGCCTGAGTCGAAAATGCCCGCTTACCCATGGCTGGTGGAAACCACGCTTGATGGTCAGGACACCGCTGCCAAGATGAAGGCCTTGCGCTTTCTCGGCGTGCCATATAGCGAGGAAGACATCGCGGGCGCCTCAACTGCCGTCAAGGGTAAGAGCGAGATGGACGCCATGGTTGCCTACCTGCAAGTGCTCGGCACTGCCGTGAAGAACAAGAGGTAGGCCCATGTCATTTGAACTTATTGATACAGGAACGCTACGCGGCGTCGGTACAGCCATGGTTTTGCTGTCCTTCGTCTGCGTCACCCTGTGGGCCTACAGCGGCAAACGCCGCGTGGCCTTTGACCAGGCAGCCAACCTGCCCTTTGCCGATGAAATCAACCTCGCTGCACCAAGGAGCAAGACCCCATGAGCACGTTCTGGAGCTGGTACATCACGCTGCTGACTGTCGGCACCCTGCTCGCCCTGTTCTGGCTGATTTTCGCTACACGCAAAAGCGAAGTACACAAGAGCGAAACCGATCAGACCATGGGGCATGCCTTCGATGGCATCGAGGAATATGACAATCCACTGCCAAAATGGTGGTTTATGTTGTTCATCGGCACCATTGTCTTTTCGGTTGCCTACCTTGTGCTGTATCCAGGCCTAGGCAACTGGAAAGGCATACTGCCTGGCTATGAAGGTGGCTGGACCCAAGTTAAGCAATGGCAACACGAAGTCGATAAGGCCGATGAGCTGTACGGGCCCATCTTCGCCAAATATGCCGCGATGCCAATTGAGCAAGTGGCTCAGGATGAGCAAGCACTTAAGATGGGCGGCCGTATCTTTGCCTCCAACTGTTCGGTCTGCCACGGCTCTGATGCCAAGGGGGGCTATGGCTTCCCTAACCTGACAGACAATGACTGGCTCTATGGTGGCGACCCACAAACCATCAAGACATCCCTCCTCTATGGTCGTCAAGCAGTTATGCCGGCATGGAAAGACAGCATTGGTGAAGAAGGCATTCGCAACGTTGCTGGCTACATTCGCACCTTCTCCGGTTTGAATAATCCGGACACTGCCAAGGTGGACCTAGAAGCAGGTCAAAACATCTACGCGACAAACTGTGCCGTCTGTCATGGCGCTGAAGGTAAGGGCCAACAGGCCATGGGCGCGCCCAACTTGACCGATAAAGTGTGGCTCTTCGGCTCCAGCTTTGCTCAAGTGCAGCAAACTCTCCGTTATGGCCGCAACGGGATGATGCCTGCCCAAGAAGCCTTCCTCGGCAACGACAAAGTGCACCTGTTGGCTGCGTATGTGTTGAGCCTGAGCCAAAACCAGCAGAGCCCTGCCGCACAGTAACTGATTAAAAAGCAGCGCCCGGCTGGCGACGCTCGTCGCCAGCCGCATCACTCCTCCCCCCGCGCTTGGATAAGCGTGCCAGCTGTGCGACCCAGAGTCGCACCGGCCTAACCAATCGCGCGCGCGACACCCGACTTGCGCTAGTCTTAGCCTCAGTCGCCACTTGTCATAACTCCAAGGCGATTCCTATCTTTGCGCTATGCCTGTTAGGCCGTTTACTGCTTGCGGCAGTGCACCACTTCGGTGGCTACGCACGCTAGCCGTGAGCTCCGAAAGCCTCATTGCTTCGGCCCGTGTCGTTGCAATAGCAATTTGCTTTCTACATACTTGCCGCCGATTTTTGCCCCTAAAAAATCCATTAACCGTGGAACCCATAATGAGCACAGCAATCAGTCAGACTGCTTATAACTACAAGGTGGTTCGCCAATTCGCCGTGATGACGGTGGTTTGGGGAGTCATTGGCATGGCGCTAGGCGTTTTCATTGCCGCACAACTCGTGTGGCCTGAACTCAACCTAGGCATGGAATGGACGACCTTTGGCCGTCTGCGCCCGCTACACACCAACGCGGTCATTTTCGCCTTTGGCGGATGTGCGTTGATGGCAACTTCATTCTATGTCGTACAACGTACCAGCCAGGTCCGCCTGATTTCCGATGGCCTTGCGGCTTTCGTGTTCTGGGGCTGGCAAGCGGTAATCGTCGCTGCAGTCATCACCTTGCCAATGGGTTACACCAGCACCAAGGAATACGCTGAGCTCGAGTGGCCGATTGATATTCTGATCACCGTGGTGTGGGTTGCCTACGCGATTGTGTTTTTCGGCACCGTGACCAAGCGTAAAACCAAGCACATTTATGTGGGCAACTGGTTTTACGGCGCGTTCATTCTGGTGACCGCCATGCTGCACATCGTCAACAGCGCTGTCGTTCCAGTCAGTCTGTTCAAGTCTTACTCGGCGTATGCCGGTGCGACTGATGCGATGATTCAGTGGTGGTATGGCCACAACGCCGTAGGCTTCTTCCTGACAACAGGCTTTCTCGGGATGATGTACTACTTCGTGCCCAAGCAGGCCGAGCGCCCGATCTATTCCTATCGCTTGTCCATCGTGCACTTTTGGGCGCTGATTACCCTGTACATATGGGCAGGCCCGCACCACCTGCACTACACCGCACTGCCAGATTGGGCGCAGTCGCTGGGCATGGCCATGTCAATCATCCTGCTAGCACCAAGTTGGGGCGGCATGATCAACGGCATGATGAGCCTGTCTGGAGCCTGGCATAAGCTGCGCACTGACCCAATTCTGCGTTTCTTGGTCGTCTCCTTGGCGTTTTATGGCATGTCGACCTTTGAAGGTCCGATGATGGCGATTAAAACCGTCAACGCCCTGTCTCACTACACTGACTGGACCATCGGCCACGTTCATGCCGGCGCTCTTGGCTGGGTAGCGATGATTTCCATCGGTGCGCTCTACCACATGTTGCCGAAAGTATTCGGTCGCAACGAGATGCACAGTATTGGCCTGATCAACGCCCACTTCTGGTTGGCGACTATCGGCACTGTGTTGTACATCGCCTCCATGTGGGTCAACGGCATTACCCAGGGTCTGATGTGGCGTGCAGTCAACGAAGACGGCACCCTCACCTACTCCTTCGTTGAAGCACTGGAAGCCAGCCACCCAGGTTACGTCGTGCGCATGATTGGCGGTGCGTTCTTCGTCACTGGCATGTTGCTGATGGCTTACAACTCTTACCGTACTATCCGTGCCGCTAAGGCTTCTGAATACGAAGCTGCTGCACAGATCCCTGCCGCCCAACTCACTGCTGGGAGCGCGCACTGATGAAACACGAAATAATTGAGAAAAATATTGGGCTGATGGCGCTGCTGATGGTTCTCGCCGTCAGCGTCGGTGGCCTGACTCAAATCGTTCCGCTGTTTTTCCAAGACGTCACCAATGAGCCGGTGGAAGGCCTAAAGCCTTACACCGCGCTGCAACTGGAAGGCCGTGATGTTTACATCGCTAACGGCTGTGTTGGCTGCCACTCGCAGATGATCCGCCCGTTTCGCGCTGAAACTGAACGCTATGGCCACTACTCGGTCGCAGGTGAAAGCGTTTGGGATCACCCCTTCCTTTGGGGCTCCAAGCGGACTGGTCCAGATCTGGCTCGTGTAGGCGGTCGTTACTCGGATGAGTGGCAGCGTGCGCACCTGTACAACCCGCGCAACGTAGTACCTGAGTCAAAGATGCCGGCCTACCCTTGGTTGGTCGAGCACAAACTTGACGGCAAGGACACGGCTAAGAAAATGGAAGTTATGCGTGGCTTTGGCATCCCTTACACTGACGAAGACATCGCCGGCGCTGAGGCTGCAGTAAAAGGCAAGACCGAAATGGATGCACTGGTTGCGTACCTGCAGGTTCTTGGCACCTCCATCAAGAACAAGCGGTAAGGCACTATGGATATCGGGATGATTCGCGGCATAGGCACAGCAGTGGTGTTCATCGCTTTTATCAGCGTGGTGCTCTGGGCCTATAGCAGCAAGCGTAAATCCAACTTCGACGACGCCGCTAATCTGCCCTTCGCCGATGACCCCAAACCCAACAAGCCTGACGAGCAATCTTCCAGGAGCAATAACCAATGACCACGTTCTGGAGTTGGTACGTAACCATTCTGTCTTTGGGCACTATCTTTGCCCTAACTTGGTTAATTTTCGGCACCCGTAAGGGCCAGCGCGAAGAAACCACCGAAGAAACTGTCGGCCATTCCTTTGATGGCATTGAAGAGTTTGATAACCCGCTGCCCAAATGGTGGTTCATGCTGTTTATCGGCACCATCATTTTTGCGTTGGGCTATTTGGTGCTCTACCCCGGCCTAGGTAACTGGAAGGGCTTATTGCCCGGCTACAACTACCTCGACAGCGAGACCAAAACGCCTTTCGCCACCAACATCGAAATCGCTGGTGGCGAAGAGCGTAATGCAGGCTGGACCGGTGTGCACCAATGGGAAAAGGAGATGGCTAAGGCCGACGCCCAGTACGGACCGCTGTTTGCCAAATATGCGGCCATGCCAATTGAGCAAGTGGCTCAGGATGAGCAGGCACTTAAAATGGGCGGCCGTATTTTTGCCTCCAACTGCTCGGTCTGCCATGGCTCTGATGCCAAGGGCGCCTACGGCTTCCCTAACCTGACAGACAACGACTGGCTGTATGGCGGCGACCCGCAAACCATCAAGACAACTCTGCTGTACGGTCGCCAAGCGGTTATGCCCGCATGGAAAGACAGCATTGGTGAAGAAGGTATTCGCAACGTTGCCGGCTACATCCGTACTTTCTCTGGCTTGAAGAACCCGGAAACTATTAAGGTGGACCTTGCCGCAGGTCAAAACATCTACGCGACAAACTGTTCAGTCTGTCATGGCGCTGAAGGTAAGGGCCAACAAGCCATGGGCGCACCCAACTTGACCGATAAAGTTTGGCTCTACGGTTCCAGCTTTGGTCAAGTACAGCAAACCCTACGCTATGGCCGCAACGGCATGATGCCTGCCCAAGAAGCCTTCCTCGGTAACGACAAAGTGCATTTACTCGCGGCTTATGTTTACAGCCTGTCGCAAGGCAAAACCGAGAAGTAATGCTCTGGCCCGGCAGACGCGACCGCAGGTCGCACCTGCCGGGCAATCGTCAGGCGTACCATAGCGTAAGAGCCCGCAAGACTCCGGTCGGCACGTATCGTCTGGAGCAGCCAACCAATCGCCGTGGTACCCATTTATGAGCGCACAAATCCCCGTTAAAGACGTCACCCCCGCCAAGGTCGAAGTTGTTGACCTCTACGCCAACCGCGAAAAAATCTACACCCGCTCCTTCACCGGCATCTTCCGCAATTTGCGCATGCTGGGTGGTGCAGCCCTCTTCTTAGTGTATTTCGGCACCGTATGGTTAACCTGGAATGGTCGTCAGGCCGTCTGGTGGAACTTACCTGAGCGTAAATTTTATATCTTTGGCTCAACTTACTGGCCGCAAGATTTTGTTCTGCTCTCAGCGCTGCTGATCATTGCAGCTTTCGGTCTGTTTTTTATCACCGTGTTCGCCGGGCGCGTCTGGTGCGGTTACACCTGCCCACAAAGCGTGTTCACTTGGATATTCATGTGGGCGGAAAAGGTCACCGAAGGTGATCGCAACCAGCGCATGAAGCTCGATAAAACGCCAATGAGCGGACAAAAATTCCTACGCAAGTTAGCTAAGCACGGTATTTGGGTGGGCGTTTCGGTTGTAACCGCTATTACTTTTGTCGGTTACTTCACCCCCATCCGCGAGCTAATCACCGAACTTGCCACCCTGCAAAGCAGCGGCTGGGCGCTGTTCTGGGTCGGTTTCCTGACCCTAGCCACTTACGGTAATGCTGGCTACCTACGTGAACAGGTGTGCATCTACATGTGCCCCTATGCGCGCTTTCAGAGCGTGATGTTCGACCAAGACACCCTGATCGTCTCCTACGATCCACGCCGCGGTGAAGCACGTGGCCCGCGCAAACGTGATGCCGATTACAAAGCCGAAGGGTTAGGCGATTGCATTGACTGCAAGATGTGCGTGCACGTCTGCCCCACCGGTATCGACATTCGCGATGGTCTGCAAATTGAGTGCATTGGCTGCGCCGCTTGCATTGATGCCTGCGACAGCATCATGGAAAAGATGCATTACCCCAAAGGGTTGATCAGCTACACAACTGAACACAACTTATCCGGGCAAAAGACCAACCTGGTTAGACCGCGACTGATCGGTTATGCGGTAGCCTTGCTCGCCATGTTCTGCGTGTTTGCTTGGGCTGTTTCCAGCCGCTCGTTGGTGGAACTGGACGTGCTCAAAGACCGCGTGCTGTATCGGGAAAACGAAGAAGGCCGAATCGAAAACGTTTACACCCTGAAGATCATGAACAAAGCCCAGCGCGATGTGACCTACATGATTGAAGCCGATGGCATCGACGGCCTGACGTACGAGGGTAAGCGCGAAATCAGGGCCTTCGCCGGTGAAGTGCTGTCATTGCCTGTGGAGCTGTCCATCGATCCAGAAAAACTGCCTTCAAGCACCAACGAAGTCAGCTTCCATCTGCAAGCAGTGGACGATGAAACTATTAAAACTGAAGCTGCCAGCCGCTTTATCGGCCCCAGCGTGCGCTGACCAGAGATAATCATGACTGAACAAACGCCTGAGATCATAAAGCCTTGGTACAAGCAATTCTGGCCCTGGTTTCTAATCAGCCTGCTGGCCTACTCTGTGGTTCAGGGCCTGACCCTGCTGACCATTGCCACCCGTAATCCGCCAGGGCTGATTTCCGATGATTATTACGATGTAGGCAAAGGCATCAACCAGTCGCTGGAGCGGGAAAACCTCGCCATTCGCCTCAAGCTGAATGCCAGCTTGGTGCTTAACGATGATAACGGCACGGCAACTCTGCAGCTGAACGGCAATAGCCGCCCGCAGCAACTGGTACTCAATCTCATTTCACCGACTCAACCTGAGCGCGATCGCCGGGTAATCCTGCAACCGAAAGCAGATGGCATGTATAGCGGGCAAATGATTGATCCGGTCGAGGGTCGGCGCTTTGTCGAGCTTATTGGTCAGGAAGGCGGTAAGGACTGGCGTCTTTTTGAAGAGCGAAAAGTACAAAGCGGCGTGACCATAACCCTCGGGGAAGCTCAGTAAGCACACTGATGGCCAACCCCACCCCCTGCTATCACTGCGGTTTGCCCGCCCCCGGCGGCAACCGCTTTCAGGCTATCGTACTGGGTGCAACCCGGGAAATGTGCTGCCCGGGCTGCCAAGCAGTAGCTGAAGCTATCGTTGATGGTGGCCTTGAGCACTATTACACACACCGCAGCGAAAGCGCCGCCAACCCGCAAAGCCTGCCTCAAGCGTTGCCTGATGAACTGGCGCTCTATGATCGCAGCGATGTGCAGCAACCTTTTGTCGAACATGACGGTGAGCTCAGTGATATCTGCCTGCTGATCGAAGGCATCAGTTGCGCTGCCTGTGGCTGGTTAATTGAGAAGCACCTGCGCGGTTTGCCCGGCATCAGTGAAGCCCATCTCAACTTGTCCAACCACCGTTTGCAGGTGCGCTGGACTGACAGTCAATTGCCGCTCAGCAGCCTGCTCAAAGCATTGCGCAAAATTGGCTACGCCGCTCACCCTTGGCAGGCCGATGCTGCCGCCGAACAGCTGCAGCAAGAAAATCGTCGCGCCATGCGCCAACTCGGCGTCGCCGGCATGCTGTGGATGCAGGTGATGATGGCAAGCATGGCCACTTGGCCAGAATTCAATATCGATTTGTCTCCCGAGCTGGATAAGATCCTGCGCTGGGTCAGTCTATTTCTCACCACACCAATCGTTTTCTACTGTTGCGGACAGTTCTTCCGCGGCGCCCTGCGCGACCTGCGCACCCGCCACCTGACCATGGATGTATCCGTATCCCTGGCCATCGGCGGCGCTTACATAGCGGGCATTTGGTCAACCGTCACTGGTCAAGGTGAGCTGTATTTCGACGCTGTGGGCATGTTTGCTCTCTTCCTCTTGGCTGGCCGCTACCTTGAACGACGCGCTCGTGAGCGCACGGCGGCAGCGACTGCCCAGCTGGTTAACTTGCTGCCCGCATCCTGCCTGCGTTTAGATGCTAGCGGCCAAAGCCAGCGCATCCTGCTGCGTGAACTGTCTATCGGTGACCTCATATTAGTGCCGCCGGGGGCTTTGCTGCCGGCTGACGGGCGTATTGTGCAAGGCCAGTCGAGTGTGGATGAATCACTATTGACCGGTGAGTACCTGCCACTGCCGCGCAATGTCGGCGACAACGTTACCGCTGGCACACTGAACGTCGAAGGGCCACTTAGCGTAGAAGTTCAAGCCCTTGGCGACGCCACACGATTGTCAGCTATCGTGCGCCTACTCGAGCGCGCTCAAACTGATAAGCCTCGGCTAGCAGTCATCGCCGATCAGGTTGCGCAGTGGTTTTTAGTGATTGTCTTGGTGGTTGCGGCCATCGTTGGCTTGGTCTGGTGGCAGCTTGATCCATCGCGCGCCTTCTGGATCGTCTTAGCATTGTTGGTCGCCACTTGTCCTTGCGCCTTAGCCTTGGCCACGCCCACCGCACTCACCGCTGCCACCGGCTCCCTGCATAAACTGGGTATGCTGCTAACTCGCGGCCACGTGCTCGAAGGCTTGAACCAAATCAACACCTTAGTGCTGGATAAGACCGGCACCTTGACTGAAGGCCGTCTAACACTTAGCACCATCCAGCCGTTGCGTGAGCTGGATGGCGACAGCTGCTTGGCTCTCGCTGCAGCCTTAGAAAACCGGTCAGAACACCCGATTGCCCGCGCATTTGGCCAAGCAGGTGAGGCTGCACGAGACGTTGAAAGCCATCCAGGCTTAGGCCTGCAAGGGCGTGTGGGTGAGCGTTTACTGCGCATTGGCGAGGCTCGCTTCGTCTGCGCACTGAGCGCGCAGCCCGTCCCCCCAATCACTGGCGAACACGGCCAATGGCTGCTGCTGGGCGATGAGCAAGGCCCCTTGGCGTGGTTCGTACTGGATGATCGCCTGCGCGATGATGCACCGCAATTAATCAATATGGCCAAAGCCAAAGGCTGGCAAATCATGTTGCTGTCTGGTGACAGCTCGCCGATGGTCGCGGAAGTGGCGCGGCAACTGGGTATTGATGATGCACGTGGCGGGCTAACGCCGGATGCCAAGCTCGAGGTGCTCAAACACCTGCACAGTCAAGGCCGCCGCGTGTTGATGCTCGGTGATGGTGTCAATGATGTGCCTGTGCTGGCTGCCGCTGACATTAGCGTGGCCATGGGCAGTGCCACCGATTTGGCCAAAACCAGCGCGGACGCGGTTCTACTGTCTAACCGCCTAAGCAGTCTGGTCCACGCACTACACATGGCGCAACGAACCCGGCGCATCATCATCGAAAACCTCACGTGGGCCAGCCTGTACAATGGATTGGTGTTGCCCTTCGCGGCCATCGGCTGGATCACGCCAATCTGGGCAGCGTTGGGCATGTCTGTTAGCTCATTGCTGGTGGTGCTCAACGCCTTGCGTCTGACTCACGTTCACCAAACGAACCCGGTTGAGAGCCCTAGCGGCGAAGCTAAGCCTGTAAAGGCTTCTGGCAACGCCTGAAGCATCAGCACCTTAGGCTTTGCATCAGGCTCATCGCTACATCATCTGCAACCCGACTCATCCGGAGATCCTATGATCGCGCTCTATATCCTGATCCCGGTCGCTATCGCGCTGGTGGGTTTCGCCATCTGGCTGTTCTTTTGGGCGGTGGACAGCGGTCAGTACGACGACCTCGACGGACCGGCTCACAGCATTCTGTTTGACGACGAAGACCCTAAGCACCAAGCAGCAGTGAAACAAATACAGCAACAAGACGCGGACCAAGACTCACAGAAGCCGCCTCATGCTTGAGCTATTGCCGCTGTTAGTCTCAGCGATGATCCTCGGCCTGCTCGGCGGAGGTCATTGCTTGGGCATGTGCGGCGGGCTGATGGGCGCGTTGACCATGGCCATACCGGCCGAAAAACGCGCACAGCGCTTTCAATTGCTCCTTGCCTATAACCTGGGACGCATCCTCAGTTACAGCGTGGCGGGTCTGCTCCTCGGCCTAGCGGGTTGGGCACTGGCCGCAGGTCCACTGGTCACAGGCTTACGCGTGGTTGCCGCATTGCTGCTGATTGCCATGGGTTTTTATCTAGCCGGCTGGTGGAGCGGTCTGACCCGTATTGAAGCCCTAGGCCGCGGCTTGTGGCGATATATCCAGCCGCTGACCCGACGTTTTATGCCCGTCACCAGCGTGCCCCGCGCCTTGGCACTGGGCAGCTTGTGGGGCTGGCTGCCCTGCGGCCTGGTCTACAGCACGCTGCTGTGGGCCGCGAGCCAAGGCAACGCGCTCGAAAGTGCTGCACTGATGTTTGCCTTTGGCCTCGGCACCATGCCTGTGCTGCTGGCAACCGGCATGGCTGCTGAGCGCCTGACTGCCTTGCTACGTAAACAAGGTGTGCGCATGGCTGGCGGTATTCTGGTGATCCTGTTCGGCCTGTGGACCCTGCCCGGTCCGCATCAGCATTGGTTAATGGGTCACTAAGTAGCCAATGAGCACGGCACACGGTGCCTTGATGCAGGTCAAAACACCCCAAGCACGTCACCTTTAGACTTCCCGGCATTCAAAGCCAGACCGGGAATACCCGTATGCTTAACGCTATCCAGTGGGACACTGATTTGATCCGTCGTTACGATCAGGCCGGCCCGCGCTATACCTCCTACCCCACTGCTGTGCAGTTCCATGAACGCATCAGCCAGTTCGACCTGCTGCATGCCCTGCGCGAAAGCCGCAAAGCATTGCGACCCCTGTCGTTGTATGTGCACATCCCCTTCTGTGCGCACATTTGTTACTACTGCGCCTGCAATAAGGTCATCACCAAAGATCGCGGCCGCGCTCAGCCCTACCTGGAAAAACTCGAGCGCGAAATTGAGATCATCAGTCGCCATCTGGACCCACAGCAAAAGGTTGAGCAGCTGCACTTTGGTGGGGGAACACCGACCTTCCTCAGCCATGATGAATTACGCCATCTAATGGGCCATCTGCGAAAGCACTTCAATTTGCTGGATGACGACTCGGGCGACTACAGCATTGAAATCGACCCGCGTGAAGCTGACTGGTCAACCATGGGCTTGCTCCGTGATTTGGGCTTTAACCGCGTCAGCCTGGGCGTACAGGATCTGGACCCGACAGTGCAGCGGGCGGTTAACCGCTTACAGACCCTTGAAGAAACCCGCGCCATCGTCGAAGCCGCGCGCACCTTGCAGTTTCGCTCGGTAAACATCGACTTAATCTATGGCCTGCCGCTGCAAACTCCAGAGCGTTTCGCCCTTACCGTAGCTGAAATCATTGCGCTGCAGCCTGACCGGCTGTCGCTGTTCAATTACGCTCACCTGCCGGAGCGTTTCATGCCACAGCGGCGCATCAACACCAGCGACCTGCCCAGCGCTGGGGATAAGCTCACCATGTTGCATGCCAGCATTGAACAACTGACGGCTGCTGGTTACCGCTACATCGGCATGGATCATTTCGCCCTACCCGATGACGAACTGGCCAGCGCTCAAGAAGACAGCAGCCTGCAACGAAACTTCCAAGGCTACACCACCCATGGCCACTGCGACCTGCTGGGCCTTGGCGTGTCATCAATCAGCCAGATTGGTGACCTTTATTGCCAAAACAACAGCGACCTCAGCAAATACCAAGAAAGCCTTGGGATTAGCGAGCTAGCTACCTTACGCGGCTTGCACTGCGACGCTGACGACCGTCTACGTCGCGCAGTCATCCAGCAATTGATCTGTCATTTCTATTTGCGCTTTGCCGATATCGAACAGGCTTATGCCATCGATTTTCGCACCTACTTCACCGAGATCTGGCCGCAACTGCAACAAATGGCTAGTGATGGGCTGATCGAACTGACCGCCCAGAGCATCCACGTACGGCCTGCAGGTCGTCTACTGGTGCGCTCGCTGTGCATGCTGTTTGACCGCTACCTCAGCGAAGTCAACCAACAGCGTTTTTCCCGAGTCATCTAATTGTTCCCTGAAAACAACTGCGCCCATCCTTGATTTAACCACGGTCAATATTTACTGACTCACCTGAATGCACTGGTTAGCGGCACTCTGCAAGGCTGAAACCCCTCGCAGAGATGCATCGTAGTGGCCCTGCCCTATCGGCCTGCGTTACCCTTACGGCCCGTGTGCGTTTAACTCAGGATGGTTAGTGATGTCCGAAAGCATCAAGTTGCATAGCCCACATCAAGCCCATTGCAAGGATTGCAGCCTGGCGAGTTTGTGCCTGCCGCTTTCCCTGAACCTAGAAGACATGGACGCGCTCGACGACATCGTCAAACGCGGCCGCCCAATGAAAAAGGGCGAATTTCTGTTCCGTCAGGGTGATGTATTCAACTCTGTGTATGCCGTACGCTCCGGCGCACTGAAAACGTTCAGCCTAAGTGACGGTGGCGATGAGCAAATCACCGGCTTCCATCTGCCCAGCGAGCTGGTTGGGCTTTCCGGCATGGACAGTGATAGCTACCCCGTCTCAGCCGTGGCCTTAGAAACCACTTCGGTGTGTGAAATCCCCTTCGAGCGCCTCGATGAATTATCGGTACAGTTACCGCAACTGCGCCGTCAATTGATGCGCATCATGAGCCGCGAGATCCGCGACGATCAGCAGATGATGCTGCTGTTGTCGAAAAAAACCGCCGACGAACGCATCGCCACCTTCCTAGTCAACCTGTCAGCACGTTTCCGTGCACGCGGCTTCTCGGCTAATCAGTTCCGCCTGGCCATGTCGCGCAATGAAATAGGCAACTATTTGGGTTTAGCCGTGGAAACCGTATCGCGCGTGTTTACCCGCTTCCAACACAACCAATTACTCGAAGCAGAAGGCAAAGAAGTGCATATTCTCGACCCTATTGAGTTGTGCGCTTTAGCCGGCGGCAACCTTGACGGCTGATTGAGCGGAAAAGGCAGGGTTTAGCTGGCGTTCTTGGACAAACGCAGTAGCAAAATCCTGATCCACCCGGTCGCAGATTTCACCGAAGCGGGGTGATTTTTCGTACTATCATTCCAGCCAGCTTCGCCCCCGACGAAGCTCAAAATCTGTCGCCAATCCCTGACCGCAATACCTCATGTTGAGGGCCGACTGGCGTTCGCGATCCCACTTGCGCCACTACTCACTCAAGTACACACACCATGAATGAAATGCCCATTAACCCGCTGCCTACTCACTGGCGCCTGCGCCTTGCTGCGATGATGGAAAGCAAGACTGTCGTCCGCCTGATCACGACCCTGATTATTCTCAACGCTGCCATTCTCGGTATACAAACCTATCCCGGACTGATGGCTCAATGGGGTGACGTACTCATAGCGCTGGATCAGCTGATCCTCACCGTGTTTATTATTGAAATTGCGCTGCGATTTGTTGCCCGCGGTCTAGGCCTGTTACGCGACCCTTGGGCAGTATTCGATTGCCTAGTGGTGGGCGTCGCCTTGGTCCCCTCCAGCGGACCGTTCGCCGTGTTACGTGCGCTGCGGGTCTTGCGCGTGCTGCGCTTGATCTCAATCAACCCGAACATGCGCAGGGTCGTCGAAGCGTTGCTGTCGTCACTGCCAGGCATGGGCAGCATCGCCATGCTGTTAGGCCTTGTGTTCTACGTAGCGGCGGTGATGGCCACTCAGCTGTTCGGTGCGGCGTTCCCCGAGTGGTTTGGCAGCCTCGGCGCCAGCCTTTACACCTTATTCCAAGTGATGACCCTAGAGAGTTGGTCGATGGGTATCGTGCGCCCCGTCATGGAAACTTTCCCGCTGGCATGGATGTACTTCCTGCCGTTTATCCTGATTGCGACGTTTATGATGCTTAATCTGTTTATCGCCGTGATCGTTAATGCGATGCAAACCAACCACGAACAGGAAGCCAAGCTGGCCCCGCCTTCGCCTACCGAACAGTTGCTGCTGGATGAGCTGCGCGCCCTGCGCGCCGAAGTTGCTGAGTTGCGCCAACAACGCTGAATCAAAACACTGGATTGCGCCAAGCAGCGGCAACATCAGATGCCGATCAGGAGGCTTCGGCGCGCTTTTCCAGCGTTTGGATCACGTGCTCAGCTAAGCCCGATCCGGCTTCACTCATAGTTAGATAGGTTCGATCAGCGCCTGCTTCCTGGATACGCTGAGCGATGTCTTCATACATCGCATGGGATACCACCAAACCACTGAAGCCGCGGTCTCGTAGCTTTTTCGTTGCAATAATTTTGCCCTCTTCGTCACTGAGCGTCAGGATCACTGCGTCCACTTTTGGCATGTCGAGATGCTGCCAGAACATCGGGTCCTCGCCATCGGCAAACATCACTTGGCGCCCTGCAGCAGTGCTCTGTTCAATTACCATGGGGTCGGAGTCGAGCCCTGCGACCCGATAGCCCTGCTCCTTTAAATAATCGTAAGCCGCGCGCCCTGTCCGACCCATGCCCATTATCACTGCCTGTGTATCGCCCAACGACAACGGCTGCTCATCGGGGTGACGGATATTGCGCTCCAGAGCAATCAGCCGCTTAGCCCAGCGCTCGTAAAGCGGGTGCGCCATGCGATTAAGGGGAGCTGAAATAACAAATGACAGCGCCACCGTTATGGCTAATGGAACCATCCACTGCGGCAACACCACACTCGCCATGATTAAGCCGAACTCGCTGTAGTTGGTCAGGCTCACGCTGCTGAGAAAGGCGCTACGCGCGCGCAAGCGGAAGAGCAGAAACAGAAAGAAGAACAGTACGCCCTTGAGCGGTAATAACAGCGTCATCACCAGTGCAAACGTCAACGCGTTAGCATCCGGAAGGCCGCCAATGCCTATCTGCAGAAAGAAACCAACCAGGAACATTTCCTTGATGCCCCAAAGGGAGTTGGACAGCTCGGTTGCTCGCTTGTGTTTCGCCAACAAAGCGCCGAATGCAAGGGCGCCTAATTCCGAACTAAGGCCCAATTGCTCAAAACCAAAACCGCCGGCGGCAAGGGCTAAGAGCAGACCGAGCAATAACATCAGTTCATCGTGGCCGCTGGCATCCAGCAAGCGAAATAACAGCGGCCGTAACAGCGGCAGGCCAAACACCAACAATGCCCAAGGCGAAGGCAGATCGCCTGCAGCCAAGCTCATTACCAGTAAAGCGATCATGTCCTGAATCACCAAGATGCCAATCGCTACGCGCCCATGGAACGCACGCAGTTCGCGTTTGCTTTCGAGCACTTTGGCTGCCAGCACGGTGCTGGAAAAGGACAGGGCCATCGCCAACAATAAGCACTGATCCCAAGGTAAATCGAGCAACAGCATGATTGCTGAGAGGAATAAAAGACTGGAAATAATGAAGTGCAGCAACCCGCCGACAATGACTTCACGGCGTAAAAGATTACTCGGTTTCAGCTTTAGGCCCACGGTAAACAACAACAGCAACACACCCAGATGGGCAATGTGCTGCAGCGCAGCACTGTCATGCGGTCCAATGCCCAGCTGCTCACCTATCGCGGCCAACGCAAAACCTGCTCCCAGGTAGCCAACCAAAGGTGGCAACCCCACGGCTCGAGCAGCCAGTCCCATGCCAAAGGCAAAGGCGATCCAAGCAGCCTCAATCATCAGTAATCCTTATCAGCGAGGGTCCATACTGGCGAACCATACAAGCAGTTCAAATAAACGAGCGAATCAATTCAGTAGGATACGGGTAGAGGGCTTCGGCAATATTGACCAACATCAGCCATGGCGGCATCGCCTGCAGTGTTGAGACCTTCAAGCACTAACCCAGCCGAACCGCGTTAAACGGCTTCATAATCGAGCCGTGGGTCCATCAACGCTTAACCGTGATGGTCAACGCGCAGATTAACCCCACAGGTCTATTATTGACTTGCTAAAAGCACACCCAATGCGGAAAACGCTACCAAATTGATTAGCCATGAGGCCGATGCATGAAATCGTTCAAAAATAAGGTTGCTGCTATTACCGGAGCAGGCTCCGGCATCGGTCGCTCACTTGCATTAGCTCTAGCCCGTCAAGGATGCCAGTTAGCACTCAGCGATGTAGCCGCTGAGGGGCTGGCCGAAACTGCCGCCCAAGCACGTACGCTGGGCGTCAAAGTCAGCGAGCATCTCGTCAACGTGGCTGACCGTGAAGCAGTTCACGCTTGGGCCGAGCAGGTAGTAGCAGAGCATGGCGGGGTCAACGCCATCTTCAATAATGCTGGGGTCGCCCAAGGCGGAACAGTCGAGGGCAATGACTTCGCCGATTATGAATGGGTCATGAACATCAACTTCTGGGGCGTGGTCAACGGCACCAAAGCCTTTCTGCCACACATCAAAGCCTCCGGCAGCGGCCATATTGTCAACATATCCAGCATCTTCGGCCTTTTCGCTCAGCCGGGCATGAGCGCCTATAACGCTAGCAAGTTTGCTGTTCGCGGGTTTACCGAGTCCCTACGTCAAGAATTGGACATGGCCGATTACGGCATATCAGCCAGCTGCGTTCACCCTGGAGGGATCAAAACCAATATCGCCACGACAGCTCGCATGAATGCCAGCCTTGCCAACATCACAGGTCAGGAAGCGGATAAAGCTCGTCAGCAGTTCAACGATCAACTGCTGCGGACCACGCCGGAAAAAGCGGCCCACACCATTATCAAAGGCGTACTGGCGGACAAGCGACGAATTCTGATCGGGCCGGATGCTTATGTCTTGGATGCTATGCAACGCCTTTTGCCATCACTCTATCAACGCCTAGTGGTCGCCTCCATGCGTCTAGCTGCTCGCTATGCCCCTAAAGACCCAAGCAAGAAAACTCAAACAGCGTCGGATTAGCACGCTCAATTCTCGTAAGTAGCAGTACTGAAGAGCATGCAACGTGCTTGAGTCCAGAAGCAGCGTGTGTGGCGCGTTTGGATGCTTGCGACAATCAGCTATCAGATGCCTTTTGAGCTTTTATCTGCATCCCGACGATGCTTTAGTGAGCTTGGCAACACCCTTTATCATCTGCGTCACCGCCGTGCAGCCCAGTAATCTGGGGGCTTGGTAGGTTACGAGGGGGGAAAAATAAAATAATTGGTCTTAAACCCAACACTTACCGAAAAAACGGCCTATTATGTCCGTGCTGACTTCTTGTAGTTATCAGCAAAACCGCATAGGTGCTATGAGCACTCTGGCACCGCAATTCGTACTGATTTAAGAGACACACCATGGCAAATCGCGAAACTGGCACCGTCAAATGGTTCAACGATGAGAAAGGCTTCGGCTTCATTACCCCAACTAATGGCGGCGATGATCTCTTCGTTCACTTCAAAGCTATCCAAAGCGACGGTTTCAAAAGCCTGAAAGAAGGCCAGACTGTTACCTACGTGGCCGCTCGCGGTCAGAAAGGTATGCAAGCTGAAGAGGTACAGGTAGCTTAAGCTCCTGTCCTGCTTTAAAATAAACCCCGCGCTCGCGGGGTTTGTTTTATCTGCCACTTGCAAGTACGAGCTTATAGACCTAACTGCTTGCTGATGATCTCGTTCATGATCTCGCGCGAGCCACCACCGATCGACAGAATGCGGCTGTCTCGGTAAAGGCGCTCAACTAAGCTTTCCCGCATATAGCCCATGCCACCCATTATTTGTACCGCATCATAAGTGAGTCGGTCGGCTACATCAGTAGCAAAATTTTTGGCCATGGATATTTCCTTAATCACACTTTTACCCGCAGCCATCTTAGCGGCTTGCCTGTAGGTAAAATCGCGCGACACCTCAAGCTGTGTCGCCATCTCCGCCAAGCGATGCTTCAGCACTTGAAACTTACCGATTGGCTTGCCGAAAGCCTCACGCTGCTTAGCCCACTTAAGTGCCTCCTCAAGCGCTAACTCTGCGGTCATGTTGGCCATCAGAGCCAGCGACAAGCGCTCGCTTTGAAAGTTGGACATGATGCAGGCAAAGCCCATGTTTTCAGAGCCGATTAAGTTACTGACCGGAATTCGACAGTCGTCAAAAAACAGCTCAGCAGTATCCGACGCCCACCACCCCATTTTTTTCAGCTTACGTCCGACTGTAAATCCGGGTGTACCCTTCTCCACCACAAGCAAGCTAACTCCACCAAAACCCTCACCACCAGTACGCACTGCAACCGTGTAGTAGTCAGCGCGAATACCACTGGTGATAAAAGTTTTGCTACCACTCAGACGATAGAAGTCTCCGTCACGCACAGCGCGGGTTTTAAGATTAGCCACATCTGAACCACCGGAAGGCTCTGTGACCGCCAACGCCATGATTTTTTCACCGGAAAGCACCTGCGAGACAATACGCTCACGCAACTCAGGTTTAGCCCACTTGACTACAGGCGGCAAGCCAATATCCAAAGAGCCTAACCCTGCCACTAGGCCGCCAGAGCCCGAGCGCATTAGCTCCTCGCTAGCAGCAACCTTGGCAAATACATCACCCTCGTGGCTACCACCAAATGCTTCCGGATAACCAATACCGAGAATTCCTGCAGCACCTGCCTTCAGATAAAGCTCGCGTGGAAACTCTTCAGCCTCTTCCCAGTCATTAATATGCGGCAAGATTTCACGCTCGACAAAACGCCGGACTGAATCACGAACTAACTGATGAGAATCATCAAAGTACTCTTGAAAGGCAGACATAGGATAATTCCGTTAATGTTTTAACAAAATTACCAAGCGCTTGCTTGGTTTACAAGAAAATTATCGATCAGACACGACTGAAGGCCGTGAATATTTAGCCGCTCGGGCAGCCAACCGAAATTGAGCCGGACCTAAAGTGAACGGCAGTTTAGGACCCCATTCAGCATGGCACGCAGGCCGTTGCCTATCAAAGGCTCACATGTGTACGGTTTGTTTTCGGCTGCGCAAAGTAAAACCCCCGACCAGTTTCCTGATCGGGGGTTTTGGTATAGGTGCTTGACGATGACCTACTCTCACATGGGGAAACCCCACACTACCATCGGCGATGCATCGTTTCACTACTGAGTTCGGGATGGGATCAGGTGGTTCCAATGCTCTATGGTCGTCAAGCGATTCAGCTGGAGTACCGTCGTTAGACGCTGCTCCGAATTAGGTATGTGATGTCTTTGGTTTGTAGTTGTGCAAATTTTCGGCTGTTGCAGTCTTCATAGAGACACGCAAACATCAAATTGTTTGGGTGTTATATGGTCAAGCCTCACGGGCAATTAGTATTGGTTAGCTCAACGCCTCACAGCGCTTACACACCCAACCTATCAACGTCGTAGTCTTCGACGGCCCTTTAGGGAACTCAAGGTTCCAGTGAGATCTCATCTCGAGGCAAGTTTCCCGCTTAGATGCTTTCAGCGGTTATCTTTTCCGAACATAGCTACCCGGCAATGCCACTGGCGTGACAACCGGAACACCAGAGGTTCGTCCACTCCGGTCCTCTCGTACTAGGAGCAGCCCCTCTCAAATCTCAAACGTCCACGGCAGATAGGGACCGAACTGTCTCACGACGTTCTAAACCCAGCTCGCGTACCACTTTAAATGGCGAACAGCCATACCCTTGGGACCGGCTTCAGCCCCAGGATGTGATGAGCCGACATCGAGGTGCCAAACACCGCCGTCGATATGAACTCTTGGGCGGTATCAGCCTGTTATCCCCGGAGTACCTTTTATCCGTTGAGCGATGGCCCTTCCATACAGAACCACCGGATCACTAAGACCTACTTTCGTACCTGCTCGACGTGTCTGTCTCGCAGTCAAGCGCGCTTTTGCCTTTATACTCTACGACCGATTTCCGACCGGTCTGAGCGCACCTTCGTACTCCTCCGTTACTCTTTAGGAGGAGACCGCCCCAGTCAAACTACCCACCATACACTGTCCTCGATCCGGATAACGGACCAGAGTTAGAACCTCAAGGTTGCCAGGGTGGTATTTCAAGGTTGGCTCCACGCGAACTGGCGTCCACGCTTCAAAGCCTCCCACCTATCCTACACAAGCAAACTCAAAGTCCAGTGCAAAGCTATAGTAAAGGTTCACGGGGTCTTTCCGTCTAGCCGCGGATACACTGCATCTTCACAGCGATTTCAATTTCACTGAGTCTCGGGTGGAGACAGCGCCGCCATCGTTACGCCATTCGTGCAGGTCGGAACTTACCCGACAAGGAATTTCGCTACCTTAGGACCGTTATAGTTACGGCCGCCGTTTACCGGGGCTTCGATCAAGAGCTTCGCGTTAGCTAACCCCATCAATTAACCTTCCGGCACCGGGCAGGCGTCACACCCTATACGTCCACTTTCGTGTTTGCAGAGTGCTGTGTTTTTAATAAACAGTCGCAGCGGCCTGGTATCTTCGACCGGCATGGGCTTACGCAGTAAATGCTTCACCCTCACCGGCGCACCTTCTCCCGAAGTTACGGTGCCATTTTGCCTAGTTCCTTCACCCGAGTTCTCTCAAGCGCCTTGGTATTCTCTACCTAACCACCTGTGTCGGTTTGGGGTACGGTTCCTAATTACCTGAAGCTTAGAAGCTTTTCCTGGAAGCATGGCATCAACCACTTCGTCATCTAAAAGATAACTCGTCATCAGTTCTCGGCCTTGATCTCCCGGATTTACCTAAGAAATCAGCCTACCACCTTAAACACGGACAACCAACGCCGTGCTGGCCTAGCCTTCTCCGTCCCTCCATCGCAGTAATTAGAAGTACGGGAATATTAACCCGTTTCCCATCGATTACGCATTTCTGCCTCACCTTAGGGGCCGACTCACCCTGCGTCGATTAACGTTGCGCAGGAAACCTTGGTCTTTCGGCGTGGGAGTTTTTCACTCCCATTGTCGTTACTCATGTCAGCATTCGCACT